>JAYWIJ010000158.1:0-43450 GCA_043788935.1 Gemmatimonadaceae bacterium | reverse complement strand
TCAGAGCCCGCGAAGCATCAGCGCGATCTGCCCGCCGTGATACGCGCCATGTTCCACCACCCCGTGCAGCATCTCGCGCAGCGGGTAGGTCCGCGTGGGAACGACGGTATCGAGCAACGCGGGATCGAGCGCGCGAACGGCTCGCGCCAGTGACTGGTGCGACACCGTCAGCTGCTGCACGGCGCTCCGCCAGGCGCGCGGCGTCGGCGTGGATAGCGGCGGCCAGTCTTCCGCGTCGGTGGCCCCGGGGATCGCCACCATCACCAAGCGACTCTCGACGATGCGCGCCCACGCCGAGATGTGCAGCACCAGCTCCCAGATCGAATGCGCACCCTCGATCGGTGTGGCCACCGCGTCGTCGGCGGTCGTGCCATCCAGCAGCTCCGCGAGTGGCGCCCCGTGCCAGACAGGACCCGTCACCGTGCGCTCGATGGCGTCGGCGAGGCGTTCGAGTTCGCTCATCGGTGAGTCCGCGCCGGTGTTGTGCTGCGGTGGTCCAGTTCCGCCACCAGCTTCTTCGGGGCGATCTGGCGGTAGCCGTCGTCCAGCAGTGCAGCGATCTCCTTCCATGGTGGACGGCGATCGAGCCAGACACCGATCCATCCGGCCGGACCGACGTACGGTGGCTTGAAGTAGCGGTCGGGGTCCGACTCGATCATCAGCGCCTGGTTGGCCGGCATGGCCTTGATCCACACGCCAGGCCGACCGGCACCGTGGTGATTGTTGGCACGGGCGTACATGGCGAAAATTTTCGGCGCACGGAAGGTCGGCTCGCCCCACGCCTCCTTTTCCACCGCGCCGGGGAATGCGAGACAGAGCGCTCGGAGCTTCACCAGCGGGTCTGCAGCCATCGTTCCCTCCACGTGTTCTCAATTCAGTGACGACGGCTACAGCTTATCAGCGTCCGCTGGCGCGAGCGCGTTCGGGGAAGCATGGTCTCTCTGACCCCAGCCCACCCCGGAGCTCCGATGGCCCGAGTTCGACCCCTCGTCCTGCTGGCCCTCGCGGCCAGTACCCTCGCTGCCCAGCCCAGCCCCACGACAGGCGTCTCGCACGGGCAACGCGTCAGGCGCCTCGCCATCCGCAACGCGCTCGTCATCGACGGCAACGGCACGCCGACGCGCGGCCCGATGGACATCATCGTCGAGGGCAACGTCATCACCGAAATGGTGTCGCTGGATCCGGTGGCGCTCCGTGCCGGTCGCAGCAAGCGCCCCGCTGCCGACGCCGAGATCGATGCCACCGGCAAGTACGTGCTGCCCGGGCTGATCAATGCCCACGCGCACATCCAGTCCAATCGCTCCGGACAGTCGATGGGCGGGTTCGACTACAACAACAAGATCTGGCTCGCCAACGGCGTCACGACCGTGCGTGAAGTCGGCGCCGAAGATGAAAACAACAGCATCGCGATGCGCGGTCGCTCCGCGCGAGGCGAGATCGTCGCGCCGCGCATGTTCATCTATCCCTTCTTCGATCGCGGCAACATCAACACGCCGGTCGAGGCGCGGGCGCGCGTGCAGCAGATGAAGCGGATCGGCGTGGATGGCATCAAGATCGGCGGCCTGCAGCGCGACCTCATGGACGCCATGATGGACGAAGCGAAGAAGGTCGGCCTGCGCGTCGCACATCACGTCGGCGTGGAAGAGACCAACGCTTGGGACGACGTGCGCCTCGGCACCACCAGCATCGAGCACTGGTACGGCATTCCCGACGCCGCCATCCCGAACCTGCGCCAGAATTTCCCGAGCAACTACAACTACTCCGACGAAACCGACCGCTTCCGCTGGGCCGGCCGGCTCTGGAGAGAAGCGGATCCGCAGATCCTCGATTCACTGCTCGGCGCGATGGTCAAGGCGAAGGTGGCCTGGGTGCCCACGATGGACATCTACGAAGCCAGTCGCGACCTGCAGCGCGCGCAGAACCAGCCCTGGTTCCGCGATTACCTGCATCCGTCACTCGCCAACTACTTCAAGCCCGATCCTGCCAACCACGGTTCGTACTTCATTGGCTGGAGCAGCACCGACGAGGTGTACTGGAAGGAGAACTACCGCATCTGGATGGATGCGCTGCGGAAGTTCGAGCGCAAGGGTGGCCTGATCGGCTGCGGTGACGACGCGGGCTTCATCTACGAGCTCTACGGCTACGCGCTCGTGCGCGAGATGGAGCTGCACGCCGAAGCGGGCTTCCATCCGCTCAAAGTCATCGAGCACTGCACCGGCAACAACGCGAAGATCCTCGGCGAGGAGTCGCGCATCGGACGTGTACGCGTCGGCTGGATGGCCGACCTGATCGTCGTGGACGGCAACCCGCTCGAGGACATCAAGGTTCTTTATGCCGGCGGCACCTCGGCGCTGCGCGAGGGTAAGGAAGTCCGTACGCTCGGCAGCGAGTGGATCATCAAGGATGGCATTCCGTATAATGGACCGCAGCTGCTGCGCGAGGTGAAGGCGATCGTCGACGCAGCGAAGGCGGCGCTCCGGCAGTAGCCGCTTCACGTCCTCGCCGACGGTGGCATGGGGGAGCATTCCGTGCTGCGTGTCTGCTTCACTGGCCTTCGGCGCGTGCGTCGCGGGCCAGTCGCGCGCCGCAGACCATCATGGAGGTAGACCGATGCACATCGTGAACAAGCAGGGCCCGCTGCTGGTCGCACTCGTCGCCGCCACCGGCATCACCGCCGCGCGGCTCGACGCGCAGATCACGCAGGTCTCCCGGCGACCGATCGCCGACATCGCGCACCTGACCTTCGGCTCGCTCTGCGACGACCGCTTCGTGATCCGCAACGACGGTCCGAACCCGGTCACGGTCGAATACGCCGTGGAGAAGGGCACCCAGCACGTGCCGCTCACCCTCGAGGGGCGCGAACAGGTGGAGCTGGAATCGAAGTCGAAGGACCCGCTCGAACTCTGGCACGATGGCAAGCTGGTGGCCAAGGCCGAGAAGGAGGGGCGCAGGTGTCGTGACGTCGCCGGGAATGCGTCGGTGGCGATCGCGCCGCTCGAGGTGCAGGGCAACCCGCGCGACACCGAACAGGACGCGCGGCGTGGTGGCATGCGGATGGGCGTTGGCATGGGGTACGGGTACCCGTTCTTCGATCCGTGGTACAGCCCGTTCGGTGCGTACGGGTGGGGGTATCGACCGTTTTATGCGGGATTCTATGGCGTGCCGATCGTGATCGGTGGCGGTGGGCGCGGCGGGCGCAGGCGCTGAACGTCGCCGGGTGACCCGGCTGCGTGACCGCGGAGGCGGGAGCCACGGGCGTGGTGCCCCGCCTCCGTGTCAGGGCGTCACGGATGACGGATCGCTCGTACGCGCCTGTGCCGCAGCGTCGTCACGACGGGCCGCGTCGTCGTCGAGTGTGGCCCGGAGCGACACGATTACGGGATGGTCGGCGGTGTATTGCCGTCCGTACTGCAGATTGAAGCGATAGTCGAAGTCCGGCGGGTTATCGCCCTGCGTGTGCTGCATGATCGTCTCGAGCTTGTCGAGCGCCTTCGCCAGCCGGGCTTCCGGCGTCGCTGCAGCCTCGTACTCATCCCAGAGGGCAACGATGTGCGCTGCGACCGCCGGCGGCAGCGACGCTACGAGCGTCAGCAGGTCGTGACGCTCAGCCTCGGCCTTGGTCGCGCCACCGCCATCAGCCATGCGCCGCGCCTGCACGGGCGCGGGAATGTCGCCACCGATGATCTCGCCCAGGTCGTGCACGATGCAGATCTTCACGAGCCGTGCGAAATCGACATCCGGGAAGTGCGGGGCCAGCACCACCGCCATCATGCAGATGCGCCAGGTGTGTTCCGCGACACTCTCGCGCATGCCGTCGGAGGTGAAGCCGCTGCGGTAGGTGGTCTTGAGTTTCTCCGTCTGACGCAGGAACGCGAGCGTGCCGGAGAGATCAGGCGTCGTCATCGTGCGACCCGGTACCGCCGCGCCGCCAACACCCCGCCGATGAACCCGCCCAGGTGCCCCTGCCAGCTGACGCCGGGGGTGCCTGGCAGCACGCCAAACACCGTCCCGCCCCAGAGCACCGCCACGGCGAGACTCAGCAGAATGCTCCCCGCGCTCCTTGCATAGAACCCGGCGAGGAGCAGGAAGCCGAAGAAGCCGAAGACCACGCCGCTCGCGCCGATGTGCACCGACCCCGGTGCGCCAAGCGCCCACGACAGCAGTCCGCTGCCGAGCATTGCGAACAGCGTGACGACGCCGAAATGACGTCGGTCGCGCAGCAGCACCAGCCAGCCGAACAGCAGGAACGACACCGTGTTCGCCGTCAGGTGCGCGAGATTCGCGTGCAGGAACGGGGCGGCGACGATGCCGATCAACCCGTCGGTGGTGCGCGGCACGATGCCGAAGCGCAGCAGCGCGCCACCCAGCAGCAGGTTGACGCCGAACGTCGCCCACAACGCCGTCGCCGACGCGCCGAGTGTGACGACCTGCGTCTTCAGCGATCGTGTGACGCTGCGCGACGTGCGCGAGATGCTGCGTGACGCGGCCACGATGCCCTCAGTGCTGCTCGGGCAGGGTATAGGTGAGATCGTAGCGATGCACCTTCCCTTCGATGGTCAGCGCGAAGGTGCCCGCAATGCCCGTCAGCTCGCCGGTGCCGCTGGCCGGCACGATCGTGATGGAGAGCTCCTGCGCACCGTCGTGCATGATGCCGGTGTGCTGCAGCAGGAACGTCCCGCTGCGTCCGTTCACGCTCCCCGTGACACGTTCGATCGCCGAATATGCCGCCGAGCCCTTGACGCTGCCCATGCCCGTGATCATCTGGCCCTTGGCCGTGCCGGTCATGTCGCCGCTGAACTGCTTGTCCAGCAGCATGCGACCCATCGAGGCCGCATCGGCATACTCGTCGGCAGGCAGCGGTGTGATCTGGACCTCGAACGTTCCGCGCGCGTGCTTGGGCACGATCTGCTCCCGATGAGTGATCGTCGACGCCGACGCTGAATTGGCCGGCATGACGAGGTGCGACGCGCCCAGTCCCAGCAACGCGTGCGTGACGAGTGATACGACCGCAGTCCGCTGCATGTTTCGTGTCCGTGTCAGTCAGGCATGACCAGCAACCCAGCACCGCCGCCCTGCTGGCGTCCGCACAAGATGCCGATGCGCCACACAGCCCGACACCCCACCCCGACAGCACGCAAGAAGCCCTGCGAAAGTACAAACGGCGAAACGCAAAACTGCGACTGTCCGCAACACTGCCGGGCTGCTCCGCCGCAACCTCGACGGTTCAGCCCGGACGTCAGGGCTGAAGTCGATCTGGCCGTGGTCCCCGCATGACGCCAGTATACCAGCACCCCAGCCAGACGCTGTTTCTGCGTTTCGTGTCTGCCGCTGTCTCGCCAGTCTGCCGTTGTTTTGCGTGGCTGTCGCTCTTTTGCATGGCTGTCGCAGTTTGCGTGGCTGTCGCAGTTTTGCGATTTGCCGTTGCCGTTGCCGTTGCCGTTGCCGTTGCCGTTGCTCAGATCCTGATTCCTGACGCGGCCGCCCACCTCCCATTCTGTTCTGCGGTCGTGCCTTTCTGCGGCAGTTCTGTTCTGCGATCGCTGTTTGCCGTTCGCCGTTCGCTGTTCGAAGTACGCAGTAACCGGTCACAGATCGCCCGCTCTCCGTCCGACTCGAACGGAGCGCCCATCACCCGTACCGAGGTTGTGCGATGTCCACCCGCCGCGATTTCGTCCGCACCATCGGAGTGTCGCTCGCCGCATCGGCCGCCGCCTCTGCGGAACTGGCTGCGCTCGACGAGGCACCACGCGGCGGCTCCGAGCGATTGCTGGTGCGTAACCCGCATCACCCTGCCCCTGCACCCGTCGGCGTGGACCGCCTCCCGCTCGCCTGGTACAAAGCCGCCAGCAATCGGCTGCGGCAGGCAGCCAAGGCGCGCGGCGTGGACGCCATCCTGCTGCAGACCGACACGAACCTCGTCTACTTCACCGGCTGCTTCCGTGGCAGCGGCGAACGCACCACGTGGGCGCTCCTGCTGGTCGATGAACCCGAAACGCTGTACTGGTTCTCCCCCGCCATCGACCGTGATCTCATCACGTCCTGGTGGTGCACGGAAAACACCTACTACTTCTGTTACCCGCACGCCGAAGGCGGCTTTCCCAATCGCGGACAGAACGTGCGCGGCAATCGCGTGGACCTCTGGACCTGGGTGCTCACGCACCTGAAAGAGCGTGGCCTCGCCGGCAAGACCATCGGCCTCGAACGCGAACTGACGCCGAGCGCCGACCGCGTGTTCACCGCGACGCTGCCCGGGTCGCGAAACATCGGCATCAGTGATCTCTGCACCGCACAGCGCATCATCAAGACGCCCGAGGAGATCGCGCTCATCCAGCGCGCCTACCGGTACTTCGACAAGGTCCATTGCTTCGCCCGCGACTACATCCTCGAGCGCGGCACGAACGCCACCGACTACGAGGTGGGGCAGGCACTCAGCGCCTATGGCATCAACCTCATGATGCGCGACGTGAAGCGCGACGGGAAACCGCACAGCGCCGTCGGCATGGAAGTCACGGGGAACTACGTGCGCGCCGGTGTCGCCACGGCGTATCCGCACCCGAACCAGTTCTTCCACACCACGCTGCAGCGCGGTCAGCCGGTCTACGTCAACTGCGACATCCTCCTCGGTGGATTCGGCGGCGAAGGCTATCGCAACTACATCATCATACCCAGCACATCACACCACGACCGCATGTGGCACGTGGTCGCGGATACCGTGCAGATCATCGCCGAGGAAACGAAGCCCGGCGCCGTCTGTTCCGAGATCGCGCAGAAAGTGCACGCCTACCAGATCAAGGCCGGGATGCAGGACTTCATCTATCACCGCCCCGGCCATGGACAGGGCACCAACTTCGAAGGACATCAGGCGCCGTTCCTCGCACTCGGGGACGACACCGTCGTGCAGGAAGGCATGACCTTCTCCGTCGAGCCAGGACTGTATGACGCGCAGTGCGGCATCGGCATCAATCCCAGCGATCGCCTGCTCGTCACGAAAGATCGCGGTGTGCTGATGAGCAGCATCCCGTTCTCGAAAGAGTGGAGCTATCTGAAGCTCTGATATCGCGCGACCACGCTCTCTGAAAAGGCAACTGTTTTCGCGGAGCTCGCGGAGGAGCGGAGGGCCGCGGAGGAAAGACAAAGGGAACCGCACTCGACCCACGAAAGCAGTTCCCCAATTACTGCAGTTCTCCGCGACCCTCCGCTCCTCCGCGACCTCCGCGAGAACAGTTCGACCCCGCGAAGAACTCTCGCTTACCGCGGCCGATCGTCCTGCTTCCGCACCTGCCAGTCGAGCTTCACGGGCGTGTTCACCGCCGCGCGCTCCGCACGCCACACGACGAAGACGTCGGTGCCGTGATGCATGATCGCGTCGAAGAACGTTTTCGTGTCGTACCCCGCCAGGCGCTGCTCCAGTTCGGTCAGCACGCCCGACTCCACGGCGAC
The DNA here is from genome assembly GCA_043788935.1 of Gemmatimonadaceae bacterium. Lineage (GTDB taxonomy): Bacteria > Gemmatimonadota > Gemmatimonadetes > Gemmatimonadales > Gemmatimonadaceae > JACMLX01. Next base: position 36,010 of record JAYWIJ010000158.1, on the reverse strand, counting down.
GAAGTGCGGCACCACCACCGACGCGCCGCTGGTGCCGTTGAGCACCAGGTGTAGCGTATCCTCGGCCTCACCTTCCCTGGTGGTGACCACCAGCACTTCCTCGAGGTCGGACCACGCGATCGCCGACTGGACGAGATCATCGCGATAGTGCCGGATGCCCCAGTCCGAGAGGTCGAGGATGTCGGTGGCGCCGTCGGGGCCTCGCAGCGTGCGCCTCGCGTGGATGAACCACGCCGAGGTCGCGGCCACGGCGGCCAGCGCAAGCAGCGACCAGCCGGAAAAGCGGCCGAGTCGTGCGAGCAGGAATGTGCCGAGCGTGCCGGCGAAGGCGACAGCGACTGCGGCGGTGACGCCAACGGCGTCAGGGCGAAGCGTCCGGGTGTGCATGGAGTCTCCTTCTGCCGCAGCATCATCGCCGCGACACGATGACAATCTGTCTCCGATTCCACGCCAGTGGCTCAGCCATTGGGGCAATCGCCGTGCAGGTGTCGTGCTCAGCAGCAATGCATCAACCGGGCCAGTGCATTGCGCTGATGACACGTCAGCGAGCTCGTCCGGAGCGCGCAGGGGGCACGAAGACAATGGAAGAGTTCGCTGTAACATGGGACCGCTGAGTTGCGGTCGGGTCCAACTTGTGAAAAGTTTCACAAGCGCGGCCCGGCCGCGTCTTTCCCCTACAGCGCCTCCCCCGGATCGTGATGGTTCCCGGACAGGGCGCAATGGAGCGCTCCATGCCCGCCGAACCGCATACCAGTACCCGGATCACCAGCACGCATGCGTCCGACCCGCGGCCGCACGTCGTCGTCATCGGTGGTGGATTCGCGGGACTCACCGCCACGCGCACGCTCGCCCGCAGTGACGTCCGCATCACGCTGATCGACCGCACAAACCACCACCTCTTTCAGCCACTGCTCTATCAGGTGGCGATGGCCGTGCTGAACCCCGCCGACATCACCGTCCCGATCCGCTGGATGCTCCGGCATCAGGAGAATGCGACGGTCATCATGGCGGAGGTGGACGGCATCGATCTCACCGCCAGAACGCTGTCACTCGATGCCGGCACCTCCACGGTGGAGTGGGACTACCTCCTCGTCGCCGCCGGCGCGCGTCACGCCTACTTCGGTCATCCCGACTGGGAAGCGCATGCGCCGGGACTCAAGAGCATCGAGGACGCGCTCGAGATGCGTCGCCGCTTCCTCCTCAGCTTCGAGGCCGCCGAACGTGCCAGCGCCTCCGGCGAACGCGATGCCCTGCTCACCTTCGTGATCGTCGGTGCCGGCCCGACCGGTGTCGAACTGGCAGGGATGATTCCGGAAGTCACGCGCAAGACGCTCAAGGACGACTTCCGGCGCATCGATCCGTCAAAGGCACGCGTGATCCTCGTCGAAGGCGGCGGCCGCGTGCTCCCGACCTTCCCTGAGGCACTGAGCGCGAGGGCGAAGCGCGACCTCGACGATCTTGGTGTCGAGGTGCGCCTCAATACCGTCGTCGCCGGTGTGGACGACGCGGGCGTGACGCTCGCCAGCGGTGAGCGCATCCTCGCCCACACCGTCTTCTGGGGTGCCGGCAATCAGGCGTCACCGCTCGCCCGGCTGCTCGGCGTGCCCCTCGACCGCGTCGGTCGCGTGCTCGTGGAGTCGGACCTGTCACTGCCTGGACACGAACAGGTGTTTGCGATCGGCGACGTCGCGGCCGTCACCACCAGCGACGGTCGCCCGGTGCCCGCCGTCGCACCGGCGGCAAATCAGATGGGCGAGCACGCCGCGCGCGGGATCATCGCCGATCTCGCGCACCGGTCGCGCACACCCTTCGCGTACTTCAACAAGGGTGATCTGGCGACCATCGGCCGGTATCGAGCCGTCGCCAAGGTCGGCAAGCTGCAGATGACCGGCGGGTTCGCGTGGCTCACGTGGCTTTTCGTCCACATCATGTATCTGGCCGGCTTTCGCAATCGCGTCACGGTGTTCGTGCAGTGGGCGTACCAATACTTCACGTACCAGCGCGGCGTTCGGCTCATCACCGGCACCACGGCGCATCGCTTGCTGGGCACCAGTCGCGCGCGCGAGCGCGAGCGGTCGGCCGCCAGCGATGCCGCGGCCTGAACCGACCATGGTGTCTGACGCTTTGATCCTCTGATCGGGCGACCATGGTGTCCGACCATGGTGTCTGACCCTTTGGTCGCGTGGCGTCACCGCCGCGGCGACGCTCGAGGTTGCTCGTTGACGGGATCGCCTCGGACGCGTACCCTCACGCATGGCGATGCCGAGCACTACGCCCTACCTCGCGGACCTGCCGTCGTCGCCACTCGCGACCGTCGCGCGGCTCGAGCACATCTTCGATGCCCTGCCGCTGGCGGTCGCCGAGTTCGACGCCGACCTGCTGCTGATGCGCGCGAACCTGCGCTATCGCACGCTGATCGGCGCGCTGGTGCCTGCCGGATGGCGTCCGAATGCCTACGATGCCTTCCCGAATGCACTGGCCGACCTGAGCGACGAAATCGATGCGGCCACCATCCGCATGGAATCGCGCACACGTCGCGTGGCCTTCCGCAATACGGCCAGCGCGTTGCAGATGGTCGAGCTCACGTTCGTGCCGCTGCACTCCGGTGGGCTGCTGATCGTCGGCAGCGAAGTCACCGAGATCGAGGGGCTCCGTCAGGCACTCGCGCGCAGCGTCGCGCAGCTCGAAGCGATCTTCGACGTGCTGCCGGAAAGTGTGCGCGTCTTCGATCAGCAGGGTGTCGTCACGCGACAGAACTCCGCTGCCCAGGCGGAGCACGCCGCACAGGATCTCGCCTCACTGCGCGAGCTCTGGCGCGCCGACCTGCCACGACGCGCCGACGGCACCTCGCTCTTCGTGCACGAACATCCCACCGCGCGCGCACTGCGTGGCGAGACGGTGCGCAACGAGACCATGCTGGTGCGTCGCGGTGTCGAAGGCGAGCAGATCATCGAGGTGAACTCGAATCCGCTGCGTGATGCGGGCAGCCACGTCGTCGGTGCCGTCACCGTCGAACGGGACGTCACCGATCGCACACGGCTCGCACGCGAGCTGGCGGAGCAGGTGCGCCGCGCCAATGAGTTGTACGCGGTGGTCTCCACCGAAGCGGAGCGCCTCGAGCAGCAGGTGAAGGAGCGCACCGCCGAGATCCGTCGCCTCGAGGAGACGCGCAGCCGTGAGCGCCGCCTGGCCGCGGTGGGGCAGCTGGCCGCTGGCGTGATGCACGACGTGAACAACGCGCTCAACCCGATCGTCGCCGCCGCGCACCTGCTGCAACTGCACGCGAACAATCCGGAGAAGGTGCGCGACTACGCCGTGCGCATCGCCCGCGCCGCCGAGACGGGCGCCGCCACGGCGTCGCGCGTCGGCCGCTTCCTCCGGCAGGATCCGATCACCCTCGCCCCCGACGCGAAGATCGACCTGGCAGTGATCACCGACGAAGTGATCGCGATGACGCGCCCGCTCTGGGCCGAGCGGGTGGGCGGCGGCGTGGTGCTGCTGAACCGCCTGTTCGACGACGGCGTGATGGCGCGCGCGGTGGCCGGGGAAGTGCGCGAGGCACTGCTCAACCTGATCCAGAACGCGCTCGACGCGATGAAGGGCGGCGGCACCCTTGGCGTCACCGTGCGTCGCGATCGTGCGAACGCCATCGTCGAGGTGCACGACACGGGTCATGGTATGAGTGCCGAAGTGCGCGAGCGCGCCTTCGAGCCGTTCTTCAGCACCAAGGGCGCGAACGGCAGCGGTCTCGGTCTGGCGGAGGTCTACGGCGTGGTGAAGCGCCACAACGGGCGCGTCGAGATCGACTCGGAGATCGGCCGCGGCACCACGGTCCGACTCCTCTTCCCCGTCGCCGATCCCCTCACCCAGACGCCTCCCGCGGTGGCGGCGATCGATCCGCATCAGTTGGCCCCGCGTCGCATTCTGGTGGTCGAGGATCACCTCGACGGCCGCGAACTGGTGACGCAGGTGCTGCAGATGGCCGGCCACGAGGTGGTCGCGGTGGCGACGATGGCGGCGGCCGATGCGATGCTGGACGGCGCCGCCCCGCCGTTCGATGTGGTCGTGACCGACATCGGCCTGCCCGATGGCGTCGGGACCGAGCTCGCGTCGCGCATCCGGCGCCGCTTTCCGCACATGCGGGTCGGCGTCATCACCGGCTGGGAATTGCGGCCGGAATCGATGGCGGATGCGCACTTCTCGCTCCGCAAGCCGCTCGTGGCCGACGAACTCCTGGCGCAGGTGTCGGCGCGATGAGCCGCACGCCGGCGCGCATGCGGCAGGAATTGCGCTCGACGGCCGCTACAGTTAGTGACGCCACATCTGCTACATTCCGCCGCATCGCTCCTGCTGGGCTCCCTTCCCACTGCGTTTCCGCAAAGGCTCGTTATGGCTGACTCACCGATCCGGGTCGTTCTCGCGGATGATGATGTGCATGCACGGCCGCTCCTGAGTGAGCTGCTCGTCTCGATGGGCTACGCCGTCGTTGGTGAAGCCGGCACCGGGCGCGAGGCGATCGCGGTGGCGTCCGATGTCGTGCCCGATGTGGTGTTGCTCGATGTGCACATGCCCGATGGCAGCGGCATCGATGCGGCGAAGGCGATCACCGCGACCGGTGCGCCCACGGCCGTCGTGCTGTTCAGCGGCGACCAGTCGGTCTCACTCAGCGCCGATGACGCCCGTGCCACGGCCGCCATCGCCTTCCTGCCGAAGCCGGCGCCGCCGGGCATCCTCGACAGCACGCTGCGCCTCGCCGTGGCCCGCGCCCGTGAACTCTCGGAAAGCCGTCAGGACGCCGCCTTCTGGAAGCAGAAGCTGGAAGAGCGGAAGCTGATCGAACGAGCCAAGGGAATCCTGATGCGGCGCACCGGCAGCACCGAACAGGAAGCGTATCGCATCATGCAGCGAAGCTCACAGGACAACTCGGTGCCGATGGCCCAGATCGCACAGGCCGTCATCGACAGCGAGCCGGGAGCGAAGAAGCCGGAGCCGGTCGCCTGAGTGGTGACGGTTCCGCCACCGGGGTTGGGTGGCGCGTCGCTGTGACGCGCCACGCAACCCCGGAAGTCTCACCGGGGCCGTCGGCCCTGATGAACGAACAGACGATCCGCGCACGCCGTCGCGCGTGACAGGGGGCCGGGGTGACGCATCTCTCCGGCATGTCGTCTTTCTGGTTTAACCTCCCTGTCTACGGCACGCCCCGGAGTACCGGCGCGGGTGAACAAACGCGAACGGACCTCTGTGAATGCCATGCCTTTTCACCTGCCCCGATCATCGCCGTCCCGCCACCGCGTGGTGAGCGCGCCGCCTCGCGGTGGCCCGGATCTGACGGAGCGCGACGCGCGGTGAGCGGGACCGGCGCGCGCGCCTTGCTGGGCGATACCGACCACTATGGGACGCTGGCCGCCGTGCGCGATCTCGGGCGCGCCGGGGTGCAGGTGGCCGTGATCGATGCCGAGGGTGTGCCGTCGCGGTCGGCGACCAGTCGGTACTGTCACGAACGGATCGTCGCCGAGCCTGACTGGCATGCGGCTTCGCGGCTCGAACGCCTGCTCGCCGATGGTGCGCGCCATCCCGGGACGCTGCTCTACCCGACGTCGGATGATGCCGCCTGGATGATGGCGCTCCGTCAGGAGGAATTACGGCGGCATTTCGCGCTCTACCAGCCCGCTGCTGCCGCCGTGGTGGCGCTGCTCGACAAGTCGCAGCTGTACGCGCATGCCGTCGCGACCGGAGTACCGCATCCCGAGACCTGGCGCCCTGCCAGTGACGACTCGCTGCGGCAGATCACCGCGGAACTCGAGCGCGACGACCGCTATCCGGTGATCGTCAAGCCGCGCACACAGGCAGGGCTTGCGACCAAGGTGAAAGGCATCGTGGCGGCGGATACCGCCACCCTGCTGGCGGCCATCGCGCGCATGCGGCAGCCCGGCTGGTACACCGACGAGTTTCTGCGTCATGCCCCGGCCGACATCCAGTGGCCGCTGGTGCAGCAGTACATGCCCGAGGCGCAGCAGTTCACGTATTCCGTCGCCGGATTCATCGATCGCACGGGGACACTCTGCGCCGCCCGCGCCTCGGTGAAGGTGTTCCAGATTCCCGTGCGTGTCGGCGTCGGTGTCGCGTTCGAGGGGCGCACGCTGCTGCCGCGCCTCGTCGCCAAGATCGAGGCGATCGCCCGCGCGACGGGCTACTGCGGCGTCTGCGAAGTCGAGTTCATCCACGTCGCGCGCGCCGATCATTTCTATCTCATGGATTTCAATCCGCGCTATTACGGGCAGATGAACTTCGAGGTCAGTCGCGGGCTGGCGTTGCCACGCATGGTGCTCGCCGCCGCAACGGGTGACACCGCGCAGTTCGCGGCGCTCGTGACACAGTCCGCGCGCACGCTTCGCGGTGACGACGCCGCCACGCAGCGGTACTGCAACCGGTGGCTGTTCCAGTCGTTGCTGCGTGCACAACGCGTGGCCGGACGACTCGATCCGCAGGCGTTTGCCACATGGAAGATGTGGATGGCATCGCCGGACGTGTTCGATTTCGTCAGTGCCGACGACGATCCCCTCCCTGCCGAAGCGGATCGCAAGCGATACCTCCGCCAGTGGATACGATATCCCCGCTCGAGCTACCGCGAGCTGTTCCGGTGAACCGCGGGTGGAAGGCAGTGCTGCGTGCACGGGTGCACCACTGGTGTGTGCAGCGCGACACCATGCGTCGGCTGCCATGGTCGTACTGGGGCTACGCGGCGCATGCGCGCGGGCTTTCGCTGCATGGCGTGTCGCTCGGCGATGTGATGATGCAGCATGGATCGCCACTGCATGTGCTGAACGTGCCGCACCTGCTCGCCAATTTCGACGCGTTCGCGCATGGCGACGGTGTGCTGCATCCCACCGTCTGCTGCTCCGTGAAGACGTATCCCGTGCCGGGCATGCTCGCGATCCTCTTCGCCAATGGCGCGCAGGCCGAAGTGATCTCAGAACACGAGTTGTGGCTCGTGCGCGAACTCGGTGTGCCGGCGTCGCAGATCATCTACAACGGCCCCGCCAAGTCGGATGCGTCGATCGCGTGGGCGGTGGCGCATGGCATCAAGGCCATCCATCTCAACCACCGCGAGGAGATGCAGCGTGTCGGCGCCATCGCGGCACGGCTCGGCCGGCGCGTGCGCGTCGGATTCCGCGTCACGTCGGGCGCCATGGGGCAGTTCGGACTGCCGCTCTGGGACGACGACACCGTTGCGGTGGTGCGGGAAGCGATGGCGCACGAGTGGCTGGAGCCGGTCAGCCTGCACTGCCATCGCGGCTCGTACATGCGGACCGAGGCGGAACTGGCCAGTCACGTCGATCCGATGCTCGACTTCGCGAGGCATCTGCGCGACGCCACCGGCTGGGAATGTCGCATGCTCGATGTCGGCGGATCGCTCGCAGTACGCTCCGTGGCGCCGCTGGTCGGCCGCGCACGGCGTCTGGCGCGCACCTTCGGCGTACCGGCCAGCGCCCCGGATCCCGATGCCACGCTGTCGCCCGCCGAGTACTCCGCCTGGGTGTGCCGGCGTGTGCGCGAGTGCTGCGACCGCAGCGGCATGTCGGTACCCGAGATCGTGATGGAGCCGGGTCGCGCCCTCTCCGCCGACGCGCAGGCGCTGCTCAGCACCGTGCTCGAGCTGCGTCAGGGCGATCCGTTCAGCTACGCCGTCACCGACGTTGGCACCGCTGTCGCGCCCGGCGCCTCTGACGAATATCACCAGATCGGCATCGCGCATCAGGCCGCGGAGCTGCGGCGTGGTGCGCAGGTCTATCGCATCGTGGGGCCCATCTGCCACCTCGGCGACGTGGCGTCGCTGGCCTGGTCGCTGCCCGCACTGTCGCGCGGGGACCGGCTCGTGATGATGGACTCCGGTGCCTACTTCATCAGCGACGGCAGCAGCTTCTCGTTCGGGCAGCCGGGCGTGGTGGCGGTGCATGCCGACGGCCGCGTGCAGCTGCTGCGGCGGACGGAGTCGTCTGACGACATGGTGCAGCGCGACGAGTGGCAGCGGCACCGCCGCGCCGAGTGAGCGGCAGCGTCAGGCCAGCCACGGCGCGGCGACGTTTGCGCTCGAGAGACTGAACACCAGACTTGGCGCTGTCGCCTCGCGTCGTATCGTTACCAGGCCTCGCCACTGCACGATGACAGCGGTAGCGTGATAGCGTGTGCATGATCACGGAGCGCCAGACATCGCGCTCCCTCCCTTCCGGCCGCTGAGAGACATGATCGTCAGGCCCTTCGCCCTCGCCGCAGCCGCTGCACTCGGCATGTCGCTCAGCCTGCCGGCGCAGCAGCCGTGCGCCCGCCTCGGCATCTGGTGGCAGGTCGGCAGCCTGCGCGTGCAGCAGCTCAGCGGGAGTGGGCAGAAGGTGCAGGGCGCCGTGGTCGACCGGCAATTCGTCGATCGTCGCACGCTGCGTCGCACCGCCACCGGCTACCAGCTCGACATCCGCCGCACCAAGCTCGGGCTTCGCGACGAGAGCGTGGACATCGGCGTGACGTACGGACCCACGGGACTGGTCACGGAGATGAGCGGCGACACGCTCGCGCTCGGCCGGGAAGTCTCCACGCTGCTGAACGCCCGTTGCAGCGACTTGCGGCCGGGGGCGGCGCTGCCTGACCGCGGCGCCCGCATCGATTCGGTGCGCACCGCATCACAGCGCAGCATCACGCGTATTCTCGCCGCCAATTCCGTCACCATCGGCGTGCCGGTCGATACCCTCGGCATGTCGCTGCTGCCGGTGTTCGTCCGTCGGGCCATGACGGACTCCGCCAGTGGGCTGCTGCTGCTGCGTCCGCAGGCCAACCTGCCCGCCGACACGCTGCGACCCTGGTCGGTGCTGGCTGGTGAGGAACTCGACCGGCAGCTGATCCGCACCAGCGATGGCGCCGTGATCTTCCGGGAGCACGCGCGACGCCTGACGGGTCGTGGCTGGGCGCCGCCGCACGCCATTTCCGACACGGTCCCCGTGCGGCTGGAGAGCGCCACCATCGAGCGTGTGGTGGACTCGGCGGCGGCGGCAGGGGTGCTCAACCTGCCGCGACGCGGTGAGGTGACGGTGAGCGCCGCGGGCGGCGACACGGCGGCCCTGCATTACCGCGAGTGGCGTGGCGATACGCTCGTGTTGCGACAGTTCCGTCGCAACGGTTGGCGTGATGAACTGCGCGCCATCTGGAAGGATGTCGAACTGCTGACGGCCTCGCTCTACGAACCCGGCTCCGCGATCCAGCCCGTGGGTCCGTACTGGCGTCCGTTCCGCGTCTCGAAGGGTTTTCTGTTCGACTCAGGCAGCCGCGATACCAGCGTGGCGATTCCATCGCCGCCCTGGAGCATCGCGCTCGACGGCTTCGAGGAACTGCTGGTGCCGGCGCTGATGAGCATACCCACCGACGAGAAGCCGCATCGCCTCTCGCTGTATGCCGTCGTCGATGGCCGCGGCAGCTGGCTCGCCTGGTCCGCGGCGATCGCGTCGCGCGGCAACGTGCGCGTGGCCAAGCTTTACACGCTGCAGCGCAAGTGGGCCGGCAGCTTCATCTTCACGCCCACCGGCGAGCTGCTCTTCTCGAGCCTCGGCGGCGGTGGCGGCGTGCTGCGGGCGCCGATGAACAACACGCGACTCGCCGGTCTGCTGCAGGCCGCGCAGGCGGCGGTCAGGCGCGATGATCTGGTGCCGGCAAGTGCGCAGGCGGCACCGGCAGCACCTCCTGCCACGCGGCGTCCCTGATCGAAGGCTGCGCGGTGCCCGCGGCGGTGACACGCGGCCGGAGTGCGCTGCGCAACCGGGCATCCGCCACGCACGCGGCCGCAAGAACGGCGAGCCCACCGTCGAAAACGATCGGAATCAGGATCGACGTGGTGCCGACGAGCAACAGTGCCGTTGCCGTACAGAGCGCCAGCGCCCCCGCCGCATACACGGCGCGATGGCGCGGTGCGATCGGTTGTCGCAAGCGCCACGAGAGCAGCCCCACTGCGCCGAGCGTCGTCAGGACCTTGATCGCGGTGATGGCGAGCATCAGCGTCTTGAACGCAGGTTCCATGGTCCGCACCGCAAGGACGGTGTCTGGTGGAGGCGTTCGGTGAGGAGTGACTTCGCGATCGCCACAACGCCCTCGCAAACCGCGCTATCGAGTGGAGGTGGACGTGGGCGAGGACGACTCGGCTTCGAAACGGAGCGGCGCTGCGTCCCGGCGATACCAGTATCCTGCGATTGCCATCAGCGTAATGATCGCCACGAGCCAGACATACTGTGAGCCGCGCGGCCGGTCGACGCCAGTCCTGAGTTCGTCATGCATTGCGTGCTCCGGTGGAAGTTGCGCACATCGAGGGCATGCTTCGTACCGGGGCGCGTCACCACTCGTGAGGCATCACGGCCTGCTCGGTATCGCGACGCCATCGTGACGCGACACTACCGCGGAAATCCCCCCTGCGGCAACCGCGTCGTGATCCGCAACGCATTCCCGAAATACACTTTCTTCAGTACCGCATCCGGCAGATCGATGCCGTAGAGCTTCCAGCTCGCGTGGTAGTCGCGGTAATAGTCGAAATAGTCGTCCCGCGTCTCGAACACGCGCCAGTAGTACGGATACTCCTCCGGCTGATACGAATCCTTGCCGAAGAGGATGCGATCCTGGAAGCGAACGAAGAAGTCGTGCGCGGCACGCGGCTGCCGCCCGATGTCGTACAGCACGGCACCCACCTCGGCGTTCACGTTCGGCAGCTCGGTCATCAGCTTCGCCAGACGTCCCAGATCGTTCGCATGCCAGCCAAGGTGCGCGATCACGAACGTCGTGTTCGGATTGCGGCGCAGCATGTTGTCGCGCTCCGTCATCAGTGTCTCGAACGACGGGTACTGCTCCGACGGATACCGGCGGCCGGGAAAGAGTGCGAGCTCCAGCCAGCGCTCATTGCTGTAGTCCAGCGGCTGCCAGAACTCCTGCGGATCCGCAGTGTGAATGAACACCGGCAGTTTCAGTCGGGCGGCCGCCTCCCAGATCGGCTGCAAGGCCGGATCGTCGATCTGCAGGCGGGTGCCGTCGGCCTTCCGGGCGTTGAGACCCAGTCCCTTGCCGATCTCGCCGATGCCGACGGCGCCAGCGGCCACGTCTGCCTCCAGCTGCGCCACCGCCTTGGCCGCCCAGCCCGGCCCCACACCTGAGAAGTTGACGCCCGTAAGAATCCGGACGCGGTCGCGCATCGTCGCCGACGCCCGGACCACCGCCATCTGCTGCTCCAGCGACGGGCCGGAGACGTTGTTGGCCGCGATCATCATGCGGACGTTCAGGGCGTCCAGCTGCCGACCAAGCTCCGTCAGCGCGGCGTCCGAACTGAGCTGCGAGGTCGGGTGCCCGTGGAAGTCGATCGCCGGAAACTTCGCCTTCGGCACCGGTTGCGCCGGGGCAACCAGCGTCGACCGCGGCCGGTAGTCGAGGATGCTCGGTGCCGGCAACGTCGGGGCCTGACAATTCCGCGGGCGCACCTCGGTCATGCCAGCCGGGCACGCCTCGCCCTGCGGAATGGAGGTGCCACGATTCGCTCCGCCAGGCTGAGCCGACAGGGCAGGGACGATGGCGGCAATGAGCAGGACGGCGAGCGTGTAGCGACGTGACATGGGCAGAATCCCGGAATGGAGCGCGGCTGTAAAGACTTCATAAGTCTGCCCTCGGAGCGGCCATTCCGCACTGTCGCCGGGGGTTGATCCTTATTGATAATGCGTTACAGATAAACAGCTCTCAGTTCCACGAAAGCTCTCGCAAGCACGCCCAGCCACCCGTAGCCGCGCGCATGACGCTGTCGTTTCCTCGACCCAACTTCGCGATCCGATGCGTGTTAGTGTTCACGCTGGCTGTGCTCCACGGTGTCGGGGTGTCGGCTTTAAAAGCGCAAGGTGTTTCGCGTCTCGCACGTGCCACGCGCACACTGCTGGGCGCCGTCCGCGACTCGTCGTCGGCGTCGCCACTTCGCGGTGCCGAAGTCGTGGTCGTCGTCGGCGGACTGGAGCGACGGAACCGGACCGACGCGGAAGGGCACTTCGTGTTCAGCCAGTTGCCGGCCGGAGCGGTTACGCTCCGCATCCGGATCATCGGCTACGCCCCGCTGGAACGCGCCGTCGACCTGACCCGCGCCAGTGACCTGAATCTCGCAATCGCCCTCCGTGCCACGAGTGTGATGCTCGAGTCGGTGGCGGTCACGGCGCAACGACTCCCCGACGCACTCGCCCGCGTCGCCGCCACCAGCACCCTCGACGCCCAGGCACTCGCCGCGAACCGCGGCCAGACCCTCGGCGAGACCATCAAGTTCCTGCCCGGCGTCTCGGTCATCCAGTTCGGCCCCAGCATCGCCAAGCCGGTCATCCGAGGCCTGAACTCGCAGCGCGTGCTGGTGATGAACGCCGGCCTCCGCCAGGAGGACCAGCAGTGGGGCACCGAGCACGCCCCCAACATCGACAGCTTCGACGCCGATCAGGTGACGGTGGTCCGGGGCGCCGGCACGGTGCTCTACGGGCCCGACGCCATCGGCGGTGTGGTGCGCGTGGAGCACAACCCGGTACCGGACGGCGGCCGCTTTCACGGCGATCTGGCGCTCAACGCTTTCACGAACAGCCGCCAGGGGGCAATCTCGGTCAGCGCCGAAGGTGGCGACCCCCAACTCCCGTGGCTCGGCAAGACAGGGTACCGCCTGCGCGCCACGGCCCGCGCGGCCGGCAACGGGCAGGCGCCCGACTACGCGCTGAGCAACACGGGCTTCCGTGAGCTGAATGGTAGCGCAACGATTGGAGTGCGTCGAAACTGGGGCAATGCTGAGCTGTTGGTGTCCCGCTTCGCGACGGAGCTCGGCGTTCTTCGACAAGCGCACGTGGGCAATTTCGATGACCTCCAGCGCAGCCTGAACAGCCCGCCACCCGACTCCGCCTTCAGCTACGCGATAGGCAGCCCCAACCAGCGCGTCGAACACAACTCGGCTCGCGTTCGCACCGCCCTCCTCCTCGGCGATGCGGGCGAACTGGAACTCGTCTACGGACTCCAGGCCAATCACCGGCGCGAGTTCGACAACCACGGTCCGCTCCGCAACCGAAGCATCCCGGCCTTCAACCTCAAGCTCTTCACCAACTCGCTCGACGCCCGCTGGAATCACGGCACCCACCGCGGCATCACGGGCACCATCGGCGCGAGCGGCATGCTTCAGGGAAACCAGACACTGGGCAAGGCCTTCCTCATCCCCGGCTTCGATCTGAGTCAGGCCGCAGCCTACGCCCAGGAAGAGCTCTCGCTCGGCAAACTCACCATCAGTGCCGGCGCCCGTACCGACCGATTCTCCCAGACCACGATCGCCTACGCCGACGCAGGCATCAGAAGCCCAGCCGGCACGCGCGCCTGGACGGGCTTCTCCGGATCGCTGGGCAGCGAACTGAAACTGACCGACGCGCTCGCCGCATCGCTCAGAGTCGCGCGCGCGTGGCGACCACCCACAGTGAACGAGCGTTACGCGCAGGGCGTGCACCATGGCACTGCCCAGTACGAACTGGGGCTCGCATCGCTTGCGTCGGAACGCTCCGCCGGAGTTGAAGCAACGGTACGCTATCGCAACAGCATCAGCGCATTCGAGGCTGCTGGGTACAGGAATGGTGTTAATGGGTTCATCTACCTTCAGCCCCGTGCGCCGGTTCTCACCATTCGCGGAACCTTCCCCGCGTATGAGTACGCCCAGACGGACGCGCGCCTCACCGGTCTCGAACTGTCCGGCATGATCCAGCCACTGACCTGGCTGCGACTGCAGGGCACCGCCAACGCCGTCCGCGGCACCGACCGTCGCAACGGCGGTCCACTGTTCGACATGCCGGCTGACAGAATCACGGCGCAGGCGCGCGTCACCGGCACGCAGGCTCGGCTTGGTGCGTGGTTCGCCGGAATCGGTGGTACGCTCGTGCGGCGTCAGGACGGGGTTCCGGCGGGCACGGTGTACCAGCTTCCGACCGACGCGTACGCACTCACCACGCTCGAGCTTGGCGCTACCCACACCACGATCGCCGGGCATCACGTGGACCTGTCGATCTCGGTCAACAACCTCTTCGACGTCAGCTATCGCGACTACCTCAGCCGGTATCGCCTGTTCGTCAACGATCCCGGTCGCGACGTGGTCGTGCGGCTTCGCGTTCCTCTCTGACCCGACCCTGCGGCACGCCGTCCGAGGGGACTCGCGCCGTCGCCATCTCGCCCTCGCCTACCCACCACCCACTCGATCATGCGACCTGACCTGTTCCGCCGCCGCGCTCACATCACCATCGCGGCCGCCTCCATCCTGACCATCGCCGCCTGCAAGGGCGACTCCGTCACCGCACCCGGTGGCGAGTCGGAAGTCATCAGCCGAGTCACGCTCACCCTGAATCCGTCCGGCACGTCGAGCTTCGCGCCATCAGCGTACATCGAGGACAGCGATGGCAGCGGACCGACTGCGCCGTCCGCGCAGGTCGGGGATCTCACCCTCGCGAAGGCGAGAGAATACGTCGGTTCGATCCGTTTCGAGAACCGGCTCGTCACGCCGGTCGAGAACATCACCAGCGAAGTGCTGGCGGAAGCGAACGAGCACCGCGTCTTCTACACGGTCGTGGGTGACGGCGTGACGGTCACCACCACCGACACTGACTCGAATGGTCGTCCGCTCGGCGTGGCCTTCACGCTCGGCGTCGGCGCCAACGCGACCTCGGGGTCTCGCACGCTGCGCGTCGTGCTCTGCCACTATGCCGATGTCGCGAAGCCGGCCGTCGCGACGTCGTGCACGGTCGATACGGACATCGACGTCAACTTCACGCTGTCGATTCCCTGACCCGGTGCGGTACCGGTGCGGTACCGGTGCGGTGGCCGCGTGTGCACAGCGCCGCTTCTGTGGTCACGACGGGAAGATCATCGAGCCGATGCCGCACAGTCGCGGCATCGGCTCGTTCTCACTGCTTCGTGCACGCGATCGCGTCAGTTACGGTGACACGCGAAGGACTTCGCCGACGAGTTCCGAGTTGCCTCTGTTCGACACGTAGATCGCGCCGTCGGGGCCGACGATGACGCCTGTCGGATTGGTCAGGCCGCTGATGACGATGCTCTTCACGCCGGCGGGTGTGACCTTCACGACGGAGCCGGGGCCAGCGAAGAACGGGCCCGCGGAATACTGCGTGGCGTAGAGCGCAGCGTCCGGGCCGAAGGCAAAATCAGTCACCTGCGTCAGCCCGTCGATGAACACCGTCGGTGCCGCACCCTCCACCACGCGGAAGATGCGAGCGGCGCCCGGAACGAACGGAAATCCGGTGAGTGTGCTCACGTAGAGTGCACCGTCGGGTCCGCGACGCACTTCGGTCGGCACCGCCTGGGCGAACGGCACCGGCGGCCATGGTCCTGTCGGCACTGCCCGCCGCTGAAAGACCGCCACCACCGACACGACGCCGTTCACGACCTTGAGCAGCGTGTTGCCGCCGGCGTCGGTGGCATACTGCACGCCGGGTTCGGCCAGCACACCGTAGGGATTGGAGTCCTTGCCTCCCTGATCGGGATCGGCATTCTCCGCCGCCGAAAGGTCGGCCGTGACCGACCATGCACCGTTCGGTGTGAAGCGCACCAGCGTGCCGAACTCTGCGCCGCGTGCGCCAAGGCTCGCGCGAGCCTCGGGCGGTGCGCCGAGCCCGATCGTCACGAAGCCATTGCCACGTCCCTGAAAGTCGATATGACTTGGCCCGCCGAAGTCGGCACCGTCGTACAGCGATGCGAGACCGCTGACGATGCGGCGCTGCTCGCCCTTGAAGAGTCGCGAGATCGAGCCGGTGCCGCTGAAGCACGACACGGCGCGCGGCACAGGCGTGCACGACGACGAGGCCAGCGTCGATCGTCCTGCTTCGGCGACGTACAGCGCACCTTCGGGGCCGAAGGCGAGACCACGTGGCGCATTCAATCCGGTCATCACGACGGTGGTGCCGCTGCCGGCGCCAGACGGTGCCTTCTTGGCGAAAACCTGCATGCCCGTCGGCACGTCGCTCGTGCACGCGGCGAGCACGACGGATGTCACGACAACGAGTGCTGTGGAACGTGATGGTTTCATGACCCGCTCGGTGTGGGGGGAGATGGATGCCACAGGAGGCATGTCATCGCGCCCGGCCGCATGCGTCGAGCACGATCGGCCTGTACACGTTTGTTGCGAGTGCCTTTACGCGCGATGGCGCCGCTAACACCGGACGTCGCGCGACAAAACGCAAGCACGGTCAGCCGTACGAACTGCACATGCAAATGCGGTCGCGATTACGCAGCGAATCCGACGCTATGCAGCGGGCGCCGTCGGCTTTCTTCCCGTCACGCTCGCGGGCAGTGCGAAGCTGAAGGAGAGCGTCAGGATCACCAGTGACGCGGAGATCCAGAATGGTGCGCCCGGCACCAGATGATCGAACGCCCAGCCCAGTGCGATCGGGAAGATGACGCGCGAGGCACCGCCGAAGGTCTGCTGCACGCCCATGTACAGGCCGCGATCCTCGTTGCTGATCACCTTGCTGAGCATCGCCGTCACTGCAGGGAAGGTGAACGCCGTACCGAGCGGCCAGAACGCGATGCATGCCGCTGCCCAGCCCACGCTTGGTGCGAAGGGCAGCGCTGCGGTGCCGAACGCCAGCAGCACCGTCCCGACGCGTGACAGCTTGGCTTCGCCGAGCCAGTCCACCATGCGGCCCAGCACGAAGACGCGCGTGATCACGCTCATGACGCCGACGTACGCGAAGAGCAGGCCCATCGTCGCTTCGTTCGCGTTGAACTTCTTGAACAGGAACAGCGCCAGAATGGACGTCAGCCCCTGAAACGCGCCGATCGCGATGGCATAGATCCAGATCAGCCGCGACGCGGCATCACCGGGATGCGAGACCACGCGTGTCACGGCCGACAAGCTGTTGCCGGTCTTGCGTGCCGGACGCGCCATCTCGCCTTCGGCGACCTGCACCGGCACGGGCTTCACGCGCGTCTCCGGCAGGTATTTCCAGGCGAACGCGATGTTGATCAGGCAGATCGCGGCGGCCGCGAGGCCGGGTGCGGCATCGCCGGCCCACAGCGGCCAGCTTCCCGCTGCCACCTGCTGCTTGCCGAGGGTCGCGAAGTAGCCGCCGAGCACCGGCCCGATGGCGACACCGAAATTGGTCGCGGCGGAGAGCCAGCCGAGTGCCTTGGTTCGCTCCTCGGGCTTCGTCGCATCGGCGACGTAGGCCTGAATCACGCCCACGGTGCCGCCACCTGCACCCTGCACGATGCGCGAGAGGAAGAGCACGAGCAGCGTGTGTGCGAAGCCGAACACGGCGTACGAGATCGCGCTCGCGGCGAGCGAGACCATGATCACCGGGCGTCGTCCCCACTTGTCGCTGAGCCGGCCCCACAACGGCGCGCTCAGCAGCTGCGCCAGTGAAAAGCTGGAGACCAGCAGACCGACCATCAGTCCGCCGGCGCCCAGCCGCTGTGCGAAGAACGGCAGCAGCGGCAGGATCATCAGCACGCCGACCATGTCCACCATGGCGGTGATCATGAGGATGACGAGCTCGCGTGGCACCTTGCGCAGTTGCCAGACCGTGGCGGCGGTCAGGGTGACGCCGACGGCCCACACGACCCAGAGGGGCACGCCGGCATCGGCGAACGACGGTGCGGCAACTTCGATCAGTGCCAAGACTTCATCCTTCGGCGCGCCCGAGCGCAGCCGGTGGTACCGCGCGGCCGACCACGCCAGCCAGCGCCACGAGAGTGAGGACGTACGGGATCATCGACACGAACTGTGACGGCAGCACGCCGGCACCCTGCACCTGAATCTGCAACGCTTCCGCAAACGCGAAGAGGAGGCAGGCTACGCCCGCCCGCACCGGCGTCCACCGTCCAAAGATCACCGCTGCGAGCGCAATGAACCCGCGACCGGCCGTCATCTGGTCGGTGAACTGGTGCTGATCCAGTGCGAGATACACGCCACCGAGTGCCGCCAGCGCTCCGGACATGATCACGGCGCCGTAGCGGATCCGGTCCACGCTCACACCAAGTGTCGTCGCGGCCTCGGGTTTCTCGCCGACCGCCCGCACCCGCAATCCGAACCGCGTCCGGCCGATCACCCAGGCCAGCACCGGCATGACGAGCACGCCAAGCCAGATCAGAGGATTGGTGACCGTGGACAGCAGGCCGGCCGAACCTTCGCTGCCGAACCCGGCGACGCGCGGGGAGTTGCTCGAGCTGTCGAAGGCGAGGCGCAGGAAGAAGCGCGTCATGCCGACGACCATCAGGTTGATGGCCACCGCGCTGACGATCTGGTCGGCCTTGAAGCGGATCGTCGCGAGCGCATGTACCGCGCCGAACACGGCGCCGCCCAGCAGACCCATCGCCACACCGGCCCACGGGTTGCCGAAGTAAAAGCTGCCGAGCGTGGCGCAGAATGCACCCGTGAGCATGAAGCCTTCGAGCGTGAGGCTGACGATGCCCGCGCGTTCCGCCAGCACACCGCCGGACGCCGCGAAGAGATACGGCACCGCGATGCGCAGCGTCTGCAGCAACAGGAGCATCGTCATTTTCATCGCGTCAGGCCTCGGCCGTCGAAGCGCCGACCGTCTTCGGCGGACGGGCGCGCAGCAGGCGACGCACTTCGGGCACGCTGATGGCGACCGCGAGGATCACGATGCCCTCCAGCACCTCGACCATCTGCTTCGGCACCAGCGCATGAATGGCGAGGCCACCCTGGCTCAGCGTGGCGAAGAACAGTGCCGCCAGCAGCACACCGAACGGATTGTTGCGTCCGACGAGCGCGACGGCGATGCCGAGAAATCCGGCGCCGCCGCTGAAGCCATCCTCGAAGTAGTTCTTGTAGCCGAGCACGAAGTTGGTGCCACCGAGACCGGCGATCGCGCCGCCGAGCACCATGGCGGTGATCCAGATGCGCGGCACGCGGATGCCCGCCGACTCGGCGGCCATCGGCTGCAGTCCCACCGCGCGCAGTTCGTAGCCGAAGCGCGAGCGGAAGAGCAGCCACGCGCTGATGACGACCATGAGCAGCGCGAGGAGGATCGTCGCGTTCGCCGCCGAGCCGTGAAATGCGGCGAAGTACGCGGCCAGTCGCGGGATCGCGCTGCTGGCCACCGCCGGTGTGTGCAACGTCTCGGGGACGGCGAGTCCGGTCGCCGAGATGGCCCAGTTCAGGAACGCGAGCACGACGAAGTTCAGCATGATCGTCGCGATCACTTCGTGTGCGCCGAATCGCGCGCGCAGCACGCCGGGCACGAAGCCGACGAGCGCACCGCCGATCATCGCGGCGATGATGCACATCGGAATCGCGAGCCAGGGCGTGATGCCGGTGGGCAGCAGCAGGCCGAGTGCGCCCGCGCAGAATCCTCCCGCCGCGAGCTGCGATTCCGCGCCGATGTTGAACAAGCCGGCGCGCAGGCCGATCGCCACGCTCAGCCCGGTGAACACGAGCGTCGTGGCCTTGTAGAGCACCTGCGCGATGCCGTAGGCGTTGCCCCACGTGCCGCTCAGCATCAGTCGCCACACTTCGCCCGGCTCCTGTCCGTACGACAGGATCAGCAGGTCGCCCGCAACCAGTGCCACGAGGAGTGCGGTGACGGTCGGCAGCACCCCTTCCTCGAACGCGGCGGTGGTCTTCGCGTTCACGTACGTGCTCCGGTCATCCATTCGCCGAGTACGGCTTCGGTGGCCTGCGCACGTGGCATCTCGGTGACCAGCTTCCCGCGGTACATGACGGCGATGCGATCGCTGAGCGCGAGAATTTCGTGCAGCTCGGCGCTGACCAGCAGGATCGCCTTGCCTGCGCGTCGTGCTGCACGCAGCTGATCGTGAATGAACTCGATCGCGCCGACGTCCACACCGCGCGTGGGCTGTGCAGCGAGCAGTACGCGGAAGTCGGCGGGCATTTCGCGTGCGACGACGATCTTCTGCTGATTGCCTCCGCTCAGCGCACGGGCCGGCGTATTCGGATCGGTAGGTCGGATGTCGAACGCCTTGATGCGATCTTCGGCGAATGCCAGCGTCCGCGCGCGGTTCATGCTGCCGCTGTTCGAGAACTGCTTCTGCCGACCGAGCACGAGGTTGTCGGCGATGGAGTAATCGAGCACGAGGCCGCGGGCGTGGCGGTCCTCGGGGATGTGCGTGATCCCGTGCGCGAGCCGCTTGCCGATGGAGTAGCGCGTGACGTCGGTGCCGTCGACGGAGATGGTGCCGCTGACGGCGGCGCGAAGACCGGCGATGGCTTCGACGAGTTCGGTCTGTCCGTTGCCTTCGACGCCGGCGAGTCCGAGGATTTCGCCGGGGGCGATGGAGAGCGAGACGCCGTCGACGGCGCGTGGGGAGCGTGAGCCGGCGACGGTGAGGGTGGTGAGGCGGAGGCGGGGGGTGTCGGTGTAGGTGGGGGTCGGCGCGGAAACGATTGCGGCGGGGACGCTTTTGGTGATGCGATCGCGGGCGCTGGAGGCAATCATGGATTCGGGGGGCGCCCCCGTAGATTTCAATGACGCGGCATCCTTTCCACCCACCGCCTCCGCATCCCCCGCCGAACTCCCCACCGGCATCCCGCTCGCATCCAATCGCACCGCCCGTCCCACCATCGCCGTCGCGATCTCCGCCGGCGTTGTCTCCCGCGTCCGCATCCCACCCACCGTTTTCCCGCGCCGCATCACCGTGATGCGATCCGTCACGTGCATCAGCTCATCGAGCTTGTGCGTCACCAGAATCACCGTCGTCCCCGCATCACGCACCGTCCGCAGCACGCGCCACAACTCCTGCACTTCCGGCGGCGACAACACCGCCGTCGGCTCATCCAGGATCAGCAACTTCGCGCCGCGATACAGCGTCTTCAGGATCTCGACACGCTGCGCCTCGCCCACGCTGAGCTCCGACACGAGCCGCGACGGCACGCAGGCCAGTCCCGTCTCCCTGCTGAGCTTCTCCAGCGACGATTCCGCCAGGCCACGGTCGTACGTCAGCCCCGTCATCGGCTCGCGGCCCAGCACCACGTTTTCGGCCACCGTCAGCGTCGGGACCAGCATGAAGTGCTGATGCACCATCCCCACGCCGGCCGCGATCGCATCGGATGTGCTCCAGCCGGTGACGTCTCGACCGAACACCTCCACGCGCCCGCCATCCGGCGCATACATGCCACTCAGCACGCGCAGCAGTGTGCTCTTGCCCGCGCCGTTCTCGCCGACGACCGCGTGAATTTCTCCCGGTGCCACCTCGAGTGACGCATCGCTGTTGGCGCGGACCGGCCCGAAGAATTTCTGCACCCCCGTCATGCGGACGGCGACCTGACCCGACATGCCTCCGCTCACTCGCGCGTGCTCGGCACGGTGATTTTCCCGGCGACGATGTCGCGCTCGATGTCGAGGAGTCGGCTGCGCACGCTGTCGGCGATCAGCGCGCGGTTGTTGTCATCGTAGATGTAGCCGACGCCCTTTTCCTTGAGACCGTACGAATAGACGCCGCCCTCGAAGGTGCCGCCTTTGACGCGCCGGATCGTGTCGAACACCGACTCCGCCACGCCTTTCACCATGGAGGTCAGCACGAAGCCTGGCGCCTCGCCGTACTGGTCGGCGTCCACGCCGATGCCGTAATGTCCGCGGCCCATTGCGCGCGCCGCCTCGAACATGCCCAGCCCCGTCGAGCCGCTGGCGTGGAAGATCACGTTCACGCCCTGCTGATACTGCGACAGCGCCAGTTCCTTGCCCTTGCTCGGATTGCGGAACGCCTCGGGTGTCACACCCGCGTACTGCGCGATGACCGTGCAGTCCTTGCACACGTAACGCACGCCGGCCCTGTAGCCAGCCTCGAACTTGTGGATCAGCGGGATGTCCATACCGCCGAGGAATCCGACTTTCTTCGAGCCGCCGACCAGCGCCGCCAGCGCGCCGACCAGAAAGGACCCTTCCTCTTCGCGAAACTTGAGCGCGGCCACGTTCGGCGGTGGCGGGATGATCTTCCCCGTGGAATCCGTCGCGACCGAAAAGTCCACACCGGCGAAGTTCACGTCGGGATATTCGCGGGCCAGCGACGTCAGGTCGTCGGTGAAGATGAACCCCACCCCGACCACCAGGTCGGCCCGCTCCGCTGCGAGCAGCCGCAGCCCCGCCTCGCGATCGGAGCCGTCACCCGGCTCGATGAACTGGACCCGGGCGCCAAGCTGCTTGGTGGCCGAATCCGCGCCGAGATAGGCACCATCGTTGAACGACTTGTCGCCGCGCCCGCCAAGATCGAACACCACGCCCACCGACGGACCGTCGCCAGCGGCTGCTGCGGGGGCCGAGGCCGGCTTGACGAAGAGCAGGGCCCCGTGGGCGAGCGAGAGAACGGCCAGTGCGGCGACGAGGGGGCGCATGAGCGGCGAAAGGTCGCCAGCGCGGATGGGTGCGGCAAGCGAAACGAGGCGATCGACATGCGGTTTTTTTCGACCGGCGCTCCGATCGGCGCGCCGGGCGTGGTGCTCACGAGACGTCCGTCGAAATCGGCGTCGTCCGCCGCTGCAGCCAGCCGCCGTCAGCTCTCCTGCACCCGCTTGCCCAGCGGCGCGAACGACACGGCCGCCAGACGGAAATGCGCCAGGCCGAACGGAATGCCGATGATCGTGCAACACAGTCCGATGCCTGCCACCACATGCCCGATCCAGAGCCAGATGCCGGCGAAGATCACCCAGAGCACGTTGGCCAGCTCCGTACCCACGATCTGTCGCTCGCCGAGGTCACGCACGTCGACCAGCGTGCGTCCGAACGGCCACGCCGCGAACAGGGCGATCCGCCACGCGGCGATTGCAAACGGGAAGCCGACGACGGTCAGGGCCAGGGCTGCGCCGGTGACCAGCCAGCCAAGACCGGCGAAGAAACCGCCGCCGATGATGAACCACGCGAGGTTGAGCAGGAGCGTCATGGCAGTGTCCGCAGGAGGGTGAGCTGGCGTGGGTTTGATGCCAGGCTCACCAGGTCCTACGCAATGCATCGGGCGTTTGCTTCACGGAAGCGCCCAACTCGACGACACACTCAGAATTGCGAGAGCACCCGTGCCGCGACCCGCTGGAGCTTGTCGCGTCCTGCGCCGTCGCGAGCCAGCGTCGACAGCCCCTGAATCGTCGCGATTACCTGCGCCGCGGTGGCCTCCGCGTCCGTGTTCACATCCAACTCGCCGTTTTGCATGCCGCGCTCCAGGCATTCCCGGAGGGCCGTTTCGATCGCGCCGCGAATCGCCGCGAGCTCCGCCTGCAGGTCTGCCGACTCGGTCCGGCATGCGATCGTTGCCGATGCCAACAGGCAGCCGGGCGGCGCGTCTGGCCGGGTGAAGGAGTCCACCGAGGCCTCGAGCAGCGCGCGAACGGCCTCGCGAGCACTCGGCGACTCTTCGATCATCCGGACGGCGGAGAGCGGCTCACCGACATACAGCCGCACTGCCTCCTGAAACAGGGCCTTCTTGTTGCCGAACGCCGCGTACAGGCTGGGCGGCGTGACGCCCATCGCCGCCGTCAGATCGGCGACCGAGGTCGAATCGTATCCATGACGCCAGAACACGTGCATCGCCTCGCGCAGCGCCTTCTGGCGATCGAACGACAGCGGTCGCCCGGCTCGGCGGGTGCGCCCACCACCGCCCTCGATGCTCATTTTCATATCCTTCACTATGAAACTCTTGCGTCGGCCGCGCAATACCCATACTGTAATTCATACCGATCACTACGCAATCACTCTTTCCGTCCTCAGATGCCGATCACCGACTACCGCACCGTGGGACGATCCGGGCTCATCGTCAGTCCGCTTGCCCTGGGCACGATGACCTTCGGCACTGCCCGATGGGGCTCCTCCGATCCGGAGAGCGCGGCCGTCTTCGACGCATATGTCGAGGCCGGAGGCAACTTCATCGATACGGCGGATGTGTACGCGGGCGGGGGCAGCGAAACGCTGCTGGGCCGTTTCGTACGGGAACGTGGGCTCCGCGAGCAGTTGGTGATTGCGACGAAGGCGGGTTTCTCCACGCGATCCGGGCCGACGAACGGTGGCATCGGCGCGACACATTTACGGAACAGCATCGACGCATCCTTGCGCCGTTTGCAAATGAATGCCGTTGATCTCTACTTCGCGCACACATGGGACGGCGTGACGCCAGCCGGCGAATTGCTGGAGACGATGGCGTCACTGGTGAGAAGCGGAAAGACGCGCTACTGGGGAATTTCGAACGCACCCGCGTGGTATGTCGCGCAGCTGGTCACGCTCGCGCAGGAGCGCGCGTTGCCCGGCCCGATCGTGATGCAGTACTTCTACTCGCTCGCCAATCGGGACATCGAGGACGAACACATCCCGCTCGCGACTGAGGCCGGGATGGCGATCATGCCGTGGAGCCCGCTCGCCTACGGACTGCTGACGGGCAAGTATGAGCGCAGCGTGGTCGAGTCCGCGGCACCGCGGAAAGCCGGGCTCCCGAACGATGCGCCGTCTGCGACGGAGCAACGGCCCGACGACGACAAGCGACTGGACGGTGCCAACCCATTCGGCGATTCACTCTTCACCGAGCGGAACTGGCGCATCGTGGACGAGGTCCGGCGCGTCGCTTTGGCCGTCGGCCATTCACCAGCCACCGTCGCCCTCCGCTGGGTCACCGGACGCCCCGGTGTGACGTCCACTCTGCTCGGCGTCAGTCGCGTGGCGCAGCTTCACGAGAACATCGGTGCACTGGATGTGGAGCTTCAAGCCGAGCACCTCGCGGCCCTGGAGGCGGTCAGCGCGTCTGCGGACCCGCGGATGCTCTACGGATTGTTCACTGGCGCGACCAATCGCCACGCGGTGTTCGGCGGAGCGCATGTCTCCGGCGGAAGCGCCTGGCGGGCTCGCTGACGAGTCGTGGGGCGAGCTCCGACTGTCCGGTCCTTCGCTGCACCGTGATCGAGGGCGACCGAAACTGCATTGCAATCGTGTCGCCCATACACTATACTCGTGTATGGGCGACACGAACCCGACCGCGCATTCCGACCTGTCCACCGCCATCCGCATCGGTGTCGATGTCGTCGTCTTCACGATTCGCGACGACGCACTTCACGTGCTCCTCGCCCCCGCTGGCGCCGACTGGTCGCTGCCATCGGACCTGATCCACTCCGACGAAACGGTCGACGCCACCGCCCGCCGTGCACTCGCTCTGGCGGCCGGACCGGGCGAAGTGTGGCTCGAACAGCTCTACACCTTCGGCGACGTGCACCGCGCTCCCGACGCCCGCGTCATCAGCGTCGCGCACTACGCCCTCGTCTCCGCTGACGTGCTCACCGCCACGGGATCCGATGCCGCACGCTGGTGGCCCGTCGCCACCCTGCCGCTGCTGGTGCTCGATCACCGCCGCATCATCGACTACGCCCTCACACGCCTCCGCAACAAGCTCGCCTACACCACCGTCGGCTTTCAGCTGCTGCCCGCCCGCTTCACGCTCTCCGAACTGCAGCGCGTCTACGAAGTCATCCTCGGCCGCGATCTCGACAAGCGGAATTTCCGCCGCAAGGTGGAACTGCTCGGTATCGTGAAGCCGACGCGTGAACAGCGCGCAGCCGGCAGCGGAAGGCCGGCGCAGCTCTATCGATTCGTCGCCACCGAGGCGCCCGAAGCCATCGGCGCACCCGAACCCGCCGCACTGGCGCAGCCGGCCGTGCAGCTGGCGCGCATCAGCCCCACCCTCCGCCGCCGCGGTCGCGTGGTGCCCACGTCACCCATTCCCGAAGGAAGCCGTTGATGGTGCAGCGTCTCACGACCCGCGTGCTCGTCGTCGGCAGCGGTGTGGCCGGTCTCTTCACCGCCTGGCGTTGCGCCGAGCAGGGACCGGTGATGCTGCTGACCAAGCGCACGCTCCGCGACTCCAACACGATGTGGGCGCAGGGCGGTATCGCAGCGGCACTCGGTGCGGGCGACAGTCCGGAACTGCACCGTCGCGACACGCTCGCCGCCGGCGCTGCGCTCTGCGACGTGAACGCCGTCGACGTGTTGGTCAACGAAGGTCCTGACCGTGTGCGTGAACTGGTGGAAGCCGGCGCACGCTTCGATCTGAACGCGCGCGGCGACTTCAAGCTCGGCAAGGAAGCCGCGCACTCACGCCGTCGGATCGTGCATGCGCAGGGAGACCAGACCGGTGCCGAGGTGTCGCGCGCACTGATCGAGAAGGTGCACGAATCGCCGAGTGTGCAGGTGATCGAGACGGCGCGTGTGCTGGAGCTGATCCTCGTGGACGGTCGCTGCGTTGGTGTGCGCGCCGCCGTTGACGGCAAGCCGGTGGAGGTCTATGCGGAAGCGGTCGTCATGGCGACGGGGGGATTGGGTCAGGTATATCGTCACACCACCAACCCGACGGTGGCCACCGGCGACGGTTTCGCGATCGCACACCGTGCCGGCGCACGCATGGCCGACATGGAGTTCGTGCAGTTCCATCCGACGGCGCTGGCGACGAGTGAAAATCCCCTCGCGCTGGTCAGCGAAGCGGTACGCGGCGAAGGGGCGACGCTGCTGGATGGCGACGGCAGGCGCTTCATGCCGGAGATCAACAAGCTGGCGGAGCTCGCGCCGCGCGACATCGTGGCGCGCGAGATCTTCCGTGCGCAGCAGCGCACCGGCGTCGTGCATCTCGACGCGCGCGCGCTCACCGACTTCGACACACGCTTCCCCGGAATCTTCGCGCTGTGCAGCGCACGTGGCGTGGACCCGCGCCATGACCTGATCCCGGTCACGCCCGCGGCGCACTACATGATGGGCGGTATCGTGACCGATCTCGATGGTCGGACGACAGTGCCGGGGATGTACGCGTGCGGCGAAGTGGCCTGCACCGGTGTGCATGGCGCGAACCGTCTGGCGTCCAATTCGTTGCTGGAAGGGCTGGTGTTCGCGGAGCGTGTGAGTCGCGACGCGGCGACGCTGCAGCCGCATGGCATCAGCGCGCCAGTGCCGTCCGCATGGGCCGTGCCGGAGAATTTCGATCGCGGTGCGGCGCAGGTGGCCGCCGACGACATTCGCGGTGTGATGTGGCAATACGCAGGGATCGACCGGACGGCGCGCGGCTTGCGCGCAGCCGCGGCGCAGGTGGATGCGATCGAGGCGCGCCTGCCGGCGGGCGCGACCGAGGAAGTGAACATGGTGCAGACGGCCCGCCTGATCGTGCAGGCCGCGCTGCTTCGGAAGGAGAGTCGCGGCGGACATTTCCGCAGTGACTTCCCGCGCGCCCGCAACAAGTGGCGCGAAACGCACATCGAATGGTGACCTGACGATGACGGTGCTCGAGACCAACTACGACACGGCGTTGCACGAGGAGATCCGCGCACTGGCCACGGCGCGCAATGCGGTGATCCTCGCCCACAACTACGAACGTCCGGAAATTCAGGATCTGGCTGACTACGTCGGCGACAGCCTCGGTCTCTCGCGTGAAGCCGCACGGACCGACGCCGACGTGATCGTGTTCTGCGGGGTGCACTTCATGGCCGAAACAGCGGCGATCCTGTCGCCGCAGAAGACCGTGCTGCTCCCCGATCTTGCCGCGGGCTGCTCACTGGCGTCCACCATCGACGCCGATCAGTTGCGGGCGTGGAAGGCCGAGTATCCGGATGCAGTCGTCGTGAGCTACGTGAACACGACCGCGGAAGTGAAGGCGGAGACCGACTATTGCTGCACCAGCGGCAACGCGGTGGAAGTGATCAACGCGATTCCCGCCGACAAGACGATCCTCTTCTGCCCGGACATGTTCCTCGGTGCCCACGTCAAGCGTGTCACAGGTCGAGAGAACATCGTCATCTGGATGGGCGAGTGTCACGTGCACGCCGGCATCGATCCGGAGCACATCAACCTGATGCGCGCCAAACATCCTGATGCCGAGTTCCTCGTGCATCCCGAGTGTGGGTGCTCCACGAGCGTGCTCGATGCGGTGAGCAGTGGTGCGGTGAGCAGCCGGTCACTGCAGATCCTGAGCACGGAAGGCATGATCCGGCGTCCGGCCGAGAGTCCGGCGCAGGAGTTCATCGTGGCGACGGAGATCGGCATTCTGCACCGTCTGCGCGGAGAGAATCCGACCAAGACATTCCACGCGGCCAATGATCGCGCGAGCTGCGCCTACATGAAGGTGACGACGCTGCCGAAGGTGCTGCGTGCGTTGCAGAACATGGAGCACCGCATCACGGTGCCGGCCCACATCGCGGTTAAGGCGAAGCTGGCGATCGATCGGATGGTGGCCATCGGTGGTACCACGCCCTCCACGCCTCCGGGCCCCGGCGTCGATCCGGGCGAATGAGCAGCGCATCGGGCGTGATGGACGAGCATGGTTTTCCGCTGCGCGAGATTCCATTGCGCACGGCGGTGCGTGAGGCGCTGTTCGAGGATCGCGCACTCGAGGATGTGACGACACTGGCGACGATTCCCGCCAGTGCGATGTCGTCGGCGGTGCTGGCGGCGCGGAAGCCCGGCGTGATCTGTGGCGGTCCCCTGGCGATCGAGGCGTTCACGCAGGTGTCGCCGCAGGTGCGCATCGAGGTCGTACGGCACGACGGCAGCATCGTGGCGAGGGGTGACGAGGTGCTGCGCATCACCGGCCCGTCGCGTGCACTGCTGCAGGCCGAGCGTGTGGCGCTGAACTACATGATGCACCTGAGTGGCGTCGCGACACTCACGCACACCTACGTGCAGGCGATCGCCGGCACCAAGGCGCGCATTCTCGACACGCGCAAGACGACACCGGGGCTGCGGCACCTCGAGAAGTACGCGGTGCGTTGCGGCGGTGGTCGCAATCATCGCATGGACCTGGCGTCGATGGCGATGCTCAAGGACAATCACCTCGCGGCGGTCGGTGGTGACATCGTCGCCGCGGTGCAGCAGGTGCGCGTCATCCTTCCCGCCGGCACATGGATCGAGGTCGAAGCGGATCGTCGTGCGCAGGTGGAGCGCGCGATCGAATCGGGTGCCGACGTGATCATGCTCGACAACATGGCGCTCGACGTGATGCGCGAGTGTGTGCAGCTCGTTGCGGGACGCGCGATCGTCGAGGCCAGCGGCGGTGTGACGCTCGATCGCGTGCGCGCCATCGCGGAGACTGGTGTGGACTGGATCTCCGTTGGTGCGCTTACCCACTCTGCACCTGCGCTGGATCTCGGACTCGACTTTTCTTAGTGCCGTGCGGTTGAGGGGGACGTGGTATGGCGCGCAATTCTTTCGCACGGAGGTCACGGGGCGCACAGGGGCATGGAGACTAATTGCCGGGCTCACACGGGGGTAACGGGGGGACCGGGGGGGTCTACTGAGTCGCACCATGCGTTGCGTATGAGAAGTGCAAAAGCTGTAGGAACTGCGCTCGCAAAACGCGGTTCCCACAGCCTTTTTGTTCCATCAGATACGACGTTGGTGTTCCGCCGGAAGTCCCCGGTCCCCCCGTTCCCCCCGTGTGAGCCATCCTCTGTGCCGCTGTGCGCACCGTGATCACTGTGCGAAAAATCGGCGCATGGCAGCAAATAAAGCCCCTAAACTGACACAGCGTCGTCTGCAGAAAGTCGCATCGGCACGACCAGCTCTCGCTCTGCAGCAGGCAGCGACACCTCAAGCACGGAGTCGGGCACGAAGCCGCCGCCCGCAGCGCGCAGGCTGGCAGCGACGGCGCGACGCGTGGCGTCCTGTGGTGACTGCAGGCTCTCGCGGTTCTCGCGGAATCGACGGCCGCTCTGCACGCAGAACAGGTCGCACAGGTTGAGCTCACGCTCCACTGCTTCCACGCCGCGCTCGCGCAGCATGCGCTGCGTCCGGCTCAGCACGCAGGCGCGGGCATAGAGCTCGATCGCCATGTTCGACAGCCGCTCCACCAGCATCTGCCGGTCGATCAGCTGCTTCTTGTGCGCCATGATCGCCGCATCGGTGGCCTGACTCAACTCGGCCACATGTTTCTCGAAGTACTTCCGGTGCGGCTCGAGGCGGCTGTGCATCGGCATGTCGATCGTGTCGCCTGACGGAACGCCGAGCGCGCTGCGCATGCGATCCACCATGAACTCGCTGAGGATGCCCATGTTCTTCATCGGCGCCTTGAGCGCGTCGCCGATCTCCTGCAGCGTCTCGGCCGGGCCCTGCACGCCATTCAGTGCGATGAAGAGGCGGAGAATTTCGTTGGCGCCTTCGAAGATGCGGTTGATGCGCGCATCTCGCAGCTGCCGCTCGTAGGGCCACGGCTTGCTGAACCCACGCCCGCCCGCCAGTTGCACCATCTCGTCACTGGCACGCCACACCAGCTCACTGGCGAAGACTTTCGCGCAGGCCGCCTCCAGCGACGCATCGACATCCGGCTTCGACATCAGCGACGTGAGCATGCCGATCATGCTGTCGGCCGCATACTGGTCGGCGGCCAGGTCGGCCATCTTCCGCTGCGTGATCTCGAAGTCCGCCAGCGGCTTGCCGAACTGCACCCGCTCTTCGGCGTACTGCACGAACTGTCCGATGATCGCGCGGGTACCGAGCGCACAGCCCGCGGCGAGGCTCAGGCGTCCGGCGTTGAGGGCGTGCACGGCAACCTTGAAGCCCTTGCCCACTTCGCCGAGCACGTGGTTCACCGGCACTTCGAGATTGTCGAAACGCAGTTCGGCCTGTGTGCTGCCCTTGATGCCGAGCTTGCGGAAGGTCCGTTCCACATGAAAGCCCGGCATGTCGGGGCGAATGATGAACGCCGTCGGTCGCATCACGATCTTGCCGTCACGCTCCACCCGCGTCTGCGCGAACGTGGCGAGCACGCCGGCGCGATGGCCGTTGCCGATCCAGTACTTGCGACCCGTGAGCAGCCAGTGCGTGCCGGCGTCGTTGAGGCGCGCCGAGGTGACGATGTGCTGTGCGTCGGAGCCCGTTTCCGGTTCGGTGAGTGCGTAGGCCGCGAGCGTTTCGCCCCGTGCGAGCATCGGCAGGTAGCGCGCCTTCTGCTCGTCGTTGCCGTACAGGGCGATCGCTTTGCCACCGAGTCCGCAGTGCACACCCACCAGCACCGCCAGCGACGGATCGACCGTGGCGACGGCAGCGAAGAGACGTGCATAGCCGGCCTGTGACAGTCCCAGACCTCCGTACTCCTTCGGAATGCTGATCCCCAGGAGTCCGAGCCGGCCGAAGGCCTGAATCACCGGTTCTGGGATCGACTCCTCCTCGTCGAACTGTTCGGGCCTGATGAGGTCACCGACCAGCGCATTGAGCTCGCGGATGATGCGTGCGACGACCGCTGCCTCGGCTGGATCCTGCTGCTCGAGCGAGTCGGGATACGGGAAGATCAGGTCGTCGTGAATCTCACCGGCGAAGAGGCTGCGGGTGAAAGAACGCGTGGCGGAGCTCATGGGATCGGAAGCGCGGGTGAATCGATGCAGATTGCGTGAAAGTTACCGGGTGCGTGGCGTTGCCGTGAGCGCCGTGCCAGGCATCAGCCGACCCGTCGAACGGCAGCGCGGAGCTGCTGCGCCAGCGTGGCGGGGCTGGTGGTGGGCAGCTCGCAGCTGAAATCGCGGCAGAGGTACGCGGTGGTGAGGCCGTCCATGGCCGAGCGGTCATGCAGCAGCGCCGGGGCGTCGGCGTCGCCGGGGTGTCCACGTGCCAGCAGGAGCGTCGGCACGTAGGCTCGGCGCAGCACGTCGAGCATCGCGCCTTCGCCGTCGTCGCCCGGCACCAGCGCGAGTTCGACGCCGCCATGCACGAAACGATCGGCGACACCGAGCCAGTGCCCGAATCCGAGCGGATGCTCCGCCATCAGGGCCGCCACCGATTCGAGATGTTTCGTGACGATCTGGCGGTATCCGGTGGTGCCGTCCAGCGCGGCGAGCTGCAGCAGCACGTCGCAGGCGAGCGAGGCTCCGGCCGGCGTGGCGTTGTCGGTGAGTTCACGTGGCCGGGTGATCAGCGACTCGTGATCACGCGCCGTGTCGAAGAAGCTGGTGGAGGCGGCGTCGTGGAAGTCGCGCACCATCGCGGCGGCGAGTGCGCGTGCGGTGCGAAGTTGTGCCACGTCGCCACCGGCCTGGTAGAGTGCGAGCATGCCCGCCGCCACCGCCGCCTGATCCTCGAGAAAGCCCGGTGCGCTGCGTGTGCCATTCATCCAGGTGCGCGCCACACGGTCTCCGTGGATCAGCTCCTGCTGCAGGAAGCTGCAGAGTCGTCGCGCGGACGCGAGCATCGTGTCGTCGGCGAAGACGCGTGCAGCCTCGCTGAGCGCCACGAGCATCAGCCCGTTCCAGCTGCCGATGCGCTTGCGGTCCACCTCGGGCGCCACGCGCGTTGCGCGGGCCGCCAGCAGCAGTTCGCGCACGGCGCGCAGCTCGGCTTCGGCCTCCTGCACGCTGATGCCGCTGCGCGCGGCGACGATGCTGATCGGCAGCGGGGTAGTCAGGATCGTGCGCCCCTCGAAGTTGCCGCTGGCCTTCACACCGAACGCCACGGCCGCGAACCCAAACCGCTCGCCGAGGATCGCCTGCAGTTCAGCGCGATCCCAGATGTAGAAGCGGCCCTCCTCGCCGTCGCTGTCGGCGTCGATGCTGGCGTACAGCCCACCTTCCGGGCCGGTCATGGCCTGCCGCACCCAGTCGATCGTGGTGCGTGTGACCCGCTCGATCTCATCGCTGCCGGTGGACTGCACCAGATGCGTACCGAGCCGGATCAGCAGGGCGTTGTCGTACAGCATCTTTTCGAAGTGCGGCACGATCCAGGCGCGGTCGGTGCTGTAGCGGGCGAACCCTCCCGCCAGCTGGTCGTTGATGCCACCGCGGGCCATCGCGAGGAAGCTCTCGGTCACGATCCGCAGCAGCGCCTCGTCGGCGTGTCGCGTGCCGTGCCTGAGGAGAAAGTCGAGCGGCATCGTCTGCGGAAACTTGGGCGCGTCGCCGAATCCGTGATGGTCGGGATCGTGGAGCCGACGCAAGACTCCCGCGGCTGTCTGGAGCAGCGCCCCGTCCACGGTGCCCGAGGGCGTGAGCGGCGCGGCGGCGTTGGCGTACAGCTCACGCAGGGTACCCGTGGTGGCCTGCACCGCCTCGCGCCGCGTGTGCCAGGCACCCGAGACGCTCTGCATGAGCCGGCTGAAGCTCGGGACGCCAGCGATGTCGGTGGGCGGGAAATACGTCCCGCCGTAGAACGGCTCGCCGTCCGGCGTCAGGAAGACCGTCATGGGCCAGCCACCTCGGCCGGTCATGGCCTGGACCGCCTGCATGTAAATGGCGTCGAGGTCGGGCCGCTCCTCGCGGTCCACCTTCACGTTCACGAAGAGCCGGTTCATCAGGGCGGCCGTGGCGGCGTCGTCGAACGACTCGCGCGCCATGACGTGACACCAGTGACAGGCCGCGTAGCCGATACTGAGCAGCATGGGTCGGTCGGTCTGCCGGGCAGCTTCGAAGGCGTCGGCACCCCACGGATACCAGTCCACCGGGTTGCCGGCGTGCTGCCGGAGATACGGGGATGTTGCGGTTCTGAGTCTGTTCGTCATGCAAGTGCTACTTGCGTAAGTGGTTGCGTGCGGCTTGGGTTTAAGCCGATCTCATCAAGCCGTCCGGTTCGCCACCCCGTTCGACGCGTCTTCTCACCTCGACAGCCCGCGTGATCGCCAGCACCCGGAAGACCGCCCCGCGGTCTGACACATCACGATGCCGACGCACGCTCTGTCCAATCACGCGACGAGCGCTCGTGCTGCGCAATCGGCTCCGCGCGATCTGCGCGCGCGACCTGTTCGTGCCGGTGCTGATCACACTGCTCGTGGTTGGTACCTCGTTTGCCGCACAGGTTCCGTTGCGCGACGCGGTGACGCATGGCGACGTGAGCGGCATGCGCCTCGCCATCAGCCGCGAGTTCGCGATCCTGGCGCCGTTCTGCACGCTGCTCGACATGCAGGCACTGCTCACGATTCCGCAGCACATCGCCGTGCTCGTCACGCTCCTGCTCGGGTACGTGGCATGGCGCACGGCCGCGTTCATGCGCGGCACCACCTATCCGGTCTGGCGCTACGAGATGGGCGGCCTCATGACCACGGTGCTGCTGGCGCCGGTGATGCTGCTGCTGGTCAACGTGCTCTTCCCGCGACCGATGTCACGACTGGTGGTGGATGACCCTGACGTGGTGGTGGTCGACGTCCATGCGCACACCGCATCGTCGCGCGATGCCCGGCCCGACTGGACGCAGGAGCGTGTGCGCCGCTGGCACGCGGAGAGCGGCTTCCATGTGGCCTACATCACCGACCACAAGCGGTTTGGCGGTGCGATGGACGCGCTGCTGTCGAATCCGGAGCAAGCGGGCGATGGCGTGGTGCTGCTGTCCGGGCTCGAAATGCGCAGCGGCGGGCAGCATGTGAACGTGCTGTCCATGACGCTGGCCGAGTCGACGTACATCGTGCACGGCGATCATGTGGTGAAGGGAATCCGGCTGGAGGATGGCCGCGCGCCGATCATCGTGCAGACGATTCCGTTCACCGTGCCGATGTTCGCCGGTGCGGGGCAGGATTCGCTGCCGCGGACGACGCTGCTGGAGCTGAATGACGGTGCGCCGAAGGGGCTCACCTTCGGACTGAAGCGGCATGCCGAACTGCTGCGGCTGGCCGATTCGCTGAACCTCGCGCTGGTCGCCGGTTCGGACAATCACGGGTGGGGCAACACGGCGTCAGGCTGGACGCTGGTCACGCTCCCTGGCTGGCGCGACATGTCGCCGAAGGAACTGGCCGTGAAGCTCGAGGCGCAGTTCGCGACTGGCCGGCGGGCATCGCACGTCGTCGAGCGACGGACACCGTTGCTGCTGTCGGTGCCGCAGGTGGCGCTGACGGTACCCGTCATGTTCCTCTCGGCGGCGCGTGGACTCACGCCCCCCGAGCGAATCAGCTGGGTGGTGTGGGGCTGGAGCGTGCTGCTGATGCGGCTCGGCATCCGTCGCGCGGCGCATCTGTCGCTGGCGCGGGCGCGGCTCGCTCGGCAGCGCCGTCGCCAGCGCATTCGCATCGTGCCACTGCGTGGCGCCGTGGGTGTGCAGAGCTGAGTCAGCTCTGCCATATTCGTCGTCCGAGCGTGCGCCGCGGGAGCTGCCGGCGCTGAACACCGACTTTCTCGACCCATGGCTGCCGCAGTCGCCTCCGATCTCGATCAGTTTCTCACCGCCGCGCAGGCGCGTATTCACGGTGAACTCAACGACTTCCTGCGCATTCCGAGCGTCAGTGCACGCAGCGAGCACACGCCTGACGTGCGTCGCGCGGCCGAGTGGGTCGCGGAGCAGTGTCTCGCCATCGGGCTGTCGACGGCCGAGGTGATCGACACCAAGGCCCACCCGATCGTGCTGGCCGAGTGGCTGGGCGCGCCGGGGAAGCCGACGGTGCTGATCTACGGTCACTACGACGTGCAGCCGCCGGAGCCGCTGGAGCTGTGGACGTCGCCGGCCTTCGAACCCACCGTGCGCGACGGCAAGCTGTACGCGCGCGGGAGCGTGGATGACAAGGGTCAGCTCTTCCTGCATCTGAAGGCACTCGAGGCGCACCTCAAGGCGCGCGGCACGCTGCCGGTGAACGTGATCGTGCTGGCCGAGGGCGAGGAGGAAGTGGGCAGCGAAAATCTGTCGCCGTTCATCGAAGCGCATGTCGAGCGCCTGAAGTGCGACGCCGTCGTGATCTCCGACTCGACGATGTTCGCACCGGGACAGCCGTCGATCCTCAGCTCGCTGCGTGGGCTGGCGTACTTCGAGATCCGCGTGAAGGGCCCGCAGTCGGATTTGCACAGCGGCATGTACGGCGGCGCGGTGGTGAATCCGGCGATGGAGCTCGCGCGCATTCTCGCGACGCTGCATCACATGGACGGCCGGATCGCGATACCCGGATTCTACGATGCGGTGCAGCCATTTCCTGACGCCGTCCGCGCACAGATGCGCGGCCTGCCGTTCGACGAGGAGCACTTCCGCGCTGAAGTCGGCTCGCCATCGCTTGGCGGCGAATACGGCTACACGGTGCTGGAGCGGCTCTGGACGCGTCCGACCTGCGAAGTGAATGGTCTGCT
>JAYWIJ010000157.1:0-43603 GCA_043788935.1 Gemmatimonadaceae bacterium | reverse complement strand
CGCCTTTTGTGTTTCCGGGACCGGAATTCCCTCCCGGAAGCGGTTGCGTGCCTGCGCACGTGATCACGATGCGGACTGGCCTGCGCCGGTCTGACCTGGACACCGCGCTCCCTTCGGGACGCACCATGGAGGCAATACGATGGCGCTCGCGACGATGCACGACCTGATGATCGAAGAGCTCAAGGATCTATACAGCGCGGAAACGCAGCTGGTGAAGGCGCTGCCGAAAATGGCCAAGGGCGTCACTGCACCCAGCCTCCGCAAGGCGTTCGAGGATCACCTGGTGCAGACGCAGGAGCAGGTGTCCCGTCTGGAGCAGATCTTCGAGATGCTCGGCTCGAGCCCGAAGGGCAAGAAGTGCAAGGGCATGGAAGGCCTGCTCGAGGAGGCCGTCGAGATGCTGGAAGAGGATGGCGACGAGAATGTGAAGGATGCCGGCATCATCGCCTCCGCACAGCGCGTCGAACACTACGAAATTGCCGCGTACGGCAGCACGCTCGCCTTCGCGACGCTCATGGGACACAGCGAAATCGCCGAGCTGCTCGAAACGACGCTCAACGAAGAGAAGGAAGCCGACGAACTGCTGTCGACCATCGCCGAGGAAGAGGTGAACATCGCCGCGCCGGCCATGGAAGCAGCGGACGCTGACGCCGAGGACGAGGACGCCGAGGGAGGCGCCCAAGCCGCACCGGCCAGCCGTCCCGCTGCCAAGAAGTCGTCGGGTCGGAGCAAGAAGTAAGCAGGAGCCGCACTGCTCGCGGCGGGTGGCGACGCTGCTTTCTGCCGTGAGCAGGGTGGATGCTGGTGCAAGCGCTGGAGCTGGTGATGATGAAGGGCCATCGCATCGGCGTGCTGGCTGATGTGATGCGCAAAACGCTCCCGAGGCGTGATGCGAATGGAGTAAGGACCCAGAAAGTGATGGGGCAGCCGCGGAGTTATCCGCAGCTGCCCCATTCCCTTTGTCCCCATCGACTGCTCTATGCGTGCAGATCTATGTGTTGCATCAGACGCGGGAGTTTCACGATCCCGCGGAGCGCACCAGCGCTGCTCTCCGACCGCGTAGGACATTGGACACACCCCTGCGGAACGCGAAAGGCGCGAACCGATCTCCACGCAGGGAGCCGAGTCGCGCCTTCGACCGATGAGCGTAGCCGCTCATCCGCCAAGGTGCCTTCATGTCGAAGGCGATGTGCCCAACGACGCCTACGCAGTGCAGCAAGCGTGCCACTGCATCGTCACACGCCCGTGGTGAGACTCTCCCGGAATGATGGGTATCGCGGCGTCCAGCCGGTCGCCTGCAATGCCGCGCTGCTGACCCGCTGATCGTTGCGGCTGCGCGTCGAGTCGTTGGTAAACCTCAGCTGACCGGCATCCGCACCGGTCTGCGCGACGAGGAAACGCGCGATGTCCGCGGCGCGCGCCGGGTTGCCGT
The DNA here is from genome assembly GCA_043788935.1 of Gemmatimonadaceae bacterium. Taxonomy (GTDB): domain Bacteria; phylum Gemmatimonadota; class Gemmatimonadetes; order Gemmatimonadales; family Gemmatimonadaceae; genus JACMLX01. The sequence goes on along the minus strand of JAYWIJ010000157.1, from coordinate 42,171 downwards.
CACTGCAATTCAGTACGGGTGGTGCCGTCGTTACGGTCATCAGGTGCAGCAATGCTGAGACGATGTCATCCCGATGCGCGAGGTTCACCCAGTACTCGCCGCGTTGCGGCAGCGACTCCGCCGCCATCATCCGTGCGCGAGGGTCACGTCCCGGTCCGCAGATGCCCGCCACGCGCAGTACCGTCGGCAGCGCGGCCCCTGACGCAAGCACGATGTCCTCAGCCGCCTTCAGCGCATCGTTCGATTCACCCCCACCATCGCGCGGGCTCTCTTCGGAAACCCACGCCCCGTCGCGTCCGCCATAGACGCCAGTACTCGATGTGTAGAGCAGCCGGCGCGCTCCGCTGCGTGTTGCCAGCGCCACAGCCGCGCGTGCGGCCGGCGGATACGTCCCCGCGTAGCCGTCAGCACCGCGCGAGGGTGCGACTGCCAGCACGACGACGTCGAGCGTGTCAGGAAGACCGTGCACCGCATCTGTCGTCAGGTCACCACGCACCCACCGCACGCCATCGGTGGTGCCATCCGTCACCGTCCGTCGCACGGCCCACACGTCGTGCTCGCGCCGCGACGCAGCATGCGCCAGTGCTCCGCCCACATAGCCGGCACCAAGCACGGCGATACGCAATGATTCAGTCATGCTGAAGCATAGGCACTTCGAGAATTCGCGCGACCGTCATTATCTTGCGCGTGCATGTCGCCGCCTCCGCAGACGGAATCAGCCGGGCCACCTTCGTCAGGAATACGCGACGTCGAGCGCGCCCGTGCACTGATCATGCGCCACGGGTGGAATGCCATGGCATATCAGGCCGTGAACGCCGGCATTCTGCACTGGTTCTCCGCCGCGGGCGATGCCGTGGTAGGTTATGTGCGCACGCATGCTGTCTGCATCGTGGTCGGCGCGCCGATCTGCGACGGCGAGCGGCTCGCCGCAGTGCTGACGGAATGGGAGCAGTTCGTCGCGTCGCTCGGGTGCCGTGCCTGCTACTTCGGTGCGGCGGGGCGCCTGTTCGACGCCCGGCATCAGCGGCCAGGGTACACGACCGTGGTGCTTGGGGCACAGCCTGTCTGGACACCGGCGAAGTGGGCGGACATTCCCGCACGCATCGCGTCACTCCGCAGCCAGATGCACCGCGCACGCAACAAGGGCGTGGTCGTGAACGAGTGGACTCCCGCGCGCGCCTCCGCCGATCCACGACTGCAGGAATGCCTGCACCAGTGGCTCGCCACACGCGGTCTGCCGCCGATGCACTTTCTCGTCGAGCCCAACACGCTGCATGATCTCAGCGGCCGCCGCATCTTCGTCGCCGAGCGCGGTGACCAGGTCGTCGGCTTCATCAACGCATCACCGATACCGGCACGGGCGGGCTGGCTGGTGGAGCAGTTCGTCCGCGGTACACGGGCACCGAACGGGACGATCGAGGCACTCTTCGACCACATGATGCGTGCGGTGGCCGCAGATGGCGCAGCATACGTCACGATGGGCCTCGTCCCGCTGCGCCAAGGAACGGAGCAGCCATCCAACCTCAACCCGGCATGGCTCGCGGCACTGCTCGCATTCGTTCGAGTGCACGGACGCCGCTTCTACAACTTTCGCGGCCTCGACAGGTTCAAGAGCAAGTTCCGTCCGCATGCGTGGGAAGACATCTATGCGATCAGCGCCGAGGACCGCTTCTCCATGCGAACGCTCTACGCCATTGCGTCGGCGTTCACGGTGCAGTCACCGGTGCCCGCCGTCGGCCACGGCGCCATGCGCGCCGTGCGTATCGAGCTCGGTCGACTCGGTTGGTATCTCCGTGGCAGCGGCTCCTGACCTGCTCCGTGCTGCACTGCGCCGCGGCAGCGGACGCGTGACGCCGATGAGCAGCTCCGTCAGCAACGCCTCGATGTCATCCTGCGACTCGATGTGGTGCGATGCGGCCGTCCCGCTCCATCGCCCCACGCGGACGCCGAGTCCCTGCGCGCCGCCGACACGCCGGAAGGCCGGTTCGTCGGTCAGCTCGTCGCCGACGAACACCGCACCGGGCAGCGCATTCGCCTGCACCAGCGTCATCGTGGCGTCACCCTTGTCGGGTGCACCATGCGGCACGAGGTTCACCAGACCAATGCCGCGCACCAGCTGCACGCGGTGCGGCAGCGTCGGCACCAGCGCCTCGATCGCCGTGACGATCCGCGCCGGATGCACCGCGTGCCAGAAATGCACCGACACCGACTGCACCTTGTTCTCGATCACGACATCGTCGAGCGTATCCACGAGCACCTCAAGCATCGGCATCCATGCGGCCACTTCGCGCGCAGCCCGCTTTGCGAAGGGCGACGGCTCGGCACCATGATTGCCGATCACCTCCAGCATCGGGATCTCCTCGAGCCGCACCGTCACATCGCGAACACTCCGCCCCGTGACGATCGCCACTGGCGCCGCATGTGCCAGATTGCGCAGCAGCTCGGCAGTGGCCGGTCGCATGCGCGACGCATCGGGGTTGTTGGAGAGTGGCGCGAGTGTGCCGTCGTAGTCGAACGCGAGCAGCGCGCCTGATGCGGCGATCTCGCGGAGTCGCTCGACGTTCCGGGGGGCAAGGATGTTCCGTGTCACCTGATCGACATCGTTCTTCTGCTCCTGAATTTTCCGGGGACATCCATGGGCGGGCCTGAAACCACTGTCACGAGTCCGAAGCCCGGCGTGCGCAGGAGACTAATCCGATCGACTCCCCTCGCGGAAGCGGCGACCGCTGGCGGCTTCCCCCAGAGCGCGCCGGCACGATGCCTTGCGGGCATGCGTTCTTTCCACGATCACGCTTCCTTCACCGGACCTCGCCCCATGCAGCTGCTTGGCATCCATCACCTCACCGCGGTCTCGTCGCGCATCCGCGAAAACCACGCGTTCTACACGAAGACACTTGGCATGCGGCTGGTGAAGCGCTCCGTCAATCAGGATGACGTCAGTGCATACCACCTCTTCTACGCCGACGCCAAGGGCTCGCCGGGCAGCGATCTCACCTTCTTCGACTGGGATGCGCCGGTGGAGCAGCGTGGCACACGCTCCATCACGCGGACGGCCCTTCGCGTGGCAGGAGCCGACACGCTGTTGTGGTGGACGGCGCACCTGCGCGAGATGGGCGTGACGGCGTCGCCGGTGGTGGAGCGCGATGGACGGCTCGTGCTCGACTTCGAGGATGGGGAAGGTCAGCGTCTGTCACTGATCGACGATGGCGGGCGTGACGAGGCGTTCCCGTGGGATCGCAGCCCCGTCCCTGCCGCACATCAGATCCGCGGGCTCGGTCCGATCACCATCAGTGTGCCGACGCTCGCTCCGACCGATGCCTTGCTGCAGAAGGTGCTGCAGATGCGACTGGTGCGTGACTACCTGCACCCGGAGACGCCGAAGCATACCGTGCATGTGTATGAGATGGGCAACGGCGGTGCGGGCGCCGAGCTGCACGTGGCCGTGCAGTCTGACCTGCGGCCTGCATCACCCGGTGCCGGTGGCGTGCATCACGTCGCGTTCCGTTGCGCCGATGACAGCTACGACGACTGGTCGGATCGGCTCGGTCGTTTCGGCATTCCGAACAGTGGCAAGGTGGACCGCTTCTGGTTTCGCAGTCTGTACCTGCGCGAGCCGAATGGCGTGCTGTTCGAACTGGCCACCGATGGTCCCGGCTTCGGCATCGACGAGTATGAGGAGACGCTTGGCGAACAGGTCGTGCTGGCGCCGTTTCTCGAGCCACGTCGTGCAGAGATCATCGCCAACCTGAAGCCGATCGACTGACGGACCGCGAGACCGCTGCGCTCAGCGATTGCCGGGCGCAGCGCTTCCGTCCGTGGCGCTCGTCACCCACGCCGTCCACCAGAGATCACGCAGCATCGTCGCGCCCGCAGCGAGACGCGCGACGGCGAACGCCTTGTGCTCCGATCCCTGCTGCGCTGCATCGAACGGTGAGGCCTTGTCGAGCTGGTAGAGACGTTCCACCTCGGCGTGCGTACGCATGAAATAGTCGATGATCGACGGACGCAGCGATCCCAACACCGTCGGCTGCGCCGCGACCTGCGGCTCGACATCGGCGAGCTTCACACGAGACTGCACGAACGCCGACTCGAATCGTCCGTGAAAGCGATTGTCGGTGGCGTAGCCGTTCGGATTGGCGCCGACCCACCCGTTGTAGTGGATGGTGGTGTGCGCCGGATTGGAACCGTCGGTGACGTAGTGGCCGAGAATGCCCGCATCGTTGATGATGCGCGCCTCGATCCAGCGACGCTCGGTGTCGTTGGGCGCGCGACGCCACTGCCGGAACGCCACGCGCATGCGCTGCGTGACTTCGAGCATCGCGAACGGCAGCACGCCGGCGGTGGAGGCGTCCACCGTTACGGCGCGGAGCGAGTCGGCGAACGCATACCGATCCTTGGCGGCGAGGAACGCAGCCCGGCGGTTCGCGGGAATCATCTCGAGATCCAGGAAGTGGTCCGGCGCCGTGGCTCCGTCCAGTGCAGCGTCCAGCCGGGACTCGTCACGCGTACGCCAGCGATCCGGCTCCGGGTTGAGATAGGCCAGTTGCGGAGCGGCATCCCGGAAGAATTGCGGCATCCCGGTGGGGAGCGCAGCGGCTGCCGCACGAGCAGCGATGCGATGGCCGGCCTCGCCCCAGAGGTCGTCCGTGCCGGAATGTGCGCTCGCCTGCGCGCTCACAGCCACCGCGAGGAGAATGACGAACTGGATCATCGGATGCTGGGTCGAGAGATGTGGAGCGCCGATACGATGCGCCGCATCGTCAACCTAGCACTCGAGACTGACACATCACGCCGCGTGACGGAGTTGCGACCGTTCGCTCAACTCACGGTGGAAACGTGAGCGACACACGCAGCTGACCGGGTTCGATCGGGTGTACATGCACGTCGCTGACGCCGGTGGCCTCGCCGCGCAGCCGGGACGCATACAGATACTGGATGTCCGACGCGCGCGAGTCGAGAACATTGAGGATGGTCGCCTGCAGTCGCAGTCCCCGATAGAGCGTCACGCCCGCGTCTACGTTGACGATGGTCGTGGACACCGCGCGCACGCCATTGTCTTCCGCGAGCGGGTACGCGCCGAAGTGCCTGACGCGCAACGCACCGAACGTGTGATGCCGAACGGCATTCCACGTGATCCCCGCAGCGATCACGCGTTCCAGCGCGCCCGGAATGCGCGACTCCGCGGCCGGCACGTCCTGCAGGCGCGCACGTGCGATCGACACGTCGGCATCGACTGCGATGGCGGGCGAGATCCGCTAGAAATTGGCCAGCGTCACACCGGAGCGCTGACTCCGCGTGGTCGGTTCCGTTGCGCCGGCGTCACCGACGAACAGCAGTTCGCTGTTCAGCGACAACGCCCAGAGCGAAAGCGTCGTGCGCAGGCCCGCCACCGGCGCGAGCCGAGCGCCGATCTCACCGCCGCGCGAGCGCACCAGAGGGCTCACACGCTGCGCGGCGTCACCAGTCGCCGGGTCCACCGTGATCGTCGTCCCGCGCGCATCGTTGCTGTGAAAGCCGGTGCCGCCGCTGATGTAGAACTCGGACGCCGCCGTCGGCGTGTAGATCATCGCCAGCTTCGGGCTCACGATTGCCGCCACCCGTGTGCCGGCGTTCTCGGGACGGTCGCCATTCACGTTGAAGACGAAACCGTCGGCCCGCGCACCTGCCACGGTGCGGAATGTCGGTGTCCAGCGTGACTCGTTCTCGATGAACACGCCCGTCCCCACTTCGCGGACGTCATCATCACGCACCGTCGTCAGGCGCGACCGATTCGCGGTGCGATGCAGCGACACGCCGGCGAGATCCGCGCGTGTCTGCAGCCCGAGCTTGAGGAGATGCGACGTTGCGCCCCGGGTGAATGCCTGCAAGTGCGTCGCACTGCCACCAAGCACGGTCCTGGCATCGAGCTGCTGAAACTGATCGCCGTTGACGGGATCGTCGAGGAAGTAGGTGAAGTTCGACGTGAGATCGAGCGCCGACCGGATCGCAAACGCCTGATACTCCTGCACCGACTTGGCGCCGACATGACGGTACGTGCCGGAGAGGCTGTATCGCGACGTGTTGCCACCGAGGGTGCTGTCGACCTGACCGAACCGGCTGATCGCACCAGTGCTGATGGCACGCTGCGGCACCTGATCACTGGAATCCCAGCGGTTGCGATACGCCATCGCCATCACGGAGAGCTGCGATGCACCGAAGTCGCGCGTCCATCGCGACATGCCACTGAACTTTCGCACCCGTTCAGCGCGCAGCCAGGGGCCGTCGTACCGCTTCCCTTCCCCACCGATGAGGAAGTCGCCGCCACCGACCTTCGTGGACGCTCCGATCACGGCGCGAGCCAACCCGAAGCCGCCGAACTCGGACGTCGCCACTGGTGCGTCGAACCGCTTCGCCAGAAAGAACTCCGCACCACCGGCGCTGCCGAAATCGCCGAGTTCCGCGTGCGACACACCGAGTTTGTAGTCGAGCGCGCGGACGAACTCCGGAACGAGGAAGTTCAGATCCGTGTAACCCTGGCCATGTGCATGCGACGGTTGATTGACCGGCATGCCATCGACCTTCGTGGCGAAGTCCGTTCCGTGATCGAGGTTGAATCCGCGGACGAAATACTGGTTCGCCTTGCCTTCGCCGGAGTGCTGCGTGACGATCACGCCAGGCACCGTCTCCAGCATCTCGCCTTCCCGGGACCGGGGACGGGCTCGCAGTTCGACCAAGCCGACATGCCCCTCGGACGACGTGCGTGCGGTCCCGATCAGGTTCGCCACGCGGCCGGTGACCCGCACCGTGTCCAGCGATCTGCGGCGGGCGAGCGAATCACCCCCCAGCCGGGACGCGCTCTGGCCGAAAAGGGACACCGGCATCGCAAGCGAACAGCCCAAGGCCAGGCCAGAAAGAAAAATTAACCGCGTTGGCATACGACGAAAAACTCAGGTGGAGGGAAGCACTCCGCTGGAGCACTACGCCCCCCGTCGCGCGACGGATCGCAATCCGCGACATTTCTTGAAGCGACGACCCCAGGCAATCGTTCCACGCGCTGGCCTGCCGCCGACACCGCAGCCACCAGATTGCAGGATCATGCACATGCCCATTCGTTTCCACCGCTCAAGGTTTCGGGCCCGTTCCGGCGCATTGAGCATCGTCGCGTGCATCGTGGCTTTGCTCGCGGGCACCGCGACGGCGCAGACACCACCGCGCGATCCGAGTCCGCACAGCGACGCAGTCCTCGTCGCTGCCACGACGACCATCGCGCGCGGGGCGACCAGCACGGTGGCCGTGCGACTCACGCTCGACCCCAGGTGGCACACGTACTGGACGAACCCGGGCGATGCCGGCCTGCCGCTCAAAGTGAAGTGGACCGTCCCGGACGGCGTCGTGATTGGCGCGCTGCAGTTTCCCACCCCGCGACTCACGCCGCAACCGCCGTTGATGAGCTACGGGTACGAGGACGAGCTGTTCGTCCTCGCGGACGTGACGGTTCCCGCGTCGTACAGCGGAGGTGCGCTGACGATCACGGGCAAGGCTGACTGGTTGGCGTGTGCGGAGGTGTGCCTGCCGGCCACGGGGGCGCTCTCGCTGACGATACCAATCACCGACACGCCACCTGGCGCCACACAATGGGCAACGGCCATCGCGCAGACACGCGCGATGGTGCCAGTGCCGCTGACCGGCTACGCCGTGAACGCATGGTCGGACAGCGCACGCTACATCGTCGCGCTGATCCGTGAACGGACGTCGACGGCAACTCCGTTCGTGCTGCCGTACTTCTTCGCCGACTCGGCCGACGTGCTCGATCACGCGGCCGCGCAGCTCGTGTCGCAGGTGCCGGACACGCTGGTGTTCGCGCTGCCGCGCCCAAGCACCGATACAGGGACCGTGGCGCGACTGTCGGGCATCATCGCGGTGGACATCGACGCGAAATCGCCGCACAGCTTCGTGATCGCCGCACCGGTCACGCGCAGCATGCCCGCCGGGGCGCGCCGCGCAGTGTCGAAGCTGCTGGCGGCGGCGACACCCGTCGGCGGCGTGAGCAGCGTCGTATCGGAGACGGCCGATGTGATGACCGAGACGGCCGGCAGCGACATGACGCTGATCGCCGCCATCGCCTTCGCATTCATCGGCGGATTGCTGCTCAACCTGATGCCGTGCGTCTTCCCCGTGCTGTCGGTGAAGGTGCTGGCTTTACTGCGGCAGGGGGGCGGCAATGCAGACGTCTCGCGCAGCAGGAAGCATGGACTGGCGTTCGGGCTCGGCGTGCTGCTGTCGTTCTGGATGCTCGCCGGCGTACTGATCGCGCTGCGTGCCGGTGGCGAGCGTCTCGGCTGGGGCTTTCAGTTGCAGTCGCCGCCGGTGGTGGCCCTGCTGGCGCTGCTGATGTTCGCACTGGCGCTGAATCTCAGCGGCGTCTTCGAAATTGGGCTGTCGCTGACGCGGCTTGGCGGTGCAGGCGCGGGCGGGGGCTATGCCGATTCACTGCTGACCGGCGGGCTGGCGGTGCTGGTTGCGGCACCCTGCACCGCACCGTTCATGGGCGCGGCACTCGGCTTCGCGCTCGTGCAACCGGCGATGATCGGACTGCTCGTGTTCACCGCGCTCGGCGTCGGTCTCGCACTGCCGTTCGTGGTGCTGGCCTCGATACCGCAGCTGCTGCGCTTCCTGCCGCGTCCCGGTCCGTGGCTCGAGACACTCAAGCAGCTGTTCGCCTTTCCGCTGTATGCCACGGTCGTGTGGCTGCTGTGGGTACTCGGTCAGCAGGCAGGAGTGAATGCGATCGCACTCGTGCTGCTGGCGATGATCGTGTTTGCGCTGGGTGCGTGGCTGTGGGCGCGCGGCGTGCGCAGTGCGAACATGCCGACGCGTGTGGTGAGCGTGGCGCTGATGGGTGCCGCCGTCGCGGCAAGCTTCATCGCAAGCACGACCGTTGCCGCGCCGCCAGCGGTACCGGGCATCGCATCATCAGCCAGTGCGACACAGCAGTGGCAGCCGTGGTCCGCCGCGACGGTGCAACAGCTGCGCGCGGAAGGCCGTCCCGTGTTCGTCGACTTCACGGCCGCCTGGTGCCTGTCGTGCCAGGTGAACGAACGCGTCGCATTGCGCACGGCGTCGGTGACGAAGGCATTCAGTGACGCGAACGTCGCGCTCGTGCGCGCCGACTGGACCTCGCGCGATGATGCGATCACGCAGGTGCTGGCGGGCTTCGGGCGGAGTGGTGTGCCGCTGTATGTCCTCTATCCCGCTGGCGTGAACTCGACGGCGGTGATTCTGCCGGCGGTGCTGACACCGGGGATGGTGGTGCACGCCGTCGCGAAAGCGGCGGTGCCTGCCACCGTCGCCTCACATCTGCGTATCCGCTGACGGCCCGTACGAGCCCGGAATCGCCACGTCGAGCAGCCGGAGGTACACACCCAGCTGCGCACGGTGATGCACGAGGTGATTGATCCCCATGTGCCGCAGCAGGAAGGCGCGCTGGTTGTCGATGATGGTGTGGCCGCCCATCGTCATTTTCCACGAGCCGTTCAGTCCCGCCCAGTCCAGGCCCGCCAGCACGGCGTGCATCTTCGCCGCTTCGACATCGAACATCGCCACCAGTGCATCGGTGTTCTCGAGCGCCGGCGGCGCAAAATTTTCGGGCTTGAACTCCAGCACATCCATCGCCGTCATCGCCGTGAGAAACCCGGGCAATTGCGCGACGTGTGATGCCAGCGAGCGCAGCGACATCGACTTCGGATGCGGCTTCCAGTCGGCCCTGTCCCATGGCACGCGCGTGAGCAGGTCGCGGGTGACCGCCAACTCGGCCTGCAGGTCGGGATAGAGCAGCGCGAGTGGCGCCGTGGTCGGATCAGCAGCGGGAACGGATGACATGCAGAACTCCGTGGGAGAATGGCGGGCGATCGGTCTGTGCGGCCAGCAATCAGCGCGGCAGGAAATCAGTGCGGCGAGCAATCAGTGCGCCATGCACCGGCGCCGCAAGCACGACCAACGGGTCAGACACCATGGTCCGCCCCCACGATCGGTCAGCGCATGGTCCAGACGTGCAGCGTGGACTGGTGCAGGTCGTCCACGGTGATGCGGCGATCAGGCTGTGACGCGGCAACCACGAACGTATTGCTGATGAACACCGATCCGGGACGCATCTCGGCCCGCGCCTTCTCCCACAACGCGGCCATCGGCACCGGCGAGAGGTAGGCGAAGACGACGTCATACCGCGCCAGGTCCGCGTTCCAGAAGCTGCCCCAGTGCGCGTGACAGTTACGGTGCCGGCCGAGCACGATGCGCACCCGACTCACGAACCAGGGCAGCGGCGCCGACTCGATGCCGTGATACTCGCCGTCGGCGCGCAGTGCGGCCAGATCGGTCAAAACCCCGCCCACGCCCGATCCGACGTCCAGGAAGGTGAAGCGACCGGCAGGCAGCAGTGACACCAGCGCCTGCCGCACCTTCGTACTGGAGAGGTACAGCGGCACCTGCGTCCTGAAGGTGCTCCAGTAGACCACCACCAGCCCCAGGAACAGCACCAGCCAGACCCATGACGGCAGCGGCGCGCCCTGCGCCACGACCAGACCGACGGGAAAGAGGAACTGAATCACCATCCACCACGGGTCGAGCCGTGCAAGGCGACCGAGAAGCGCTCCAAGCACACCCGTGACCACTGCGACGGCGATGGATGGTACCCGCACGCCTGCGGCCGCCAGCGCGGCGGCGGAGAGCATGGCCACCGCCCCGCCGATCGCGAGCAGGCCCAGCGCCACGAGGATCGGCGGAAACCGTCGCTGGCGTGCGGCTGTCGGAGGCGGCGTGGGCATCCGGCAAATCAGTCTCGACCAGGACCGTGGCGCCAGCGCCGACACTCTCGGCAATGCTGCCCGCGGGCAACAGACGCAGCCTCTTCGCCGTAATGGAGTCGAGACTGCCGATTCCGTCCCTGTCCTGAGTCCAGTGCCGCTGCGCCGTGTTCGTGATGTCCTGCTTGCCCTCGTCGTGTTGCTTGCACCCGTTGCAGCACGCGCGGGGGATCCGAAGGCCGCGCCGGCGACGGCCACGGCGACGCGGATCGAGAAGGCGCCGGTACTCGATGGACGCGACGACGAACCGGTCTGGCAGACCGCGCCGCTGATCGACGGCTTCCGCCAGTTCGCGCCGGCCGAGGACGCGCCGACGGCATTCCGCACGACGACACGAGTGGTGTACGACGCAAAGAACATCTACGTCTTCGTCCGCGCGTACGATCCGCACCCTGACTCCATCGTCAGCCTGTTGTCGCGGCGCGACGTGCGCACCAACTCGGACCAGATCAAGATCCTCTTCGACGCCTACCACGACGGACGCACCGGCGTGGAGCTGATGGTCAATCCAGCCGGCGTGCAGCGCGACGCCGCCATGCACAGCGACAACGTCGAGGACATGTCGTGGGACGGCGTCTGGGACGTGTCAGCCCGGATCGATTCGCTCGGCTGGACGGCAGAGTTCCGCGTGCCATTCAGTCAGCTCCGCTTCAATGCGGCGGATGAACACACCTTCGGGTTCGGTGTCTGGCGTGACATCACGCGACACAGCCAGCGCGACTCGTGGCCGGTCTATCGGGGTTCGCGTTCGACGCTCGTCTCGCAGCTCGGCGCGTTGAACGGCATCCGCGGGATCGGTGGCGGGCATCGTGTGGAACTACTGCCGTACACCGTCACCAAGAACGTCACGCAGCGCACCGCCACGGGCTGGAGTCATCCGCAGCAGATCACCGCCGGCGCCGACCTGAAGGTGGGCCTTGGCTCCGCGCTGACCGCCAGCGCCACGGTGAACCCGGACTTCGGCCAGGTGGAGGCCGACCCGGCGCTGCTCAACCTCAGTGCGTTCGAAGTGCGCTTCGACGAGAGGCGCCCATTCTTTCTCGAAGGCAATGCGCTGTTCCGCTGCGGCGGTCCGTGCGAGGGACTGTTCTACACGCGGCGCATCGGACGCTCACCGCAACTGCGTGCCTCGTCGGCGGATCCCGCGTTCACCACCATCCTCGGTGCAGCGAAAGTCACCGGTCGGATCGGCAAGGGCATCTCGATCGGAATCTCCGAGGCGATCACGCGTCGTGAGATCGGCGTCAGCGGCAACACCATCGAACCGCAGACCAATTACTTCGCGGCGCGACTCGTCAAGGAAATGCGGGGCGGGCAGTCCCAGTTCGGCGTGATGGTCACCGACATGCGACGTAATCTGGATGCGGTGACCAAGCCCCTGCTCCGCAGTGACGCGAGCGTCTTCCTCATGCAGGGCTTTCATCGCTTTGCCGGCGCCCGCTACGAGGTGCACGGGTATGCCGGACAGGTCGGCGTGAACGGCAGTCCGGAGGCCATCGCGCTTACACAGCGCAGCAGCGTGCACTTCTGGCAGCGTCCCGATCACGAGCGCGCCTATGATCCCACACGCACCGGTCTGTCGGGCGGCGTGATGTCGCTGGGCGTGCAGAAGCTGGCGGGGTCGCTGCGGTACTCCAGCACGTGGCGCTACGCAGGATCCGGCATGGAGGCCAACGATCTGGGCTTCGTGATCCTCGTGAACGACATGAGCCTGCGCAGCACGCTGACCAAGCAGACGTTGCGTCCGACGCAGCACTTTCGCAGGCTGTCCGCGACGCTTTCAAACGAGACGCACTGGACCACGGGCGGCACCCAGAGTGGGGCGAGCATCACCGGCTCGCTCACCGGCGAGTTGAAGAATTTCTGGACGACGCACCTGATGCTCACGACCTACGACATCGGGGGCACGCGTTGCGTCGCGTGCGCGCGTGGCGGACCGGCACTCCGTCAGTCGGCCGAACGGATGCTGGTGGCGTCCCTCGGGGGCGACGCGCGCCGGCTCTTCACGCCGACGGTGAGCGTCGTGGGATCGCAGGGCGACGAGGGCCGGTCGAATTCACGGAATGTGAGCATCGGCGGCGACCTGCGCCTCGCCAGCCGGTACTCGATGTCACTGGCGATCAGCCGCGAAGACCGCATCGACGATCAGCAGTGGATCCGCAACGCCGGCGCGTTCCGCAGCGACACCACGCACTACACCTTCGCACGGCTCGACCAGAGCACGGTGGCCCTGACGGCCCGCGCGAACTGGACGGCCACACCACGCCTGTCGCTGCAGATCTATGCGCAGCCGTTCATCACCCGCGGCGACTTCAGCGACTGGCGCGAGCTGGCGGCACCGACCGCCAAGGCCTATGGCGACCGCTATGCGCCGTATGGCAACGGCGCCTCGCCGACGGGCTTCAACTTCCGGCAGTTCAACAGCAATGCGGTGCTGCGTTGGGAGTACCGCCCCGGCTCCACGCTCTTCTTCGTCTGGCAGCAGGGCCGCGCCAGCAACGACGCCAACGGGGAGTTCCGGCTCGTGCGCGACTACCGTGATCTCTTCCGTGCGCACCCGGACAACACCCTGCTCATCAAGGCGTCGTACTGGTTCAATCTCTGACGTTCTGGCTGTGATGGTGCGTCGTTCCTGACTCCGTGCAGCTCGAGGCATCTACGGTCATCGCGGAAATCGCGGGGAACAACCGGGGCACGCGGAGAACTGCAAATGACTGGGAACAACCGTCGCAAAGCGAGTGCAGTTCCCAAGAACAGCTGTTCTCCGCGCCCTCCGGTCGTTCCCCGCGTTCTCCGCGATGAAAGAAGGCCTCGCGAAATACACGGAGCCGCACGATTACGTGAGAAACTCGTGCAGCAGCGAATGGAAGTGATGCACGCCGTTCTCACGCGTGGCCGAGTAGCGCCCCCGATCGTACACGCGTGATCGGAGATTGCGCTGCACCGCTTCGCAGATCACGATGTCCTCGTCCTGGATCTCGTCGCTGAATGCCAGCAGCTTCGTGAACTCGGCCGTCGAGGCGTCGTCCGTCGGCGGGACGGCGGCATACCAGTCGAAGGTCACGCGCGTGCGGTCGTGCGCCAGCGGGATCACCGTGTTCGTCTGCATCTGCCCCATGTAGACGTTGAGCATCACGTTGGGGAAGAGCCACACGTACACCGCCTCGGCCACGTCGGTCTTCGCTGGATCGTACCGGCGGTCGGTGGCGCCGCCGTGCACCGCGCGCAGCGGCGCGTGCTGGATGCTGAAGTAGCGGTGCGGCTCCACGCGGTAGGCGTCGTAATCCAGTTCCTTGTGCAGCCCCGGATGCACCACCGGCAGGTGATAGCCTTCCAGGTAGTTGTCGACGTACACCTTCCAGTTGCAGGCGATGTCCCAGCTCTTGCTGGTCACGTACTGCATCTGCTCGCACTTGAACGGCGCCACGCGTGCCGGCACGTCCTCGAGCATGTCGATGAGCGGCGGTGCCTTGCAGTCCACGTTCACGAAGACGAGCGGCCCCCACTGCGACACCGCGACCGGACGGAGTTGCATCTCTGCCGGATGAAAATTGCAGGTGCCTTCCATCTCCGGCGCCCTGAGCAGCGAACCGTCGAGACGATACGTCCACCCGTGGTAGCGGCACTGCATCGTGTTGCGCTTGCCGCAGCCGTGTGCCACCGGACCGGCGCGATGCAGGCAGACGTTGTGAAAACCGCGCAGTGTGTCGCCATCGCGCACCACCACCACGGAGTCGGTGCCGATTTCCGCGGTGATGTACGCACCGTGCTCGGCCACTTGGTCCAACCGCCCCACCAGCTGCCACGTGCCGGCGAAGATGCGTTCGCGTTCGAGCTCCAGATACACCGGATCGTTGTAGAGCCGGGCCGGGATGGTGGAGGCGCGGGTGATGTCGGGATCGAACGGGAAGATCAGGGACATGTGGCGTCGCCGAAGGCAGTGGAGAGGCGTGGGACTGCCCCAAGCTGCGGCGGCCGACGCCTGCCGCCAACCATCCCGCTTGACCTCCTCGCCCCGCTCGGCTATCTATCTATCCGGATAACCGGATATGACTGCGCCCAAACTCTCCATCCATGGTCGACTGACCGAGCTCGCCGACGCCACGCGCTGTCGGCTGCTGCTGGCGTTGGAGGCGCACGAGCTGACTGTCGGTGAGCTCTGCACGGCCCTCAGCCTGCCCCAGAGCACCGTGAGTCGGCATCTCCGCATCCTCTCGGACGAGGCCTGGGTCGAGTCCCGCGCCGAAGGGGCCACACGGTGGTACCGCATGGCGCCGACACTCGATCATGAAGCACGGGCGCTCTGGGCGCTGGTGCGTGAGCCCGTGCAGTCCACACTGACCGCGCAGCAGGACCTGATCCGCGTGGAGTCGGTCCTGACGGCGCGGCGCTCCCGGAGCGAGGCGTTCATCACGTCGGCAGCCGCGGAATGGGATGCGCGCGTGACGTCGATGTTCGGTGCACGTGCGGATCTCGGCGCCACGCTGGCGCTGCTGGATCCAGCCACCGTCGTCGGTGATCTGGGCTGTGGGACGGGCACGCTGGCGCTGTCGTTGTCGCGCCACGTCGCACACGTGCACGCCATCGACGGATCGCCGGCGATGCTCGAAGCCGCGCGGCAGCGGTTGCAGTCGCAGGCGAACGTCACGCTGGCCGAAGGCTCGCTGGAAGCATTGCCGCTGGCCGGCAACTCGCTCGACGTGGCGGTGCTGATGCTGGTGTTGCACCACGTGGCGGAACCGTCACGGGTGCTGAAGGAGGCGCGCCGCGTGCTGCGCGCTGGCGGTCGGTTGTTGATCGCGGACATGTGTGCCCACGAGCGCGAAGAGTATCGCGCGCAGATGGGGCATGTCTGGCTGGGCTTCGACGAGCGCTCCCTGCGCGGATGGGCGTCGAAGGCAGGGTTTGGCACGATGCGCTACGTCGCGTTGCCGGTGAATCCGGCGGCGATCGGACCAGCGCTCTTCACGATGGTAGCGTCCTGATTCACTCCTGAGGATTTTCACGATGGCCACTGCAGTACAGACCGAGCTCGAGACGATGATGTCGATGGCGCGCCCCCCCTATGCGGTGCGTGACCTGTCGCTGGCTGAATGGGGTCGCAAGGAGCTGCGCCTCGCCGAGGTGGAAATGCCCGGCCTGATGGCGCTCCGCGAGGAGTACAAGGGCAAGTTCCCCTTGAAGGGAGCGCGCATCATGGGCTCGCTGCACATGACCGTGCAGACGGCCGTGCTGATCGAGACGCTGGTCGAACTCGGTGCCGACGTGCGCTGGGTGTCGTGCAACATTTTCTCGACGCAGGATCACGCGGCCGCAGCGGTTGCCGTCGGCCCGAAGGGCACCGTGGCGGAGCCGACGGGGATCGCGGTCTACGCGTGGAAGGAAGAGACGCTCGATGAATACTGGTGGTGCACCGAGCAGGCGCTGATGTGGCCCGATGGCGGCGGTCCGAACCTGCTGCTGGATGACGGCGGCGACGCCACGCTGCTCGTGCATCGCGGCATGGAGTTCGAGAAGGCCGGCACGGTGCCGGGCTTCGACAGTGACAACGAGCCGGAAGAGTGGGGCGTGATCCTCGACCTGCTGCGCGCGGAGCAGGAGAAGAATCCGGGCCGCTGGACGAAGGTGCTGGCCGGCATCCGCGGTGTCTCGGAAGAGACCACGACCGGCGTGCATCGCCTGTACGAGATGGAGCGCGCCGGCACGCTGGCCTTCCCGGCCATCAACGTGAACGACGCCGTGACGAAGTCGAAGTTCGACAACCTCTACGGCTGCCGTCACTCGATCATCGACGGCCTCAATCGCGCCACCGACGTCATGCTGGCCGGCAAGGTGGCGGTCGTGATGGGCTACGGTGATGTGGGCAAGGGCTGTGCGCAGGCGCTCAAGGGTCAGGGCTCGCGCGTCGTGATCACCGAGATCGATCCGATCTGCGCCTTGCAGGCGGCACTCGAGGGCTACCAGGTCACCACGCTCGAAGACGTCGTCGAATACGCCGACATCTTCATCTCGGCCACCGGCAACAAGAACGTGATCACCGTCGAGCACATGGGCCGCATGAAGGACAAGGCGATCATCGCCAACATCGGCCACTTCGACAACGAGATCGACATGGCCGGCCTGAAGAAGGTCGAAGGGCTGCAGCGGATCAACATCAAGCCGCAGTACGACGAGTTCCTGCTGCCAAACGGCCGCTCGATCCTGATCCTCGCCGAAGGCCGCCTGATGAACCTCGGCTGCGCCACGGGCCACCCGTCGTTCGTGATGTCGGCGAGTTTCACCAATCAGGTGCTGGCCCAGATCGACCTGCACACGAACGCCGACAAGTACGAGAAGAAGGTGTTCACGCTGCCGAAGCATCTCGACGAGAAGGTGGCGCGTCTGCACCTGCCGAAGCTTGGCGTGAAGCTCACCGAGCTGACTCCCGACCAGGCGAACTACCTCGGCGTGAACAACGCCGGACCCTTCAAGTCGGATCACTACCGGTACTAGTCGCTCGCTGTCGCAACGCAGACGGCCGGTCCTCCTTCAGGGGGACCGGCCGTCTGCGTTGTCACCGAGTCATTGCTGCACGCCTGTCCCGCGCGCACGACAGGACGCGTGTGTCACTGCCACGACACCTCGGGCGTCGCGAAGTAATTGAAGCCGAGCAGCCGCCAGCGAGGCGCGTGCCCCGCGATACGCGCGCGGAACCGCTCCCAGTCATGCGTCGACGACGGGCTCCATGACAGCTCGGCAATGGCCGGGAGGCGCGGCAGAACGAGGTACTGGGCGGCCCCGAGGTTGCGCACGGTCTCCGTCCACAGCGCGGACTCCACACCAAGCACGTCCGCCTCGGTCACCCGCGGGAAGTGACTGACGGGGTCCCACTCGTAGGACGTCTTCAGGTCGATGTAGGCCGCCCAGCGATGGCCGAGTTCCGTGGACGTCGTGTATTTCATGTCGAGGTAGGCCTTGGTGGCCGGCGACATGATCAACTGCGCGCCCTGCTTGGCGGCGGCCATCGATGTGTCAGGCCGCCACATCTGCGCGATCGTGCCGGGGCGCAGCTTGGCATGACCGATCTCGTCCCAGCCGATCATCGTCTTGCCGTACTTCGCGACGATCTCCTGCACACGTTCCATGAACACCGCGTACTGCGCGTCTGTGAGGACCGCCGCCTCGTCTCCGCCGAGGTGGAGGTACGGTCCCGGCGTCATCGCCGCGAGCTCGCGCACGACGTCATCGACGAAACGGTAGGTGGCCTTCTGGTCGTAGCACAGCGCGCTGAAGCCGACCTGAATGCCGGTGTAGAGGCCGGCGACCGGGACGTTCCGCGACGTGTCGGGGATCGCGCGGCCGCAGCCGAGTTCCGGATACGCCACGATCGCGGCCTGCGTGTGCGCCGGCATGTCGATCTCCGGCACGATCGTGATGAACCGCTCCGCGGCGTAGCGCACGATGGCCGCATAGTCGGCCTGCGTGTAGTAGCCGCCCCCGCGTCCGCCAACCTCGCTGCGGCCGCCGATGCGGGTGAGTTGCGGCCGCCGCCGGATCTCGATGCGCCAGCCCTGGTCGTCAGTGAGATGCAGGTGGAGGACGTTGAGCTTGTACAGTGCGAGCAGGTCGATGAACTGCTGCACCTCGTCCACCGTGAAGAAGTGCCGCGCGACGTCGAGCATTGCCCCGCGGTGCGCAAAGCGTGGCTGATCGAGCACGCGCCCCGTCGGGACGGTCCACGGGAAAGCGGCACGGATCACGAACTGCTCGGCTTCGATCGATGCCGGGAGGAGCTGTCGGAGTGTCTGAACACCATAGAACAAGCCGGCGGGCGCGGCAGCGGTGATCCGGACGGAATCGGTCGTGACGACGAGGTCGTACCCTTCGGCGCCCCCGCGGGCGTTCGGGTCGAGCCGCAGCACGATGGCCCCCCGCGGGGCGCTGGAGTCGGCGGCGATGACCGGGATCACGAACCCAGTCGACGGACGAAGCAGCGTCGCGACTGCCTCCCCGACGCGGGCCGCGATACGCGCCTCCGGCTGGGAGGACGCAGATGGAACCACGATCACCGTCGCCGCTGTCAGCGCGAACGGTGCCCCAATGCCGGGCACGACGGACACCGGATGGGGAATGAGGCGATGGTCGCCGAGCGCGGCCAGCGGCAGCTGCGCCTGCAGCGGGTTGGGGCGTGGTGGCGCGGCCGGTTGAGCAGGGCTGGCGGGCGCGGCTGCAACAGGAAGCGGTACTGCCGAAGCCGGAACACGCACGCAGGCCACGGCACCGATGGCGAGCAGAAGCGTGGCGGCATGCTGGCTGGACGGGCGACGGTTCTGTGGCATGCGGTTCGGTGAAGGACGGAGACGGGCACGGCCGCCGTGAAGCTGACGCCGCGCACAACGCGCCGGAAGCACCGTCGAAGCGCCGGGTGGGCACGCCTGTGCTTCGGGCGCAGTGACTTGCTCTGCCCTGCGACGGTTGGTGCCGCGAACCCGGAGCTCAGCGCGGCGCCGTCGGCTGCGCAGCCGCCGAAGGGGCGGCACCGGCAGCACCGGCAGCACGCGCCGCCCGCGCGATGATCACTTTCGACAACAGCGACGGTGCGGGTGTCCACTTGGGTGGCGCCCAGCCGCTGCGCTCGACCGCGCTCTTGCTGCCGTCGGCCGGACGCAGCGCCCCTTCGAACTCGGCGTACTTGGACCCGGGGCTCCACAACGCCCAGCTCTTGAGACCCACGTCGTAGGTGGCCTGGATCTGCGCACGCACCTGTGCCGCGCCATACTCGTTGCCGCGGATGCTCATCGCTTCCAGCCACGGCCGGATCTCACCCACGGTCACCTTCGCGGAGTCGTGCAGGAACTTCGTGCGCTCCACCGCGTCGGTGAGAGCCACGCGGATCAGCTGGTACGGTACGGCGCCGGGCTTCACGAAGCCGTAATGACCGGTGGAGTAGTGCGACGGATAGACCATCGGCAGCACCGCATCGGCTGCCGCAATCACCGTCTCCCACTGCTGCCCGATCTCCACGTCACCCTCGGCATGTGTCACCAGGCCGAACACGTCGGCCGTGACCGGCACGGCGTACGACGCGAGCTGCTTCTTCGAGTACAGGATGAAGTCGCGAATGTTGTCGGAGCGCGACTTCCCGTTGCTGCCCGGGTAATTCATCGTCGCACGCATCGTGTTGGTCACGTCGGGGAAGCGCACGTAATCCCACTGCAACTCACCGAAGCCCATGTCGAGCGCTTCTTTGGCGATCGCGATGTTGTAATCCCACACGCGCTGATCGTACGGGTTCACCCACGCCCCGCCCTTCTTGTCCTTCCACACGCTGCCGTTCACGTGGCGGATCGCCATGTCGGGTTTCTTGTCGGCCAGCATGCGGTCCTTGAAGACCACGATGCGCGCGATGCTGTAGATGCCGTGGGCATTCAGCGAATCGATCAGCGGCTTGAGCCACTTCGTGGCCGGCCGCAGGTCGGCACCGATCTCCTTGGCCAGCGCGATGGCCGTCGAGTCGTAGCTGAGGAACGTGTCGCTTTCCTTGACGTCGATGATGAACGCGTTGACTTCGGTCTGGTCGGCGATCCGGATCAACTCGGCCATGCGCGAGCGTGAGCCGGCCGCCCACGCATTCACGTACAGGGCACGCACCGAATCAGGCTTCGGCACTCCACGTCGCGTCGGCGTCGCAGCTGCCGCCGTGCCGCTGTCCGCGCCCTTCGCGGCTGGCGCGGCGTCCTTGCGCTCGTCGCCCGAGCCTCCGCAGGCCGCCAGCATCGAGATGCAACAGAACGCACGTGACAACGTGGTGACGAACGGAAAACGCGGATACAGCGACACGGGAGCTCCGGCGGGACGGGACGGCCGGGCGACCACGGTGCGCCCGGACCTGAGGACGAGATCAAGCTATCGTAGCCGGAAAGCGCGGAGCGCGCGTTCCGCTTCCACGCGCCGTGACGCACATTCGGGTTCCGACCGCCTCTCCCTGCCCTCTCATCGGAGTTCCAATGTCGCCGGCCGTCACCCGTCGCCTGCTTCCCGCCCTGCTCCTCGCGCTGGCCGCGCCGGTGCACGCGCAGCCCTCAGCGCCGGTGGTCATCCGCGCCGCCCGCGTCATCGACGGCACCGGTCGCACGATGGCGCGCACCGACATCACCGTGCAGAACGGCCGGATCACCGCCCTCCGACCCGCCACCGGACCGCTGCCGGCCGGCGGCATCGACCTCGGCACCCGCACACTCCTGCCAGGCCTGATCGACACGCACGTCCACATCGGGTGGTACGTGAACTCGGCCAACCGCCTGCACACCGCCACCGACGGCGATTCGCCGGCGACGCAGGCGTACAGTCAGGCGGGTAACGCGTGGGAGACGCTGCGCGCCGGCTTCACGACCGTGCAGAGCATCGGCGAGGAGAACAACGCGGCGCTCCGTGACGCCATCAACCGTGGCACCCTCCCCGGCCCGCGTGTGCTCACGTCGCTCGGTTCGATGAACGAGCGCTCCGCCGGAGGCTCACCCGATTCGCTGCGTGCCGTGGTGCGCCGCTTCAAGGCGGCGGGCGCCGACGTGATCAAGATCTTCGCTTCCAAGTCGATTCGCGACGGCGGCGAGGCCACCATGACCGACGCGCAGCTCGCCGCGGCCTGTGGCGAGTCCACCGCGCAAGGACTCCGATCGGTGGTCCACGCGCATTCCGCCGAGGCGGTGCAGCGCGCGGCGCGCAACGGCTGCACGCAGGTGGAGCATGGCGTCTTCGCCGACGAGCCGACACGTGCACTCCTCGTGCGTAATGGCACCTTCTTCGATCCGCAGTGCGGGCTGGTGTTTCACAACTATCTCGACAACAAGCCGCGCTTCGAGGGCATCGGCAACTACAACGCGGTCGGCTTCGCATCGATGGAAAAGGCACTGCCACTGGCCGAAGCCGGCATCGGGTCCGCGGCGCGCACACCCACGCTGAAGCTGGTCTTCGGCACTGATGCGGTGGCGGGCGCGCATGGCCGCAACGCCGAGGAGCTGGTGTGCCGGGTGCGTCGTGGCGGGCAGCCGGCGATGGACGCGATCGTGTCGGCGACGTCGCGCGCTGCCGAGTCGCTGCGTTTGGAGAAGGAGATCGGTCGGATTGCCGTGGGATATCAGGCCGACATCATCGCCACCGATGGCGATCCGGTGAGCGAGATCGAGGCGTCGCAGCGGGTGGTGTTCGTGATGCGCGGTGGCGTAGTGTACCGGAACGACGGGGCGCGGAAGCGGTAGGCGACGTCGCCAGGCGGACGACAGACTCTGCCGCCTTGCGACACCCTCCGCACTGCGGCAGACTCAGCGCATCGCGGCCCGATGTGGGCCGCCGTCTGCCCTGCTCCGGAGCCACCCGTGTCGCTGCGTACCATTGCTGTCGCTGTTCTCACTTTCGCCACCACGCTGCAGGCGCAGCAACCGGGCGCCGCGCGAAGCGGTCGGCCCGCCGAACGCCCCCTGCCGCTGGATGCAGCGCGACAGTTCACGCTCGACACCCGCGAAGGCACCTGGCTGTCGCTCGACGTCAGCCCCGACGGCCAGTCGATCGTCTTCGACATGCTCGGCGACCTGTATGCGATTCCATTTGCCGGCGGTGAAGCGAAGCGGCTGACGAGTGGACTCGCCTACGACACGCAGCCGCGCTACAGCCCTGACGGAAAGAAGGTCGTCTTCATTTCCGACCGTGAAGGCGCTGACAACGTGCACGTTCTCGACGTCGCAACGCTGGCGGTGACGGCGATCACGCGCGGAAAGGCATCGGTGTATCTCTCTCCCGACTACTCGCCCGACGGCAAGTACATCGTCGCCAGCAAGGGTGGATTCCGCGGCGGCCTGCCCAAGCTCTGGCAGTATCACGTGGACGGTGGCGCCGGCGTGGCGCTGTACGCCGATCCGGTACCGGTGCCTCCTGGCGGTGCCGTGCAGCAGGCCGGTGCCGCGTTCAGCGCCGACGACAAGATGATTTATTACACGCAGCGTGCCGGCGCGTGGAATTACAACTCGCAGTTTCCGCAGTATCAGGTCTGGGCGTACAACCGCGAGACCGGTGAACGCGAACCGATGTCGTCGCGCTATGGCTCCGCGGTGCGTCCCACGCTCAGTGGCGATGGTCGCTGGCTTGTCTACGGCTCACGCCACGAGGACAAGACCGGTCTGCGCGTTCGCGATCTCGCCACCGGCGATGAGCGATGGCTGGCGTATCCGACGCAGCGCGACGAAATGGAATCGCGCGCGCCGATGGATGCCTTGCCGGGCATGAGCTTCACGCCCGATTCGAAGGAACTCGTCGCGAGCTACGGCAATCGCATCTGGCGCGTGCCGGTTGATGGCAGCGGCCAGACCGAAATTCCGTTTCACGTGCAGGCGACGGTGGATGCAGGCCCCGAGCTCGCGTTCCGCTATCCGATCTCCGACAGCACACAATTCACGGTGCGTCAGATCCGAGACGGCGTGCCGTCGCCCGATGGCAGGATGCTCACGTTCGTGAGCCTCGACCGGTTGTACCTGATGGACTGGCCCACCGGCACCCCGCGTCGCGTGTCGAACCTTGGCGCGATCGAAGCGGATCCGGCCTGGTCACCCGATGGAAAGTCGCTGGCGTGGGTGACGTGGACCAACGATGGCGGACGACTCTATAAGTCCACCATGTCCGCGGGTCGCATCGGTGCCGCGACGGTGCTCAGCCGCGGCACGGGCACACTGCGGCAGCCGGCATGGTCGCACACTGGTGCACGCATCGTCGTCACACAGAGCGGCGCACAGGGCCGACGCGAGCAGACCGGCGTGACCGGCACGACGAACCTGGTCTGGTATCCCGCCACGCCCACCGCCGCCGACGGGAGCGCACCGACGGTGATCGCGCGTGCCGCCGGGCGCAGCAAGCCGCATTTCTCGCGCGACACGACGCGCATCTACCTGTCGTCGACGCAGAACGGGTTGGTGTCCATCCGCTGGGACGGCAGCGACGAGCAGCGTCACCTGCGCGTGACCGGCCCCGCGGCGGGCACCGGTGGCGATGATCACGATCTCTCGGAACTCGAGAATCCGCGTGTGGCCGAGGAGCCCGGCTCGCCCGGTCCGCCGGCCACACTCACGATGATCTCGCCCGACGGCGACATGGCGCTCGCACAGATCAGCAACGACTTCTACACCGTCGTCATTCCGCCGCGCGGCGTGCAGCCGAGTGTCAGCGTCGCCGATCCGAACACGGCCATCGTGCCGGTGCGAAAGCTGACCGACATCGGCGGACAGTTCCCGGCGTGGTCGTCATCCGGTCGCCACGTGCACTGGTCCATCGGCAATGCGCACGTGGTCTACGACCTCGATTCGGCGCGCGCACGCGATCCGTTGCCGGGTGTGCGCCGCGACACGACGCTCGCCGACAGTCTGCGTCCCAAGCCGTACACGCCGTTCGAGAAGCGCATCCTGATCCAGGCGCCGCGTGACCTGCCGCGTGGCACGGTCGCGCTGCGCAACGCACGCATCATCACCATGAAGGGCGATGAAGTGATCGCCAGCGGCGACATCGTCATCCGCGACAATCGCATCGCGGCCGTCGGCGCGGCGGGCACGGTTGCCATTCCGGCCGGTGCCACGGCGATGGACATGGCCGGCGCCACCATCATGCCCGGCTTCGTGGATACGCACGCGCACCTGCGCGCGGAACGTGGCACCATTCACGAAACGCAGCCGTGGGCGTATCTCGCGAACCTCGCGTACGGCGTGACCACCACGCGCGATCCGCAGACGGCCACCACCGATGTGCTCACCTATCAGGACCTCGTGGAGACGGGACAGATCATCGGCCCGCGCATCTATTCCACCGGCCCCGGCATCTTCGATCAGGACCAGATCCGCGATCAGGAGCATGCGCGCAACATGCTCAAGCGCTACAGCAGCTATTACGACACGAAGACGATCAAGATGTACGTCGCCGGTGTGCGCCAGGTGCGGCAGTGGATCATCAAGGCCGCGCGCGAGCAGCAGTTGATGCCCACCACCGAAGGATCGCTCGACGTGAAGCTGAATCTCAGCGAAACGCTCGATGGCTATCCGGGCCTCGAGCACTCCATGGGCATCACGCCGCTGGGCAAGGACGTGACGTCGTTCATGGCCTGGTCCAACCGGACCTACACGCCGACGCTGCTGGTGAACTACGGCGGTCCCTGGGCGGAGAACTTCTTCTACACGCATGAAAATCCGTACGGCGACACGAAGCTGCAGACCTTCACCGCCTACGAGGAACTCGCGATGAAGACGCGTCGTCGCATGGCCAGCCTGCCCAACGGCGGCACCATGGGCGGCTGGTTCCGCGATGAGGAGTACGTCTTTCCGCAGCTCGCCGCCGATGCCACGCGCATCCTGCGGGCGGGTGGCCGCCTCGGTATCGGCAGCCACGGCCAGCTGCAGGGCCTCGGCTATCACTGGGAACTGTGGGCGATGGGCTCAGGTGGCATGACCACGCATGAAGCGCTGCGTGTGTCCACCGCCATCGGTGCGCAGGCGATCGGGCTGGACGCAGACGTGGGATCGCTGGAGGTAGGCAAGCTCGCCGACCTGATCGTGCTGGCGAAGGATCCGCTCGCCGATCTGCGCAACACGAACACCTTGCGCTACGTCATGAAGAATGGTCGCATGTATGATGCGAACACGCTGGCCGAACTGCATCCCACGAAGAAGGCAGGCCCCGAAGTGCCCAATCGTCCCATGACCCCCGTCACCAAGGCAGGCGTTCGGTGAGCATGCATGACACGCCACAACCCGCGGGGCGTCGCGG
Organism: Gemmatimonadaceae bacterium; assembly: GCA_043788935.1. Classification (GTDB taxonomy): domain Bacteria; phylum Gemmatimonadota; class Gemmatimonadetes; order Gemmatimonadales; family Gemmatimonadaceae; genus JACMLX01. The sequence continues at coordinate 16,558 of JAYWIJ010000157.1, read as the reverse complement.
TTTCCTGAAGCTCGCCGGCGCGCTGGCCGTTTCGACGGCAGTCGGCTGCACGCTCGAGGAGCGCGTGCCGGTCGCGTCCGCCACTGCGGGCAGCGAGCGCGAGACGGGCTTCGATCGCACGGTGCTCGACGCCGTCGGAGCCGCCGTGCTTCCCGCTGAAATCGGCGCGAAGGCGCAGGAGCTCGCCGTCTCGGCGTTCGTCACGTTCGTGGACGGCTACGATCCCGTTGCCGAAGAGATGCATGGCTACGGCTATGCCGACGTGCGCTACCTGCCCGCCGATCCCGCGCCGGCATGGCGTGCACAGCTCGCGGCGCTGGACCTGCTTGCGCGACGCTCACGGCGCACGTCGTTCGCCGAGTTGCCGATCGAGTCGCGACGCGAGATGCTCGCGAGTGCCGTGAAGGGTGCACCGGCCGACCGGCTGCCCTCCCCCATCGAGGCGCCGCACGTGGCCCTCGCGCTGCTCGCACACTGGGCGTCGAGCTCCGAAGCGCAGGATCTGGCACTCGGCGTGAAAGTGCAGGCCGGCAACTGTCGCGTGCTCGGCGACGCGAACGCCAGGCCGCTGCCGATCGTCGGACTTCGCGCATGAAGACCATCGAAAGCGACATCGTCATCATCGGCAGCGGCATCACCGCCGCATTGATGGCCGCGCGTCTATCCGAGACGACGAAGCGCAGCATCACCGTGATCGAGGCGGGCAAGCCGACGACACCATTCGCCGAACGGACGAAGGCACGTGCGCGCTACATGGCGTACGGCGAGAGTCCGTGGAAGCAGGACCACCTCGACGACCAGAACGCCTACGGCACCACGTGGGGATTTTCGCCGAGCATGAACGTCGGCGGACTGGCGATGCACTGGGGTGGTGTGTCGCCGCGCTACTCGCCGGAAGATTTTCAGCTCCAGTCGATGTACGGCGTCGGCGACGACTGGCCGTACACGTATGAGGAGCTCGACCCGTTTTATCAGGAAGCGGAAGAGCGGATGGGCGTGGCCGGTGAGCAGGGGCCGGTGGCGATGGATCCTCGCGGCAAGCCGTACCCGCTGCCGCCGCTGCCGGTGAACTACAACCTGAAGCAGTTGCAGAACTTCGCGACGCAGGCCGGTGTGGCGATGTGGAGCACGCCGTCGGCGAAACTCTCGGTGGCACGTGACGGTCGCTCGCAGTGTCAGCGGTGCGATACCTGTTACCCCGTCTGCCCGAGCGGCGCGAAGTACTCTCCCGACTTCACGTGGGATGCACTGGTGCGCGAGAAGAAGGTGACGCTGGTCACCGAGACGCTCGTGCGCCGGCTGGTCGCCGATCCGAAGACTGGAGCGATCGTGCGTGCCACCGGCAATCGCACCGATGCGTCGGGAGAGGAGGTCACGATCACCGCGAAGACCTTCGTGCTGGCGGCAGGCTTCGCGTGGTCACCGCACCTGCTGCTGCTCTCGCGCGATGCCGCATTCCCGAACGGCATCGCCAACCGCAGTGGGCTCGTCGGCAAGTATCTCGCAGGGCATCGCAACGTGAACGCGTACCTCAACCTGCCGATGGAGCTCTATCCGGGCATCAACGTGCAGCACTCACTGGTGTCGAAGCAGTTCATGCGTGTGCCACGGTCGGGTCGCTATCTGCGTCACGACCTGCGTCTCTGGGAGTCGAGCGTGGGTCGCGAGCCACGTCTGCGCGACGACAGCGGTGCCACACTTTTCGGCGACGCGATGCTGAACGACTGGCGCACTCGCGCCAAGGGTGCCACGGCGCGCATCAGGGCGTACTACGACGTCATCCCTGATCGGGAAAGCAAGCTGACGCTGGACAGCGGCAAGGCGAATCGCTTCGGCGACCCGATGCCGACGATGGCGTTCCGCGACGCGCCCGAAAGTGCGTCACTCAGGCCATGGCAGGAAGAGCAGCTCGCAGCGCTGTTCCGGCGCATGGCGAAGGCCGGCAACGGTGCGGTGCTCAAGATGGAGAACAGCAGCAACGATCTCGGTCAGGAACATCCGACCGGCGGTTGCCGCATGGGCACTGATCCGCTGCAGAGTGTCGTCGACAAGTGGGGTCGTGCCCACGACCACGAAAATCTCTGGGTGGCAGGCGCACCGACGCAGCCGTCGGCAAGCTGTTGCAATGGTACGCTGACCTTCGTCGCCACGGGGCTGCGCACGGCCTCGGCAATCGCGTCAGGCTGATCTTTCTGGTCCTGCGTTTCTGCGTGACACCGTGCGCGACGGCACGGCGCCGCAGAAGCGCAGCGCGATCAGGCGAGTTGCAGCAGCGACTCCGCCACTTCGGTGAGCGCGGCTTCCATCTCGACCATGGTGGCTCCGTCACGGAAGGCGTGATCCCATCGCCGGATCTCGTCGCGATCGTCGGTGGGGCGGTACGTGCGCGCCAGTGATCGCATCCCTTCGAGGATCGCGTACGCGGTGAGCTTGCGTCGCGCGATGCCGTCAGCCCAGTCCACGAAGCTCGCAACGAACGTGAAATGCTGCAGCCAGTAGCACCACGGCTCGACCGTCGCCTGCAGCCCGAGCAGCGTCGCCCACGGTGAGGCGTCGCACCGGAAGCGCGTCGTTCCATCGTCCACCATCATCACGATGTCGGCTTCGGCCATGCGATCGAGCGCCCGACGGATCGCGGACGGCGTGTAGCCCGTCGCCTGTGCGATCTCCGTGACGGTGGACCACGAATTCCCGCGCGCCAGCAGATACGCCAGCGCGTCAGCACGCGCACCCACGCCGAACGCCATCCGGAACCGCAGCACGAGCAACGCGTCGCGCTCCACGGGCAACCGCGCCGCACCGGTCGGCATCTGCCGCCTGTCCGCCGTCTGCGCCACGGAATCCTCCTCGGCGTGAGCGCTGCCGTTGCCCCCCTTGAGGACCGGTGTCCAGCGGAAGTCCTTGCCCCGCTCGTGCGCCGTCACCGCCACCGCGCGCAGTTCCGCTTCGATGCCCGGCGGAAATGCCTTTGCCAGATTCCGCGTGCGCTGGACACTCAGCAGGTCCGACCACTTGGCCACCCACGTGTGCATGATCGGTCTGAGCGTCGGCTCCCGTGGCACGAGCCAGGTCGTGAGCAGCAGCAGTGCTTCCGGGTCGACGATGGGGCCCGCGCTGCCGATCGTCTCTGGCACGGCGCCGAGTGTGGCCCACTGTCCGCGCGCCGCCTGCGCGGCGGCGGCCGAGAGCACGGCAGCGAGCGCTGCGACGGTGTGCTGCGTCTCGATGTACGGCGCGCTTCGATCCTGGAAGCGACTGTCGGTGGTCATCCGTGGCAGCTGGGCGGGGGGAGTTCGTGCCTTGCATGCATATACAGACCACACGGTCATAGCAATGCACAGCACCTTTTAAAGACAACCACGCAGCCCTGCATTTCTCACGAGACGCGTCCGTGCCGTCATCGTGAGAATCGTCCAATCTTTAAGGCCGCGACGGCGCGTGGCACAGCCTGTCGTGCAGGTCGCGCGTGATTACGGCGTCTGCGGTTTCGGCTTCGAGGGCGTCACGCCACCGGTGGCGCGCTTCGTCCAGATCGCGACGACGCCGCACCCCGACACCAGCGACGTGAACTCGGCCGGCAGCATGCTGGGTCGCGGGTACACTTCGATCGCGGCGATGTCCTCACGTCGCGTGATTTCATCCAACGACACACTGGCGGCCTGCGACGGTGGCAGCGCCTGACCGTCGAGGATGATGCTGGCAGCGCATTCGGTTCCGCTCGAGCTGCGCATCATCACGGCCTGACCGAATCCGCCCAACTGCCGCACCGTCACACCGTTGATGCCGCGCAGCGCGTCGGTGATGAACAGGTTCGCGCGATCGCGGACGCTGTTGCCGTCCATCACCGTGCCGACTCCCGTGCGCCAGCGTCGCTCGATGGCTCGCAATTCGGGCGTGAGCTCGCGGCCCGCCTGCACGCGCACGGTGTCGAGCTGCACGCGCTGGACGGGCATGCGAAGCGTGGCGACCGTCGGCGCTTGATCGCGCAACCGCATCGCCTGACGCGTCGGCTGGTAGCCGATCGCCCGCGCCTCGATCGTCTGCGTGCCGGCACCGGCGTCCGCGATGGTGAAGTTGCCCTCGGCATTGGTGCGCACCTGCGATCCGCTGCCGATCACGCGCACGATGGCGTTGGCCAGCGGGCGACGATCCAGCGACGTGACGCGTCCACGCACGACGGCGCGACCGCGACGCACGGTGGTGCTGAGCGCCGTGCCGGGGGTGGAGTCGAGACGCACGACGATCCGTTCCACCGGTGCCACCTCGAAATCGAGCACCGTGTAGCCGGCATCCGGCGTGACGACCTCGATCGCCCCACTCGTATCGGCCCCGCTCCATGCAAAGCCGCGCAGGGTGCTGCCCGTCGGAGCGCCGCAGAGTGTGTAGTGGCCGAGCGAGTCGACCTTCGCGACGCGGCGCCGCAGGTCGGTGACCATCCGGCCGCGCTGCAGCACCCATTCGGGCCACTCCACTTCGACCGTCGCGCCGGGGAGCGGCGCATCGTCGGCGGCGCGGCGCACTTCACCCACGATCAGCCCGACATCGGCAGCCTGCGGTCCGCGGCAGTTTCCCACCACCAGAGTGCGAGGCGACGGAGTGGAAAGCGGCAGCGTCAGCTCGCCCGCTTCGTTGATCTCCACCCGCACCACGCCCGGCTCGAGACGAAGCGAATCGAGTGCGGGGTGGAGGAAGGTGGCCAGCCACGCGCCACCTGGAACGCTGTCATAGCGAAAGCGACCGAAGACATCAGTCGTCGCCGTCCGACCGATGGCGGGGTTGTCCGCGCGAACGATCCGGACCGTGGCATTGGACAGCGGCGCACGGGCGATGCTGTCGTACACCTGCCCCACGATTCGTGCGCGCACGGCGGGCTGCTGTGCCGAGAGGGTGACTGGAACCAGAGCAAGGAGGAGGGCGGCGCGGCGAAGCATCGGCGAACGGAGAGGGCGTGGCACGGAGTGGTCCGGGGTTCACCCGGCGGGTGACGCAACAGGATACACGGCGTACGGCTCTCCGGCCCCTGGTGGCGGGTGTCCGGCAGTCGCCGTGCCCGAACCGCGATGCCGGGACAATCCGTTACATTCGACACGCATTTGTGGCGCGCTCAGCGCAACCCTTCGGAGGGCTGGCTCGTTAACAAGCGTTCCATCCAAGGGCACTTCCCGAAACACCGCACTGGTTCTCTGCCTTCGGGCGGAGGCCTTCCGACTCCGACCATAAATGCTACGCATGTTTGCGAAGATGCGCCGCGCAGGTGTTCTCCTCGCGGCGTCTGCCGCGCTGCTGCAGGCCCAGCCCGTCACAACGGCACCTGCGACACCGGCGCGCCCGGCCAGTGACACCCTCATTCAGCAGTCGCAGGCCATTCGCGTCTTCCTGGATTGTCAGGGACGCTCGCGCGGGTGCGACCGCGACTTTTTCATCACCGAGATTCCGTTTGTCAACTTCATGCGCGACCGGTTCGATTCCGACGTGCAGATCCTGGTGACCGGGCTGACGAACGGCGGCGGCGGCACCGAACTCACGATGGCGTTCATCGGACACAAGGCGTACGAGGGCATGATCGACACGCTCGTACTGAACACGCTGCCGAACGACACCGATGACAAGATCCGTCGCGACCTGACTCGCATGTTCAAGCTGGGCCTGACGCGCTTCGTGGCGCGTTCACCGCTCGCGAGCCGATTGCAGGTCACGTACGCCAGTCCCACGGGTGCCCGGCAGCCGGCGTCGGCTGCGACGCTCAAGGATCGCTGGAATCTGTGGACGTACACCACGAACATGAATGCCTTCGTGCGTGCCGAGGAACAGCAGTCGTCGGTGAACGGTTCGCTTGGGTTCTCGGCCAATCGCGCGACGGCCGACTGGAAGATGAACTTCTCACTCAGCGGCAACCTGAATAAGCAGCGGTTCGACATTCCAGCGACGAGCACTGCCAACGCCTTCACGGTCCGCAACGAGCAGCGTACGTACAATGCCAACTCGCTGATCGTCCGCTCGCTGTCAGCGCACTGGTCTGCGGGCCTGAAGGCGGGCGCCGGGTATTCCGACTTCCTCAATCAGGATCTCGCGCTGCGCATGCAGCCCGCGATCGAATACAACATTTTCCCGTGGACGGAGCAGACGCGCCGGCAGCTGACATTCCTCTACAACATCGGGCCGAACCACTACCGGTATCAGCGCACTACGGTGTTCGGTGTCGATCAGGAAACACGATTCAGCCAGCAGGCCACGGCGTCCTGGATCGCGCGGCAGCAGTGGGGGTCCAGCAACATCTCACTCGACTGGCTGAACTACCTGCACGACTTCAACCGGCACGCGCTCACGCTCAGCGGCAACATCGACTTGCGCGTGGGTCGCGGCTTCTCGTTGAACATCGGTGGCTCGGCGGCAAGGATCAACGACCAGATTTATCTGCCACGAGCTGGTAACACCGAAGAGGAGATCCTGCTGCAGCGTCAGGCGTTGCAAACGGGCTTCCGCATCACCAGCAACGTTGGCGTGCGCTACACCTTCGGCTCGATCTACAACACGATCGTGAACCAGCGATTCAGCTCGCTGGGTGCCAGCGGTGGCCGCTTCTCGTTCCTGTTCTTCTAGGGATCATGGAGACCGTGGGCAGCGGTCGCGGCAGCGCCGGACATGTTAGCTTTCGGGCACTGGCGCGCCGCTGTCCCACCAGGTCGCGCTCGACCTCATCCATCGCGAGCGCACAGCGTCCATGCAGATTCTCGTCATCGGCACCGGCTACGTCGGACTCGTAGTCGGCGCCTGCCTGGCTGAAACCGGGAATGATGTGGCCTGTGCCGACATCGACGCCGCGAAGATCGAGCGACTCCGCAGCAATATCCTGCCGATTTACGAGCCGGGCCTCGACGAGCTGGTACGCCGCAATCAGGAACAGGGTCGGCTGCGCTTCACGACCGACGTGGCGGCCGCTGCCGCGCAGGCACGGGTGATCTTTCTCGCCGTCGGTACGCCGCCGGGTGAGGATGGGTCTGCCGATCTGCGCCATGTCCTTGCTGCCGCCGAAACGGTTGGACGCAACATCGCGTACGAAGCCGTGATCATCACCAAGTCGACCGTGCCGGTCGGTACCGCGGCACTGGTCGCCGAGGTGGTGGGCAGGCATGCCACCGTCGCATTTCACGTCTGCAGCAATCCCGAGTTCCTCAAGGAAGGCGATGCCGTCGAGGATTTCCTCCGCCCCGATCGTGTGGTACTCGGCGTCGAGAGCGATTTTGCCCGCAGCATCCTCGCCGAGCTGTACGCGCCGTTCGTGCGCACCGGCAAGCCGATTCTCTTCATGGACATCGCGTCGGCGGAACTGACCAAGTATGCCGCCAACGCGATGCTCGCCACGCGCATCTCGTTCATGAACGAGATGGCGCTCCTATGTGAACGGGTCGGCGCCAGCATCGACAGCGTGCGCCGTGGCATCGGCAGTGACGCGCGTATCGGGCCGGCTTTCCTGTTTCCAGGGCCGGGATACGGCGGCTCGTGCTTTCCGAAGGATGTGAAGGCGCTGCTGCACACGGCACGTGACAACGGCATCACCCTGAACGTCGTGGATGGTGCCGAGCGAGCGAATGAGCGGCAGAAGCACGTCATGTTCGATCGGCTGCAGGCCGCACTCGGCGGATCGGTCGAAGGTGCGCGCATTGCCGTGTGGGGCCTCGCGTTCAAGGCGCGCACCGACGACATGCGCGAGTCGCCTGCCCTCACGCTCATCGAGGCGTTGCTGGCGCATGGTGCCACCGTCGTCGCGCATGACCCCGTCGCCATGCCGCATGCGCAGATCACGCTTGGAGATCGCGTCCAGTTCGCAGCCACCGGCTACGAGGCCATCGAGGGCGCCGACGCACTCGCCATCGCGACCGACTGGAATGAATACCGTCACCCCGATTTTGCGCGGGTACGCGCAGCACTGGGCCAGCCGATCGTCGTCGATGGCCGAAATCTCTACGACCCCGACAAGATGATCGCGCTGGGCTTCTCCTACCATTCCATCGGACGGCCGCACTCATGAGGGTTCTGATCACCGGTGGCGCCGGCTTTCTCGCGTCGCATCTCACCGACCGCTTCATCGCCGACGGCCACGACGTGGTCGGACTCGACAACTTCATCACCGGCAGTCCGGACAACATTGCGCACCTGGCGGGGAACGCTCGCTACCGGTTCGTCCGACACGATGTCTCGAACTTCATCTTCATCGATGGGCCGTTGGACGGTGTGCTGCACCTCGCATCGCCCGCCAGCCCGATCGACTACCTCGAGCATCCGATTCCGACACTGAAGGTCGGGGCGCTGGGAACGCACAACGCGCTGGGGCTGGCCAAGGCCAAGAAGGCGCGCTTTTTCCTCGCGTCCACCTCCGAGGTCTACGGCGATCCGCTGATTCATCCGCAACCCGAGTCGTACTGGGGCAACGTGAATCCGGTGGGACCACGCGGCGTGTATGACGAAGCGAAGCGGTTCGCCGAGGCGCTGACGATGGCGTACCATCGCTACCACGGCGTCGATACCCGCATCGTTCGCATCTTCAACACGTATGGTCCCCGCATGCGGCCGCACGATGGTCGCGTGGTGTCGAACTTCATCGTGCAGGCGCTCAAGGGCGAACCGATCACCATTTATGGTGACGGATCGCAGACGCGCAGTTTCTGCTACGTCGAGGACGAGGTGGATGGCATCTACCGGCTGTTCATGGGCGGCGACAACGATCCCACCAACATCGGCAATCCGGTGGAATTCACGGTGAAGCAGCTGGCCGAGATGGTGGTGGAACTCACCGGAACCGCGGCGCCGATCGTGTATCACGACCTCCCCGTGGACGACCCCAAGGTGCGCCAGCCGGACATCACCAAGGCGCGCACGCAGCTTGGCTGGGAGCCGAAGATTCCGTTGCGCGAAGGGTTGGTGCGCACGATCGCGTACTTCGACGGTGTGTTGAAGAAGGCCTGATCAGCGCCGTCTCCACCATGTCACGCCCCCTGATCCGACTGCTTCCGCTCCTGCTCCTCGTGGCGCCGTCGTTGGCCGCGCAGGCGGCGACGGTGCCACTGCCCACCGAGCAGACGCGCAAGCATCTCGTCGCGCGACGCGCCACCGGCCGCATCACCATCGACGGCCGTCTCGATGAAGCTGACTGGACACGTGCCGACGTGGCACGCGACTTCGGCCAGACACGCCCGGACTACACGCCGGTGAGTCGCTTCCAGAGCGAAGTGCGTGTGCTCTTCGATGACGAGTACCTGTACGTCGCGGGTTTCCACCGCGACAGCGCGGGCTTGTCGCAGATGCGCCTGCCCGATCTGCGACGCGACTTCGAGCCGCCCGAAAGCGATGACTTCGCCGTCACCCTCGGCCCACTCGGCGATCATCGCACGGCATACCAGTTTCACGTGAGCCCACTCGGTTCGCAGGGTGACGTGCAGGCGTTCGACGGCGGCGATGCGTTCAACTTCAACTGGGATGCCATGTGGCGCACGCGGACGACGCGCGCCGACTCGGGCTGGATCGCGGAACTCGCCATTCCGTGGCGTTCGCTGCGCTATGCGCGTGGGCTGACGTCGTGGGACCTGAACTTCGTGCGCAACACGCGTCGCGCCGCACAGTTCAGCGCGTGGGCACCACATCCACGACAGTTCTCGTCCTGGCGGCTCACGTATGCCGGAGTGCTCGACTCCATCCAGCCGCCGCCCCCCCGCACCAACGTCCGCATTCGCCCGTATGCGCTTGGCGCAGCGCAGCGCGATCGCACGCCCGGTGCCGACAACGCCAGTACCATCGACCTTGGCGGCGAAGTGATCTGGGCCCCGACGGCGAACACCCTGCTCGAGGCCACGGTCAACACCGACTTCGCGCAGGCCGACGTGGATCGTCAGGTGGTGAACCTCACGCGCTTCAGTGTGTTCTTCCCGGAACGCCGCCAGTTCTTCCTCGAGAATGCCGACCTGCTCACGGCCGGAGGACTGAACGCGTCCAGCTCGCGCTACATCGTCCAGCCGTTCTTCACGCGTCGGATCGGGCTTGGTGCCGACGGGACGCTTCTGCCCATCGATGGCGGTGCGCGTTTTGCCTACCGCACCGGTCGCACGACGGGTGGTGTGCTGGCCATGCGGCAGCGTGGCATCGGCAGTGCCGAAGATGCGACGTTCGCCGTGGCGCGCGGCAGCCAGTTCTTCGGACGCGCCACACGCATCGGTGCGACCGTCGCCATACGCGATGGCGAAACGGCTGCCGGCGACAACGTGGTCACCGCGGTAGACGCCTTGGCACGGCTCGGGGAGCAGATCCAGTTCACCGGCACCGTCTCGACCAGTACGCGGGACAATCGCACCGATGTCGCGTCCACCTGGCAACTGACGCGAAACTCTGCGCGAATCAGTACCGCGCTGCTCGGCGCGTGGGTCACGGAGCGATACGATCCACTCACCGGATTCGTGTCACGGCCCAACGTGATCCTCACCAACCCGGCGGTGAACGTCACGCTGCAACCTGCGTGGCGTCCAAAGTCCGTCGTCTGGTTCAAACCGGCGCTGGCCACGTTCCTGTATCACTCCCCGCAGAATTACGCCCTGCAGGAAGGGCTGACACAGTTCCGGGGCGAGGTGCTGTTCCGCAACGGCGCGCAGATCGTGCCGTTCGTCGAAGCGAACCAGCAGCGGCCCACCACGTCCGTCGCGCTTTTTCCCGGTGTGAACATCGCTGCAGGCCCGCGCGATTACGCGCGTTTCGGTGTGGAGGGCAAGAGCGACCAGAGCGCGCGCGTGTCAGGACTGGCCAACCTGTCGACAGGCACCTTCTTCGATGGTCGTCTCGACCGCGCTGCCGTCGCGGCGCGATTCTCGCCGTCTTCATACCTCGCCGTGCGTGCCGATTACGAGGTGAACCGGCTGCAGTCCATCGGCACGCGCGACACGAGCTTCGTCACACATCTCGTCGCACCGGAGCTGCGCGTGTTCCTCAATCCGCGCCTGCAGTGGAGCGCGTTCTACCAGTACAACACGCTGCATCAGCGCGGTGCACTCAACGCCCGCTTCAGCTGGGAATTCGCGCCGCTCTCGTTCCTGTACGTGGTCTACAACGATCGGCAGGCGATTCTCGACGGCGTGACGCCATCGGCGCGGTCGGTGATCGTGAAGTTGAGCTGGTTACGGCAGCTCTGACCGTAACGCCCGCCCTGTCTGCGGAACGCACCACGCCACACATCGCACGGAGGCACTCGCTGCCTGGCACACTCCGTGGCGATGTGCGCCGGTGACGGATTCTCACCGGCACGACGATTCAGAGATTCTTCGCCTTCTTGTACAGTTGGTTGGCGATTTCCATGATCTCCTCAGGCGCGTAGTTCGGCGCGAAGCTCGAGGCAATGCCGGCGAGATTCACGAGATCACCGCCCGACGGCGGCGCATCCACGAACTCGAGCGTCGTCCGTGTGCCCACCCCTTCATGATACGCTTCCGGCGCCTCGCCTTCCCAGATCGATGCGCAGTCGGCGTAATCCTTCGGAGAGAACTGATACAGGTCCAGATGGAGATTCCGCTCCATGTGCTTCCGTGCCTCGGGAAACGTCCGATTTCCGATGTTCGGAATCGGAAGCATGGCGCTCATCTTCACCCCCGTGAGCTGCTCCAAGGCGCGGGCGTATGCCATCGCATGCACGCCGCCGCGCACGAAGAGATAGCCCAGCATCTCGCGCGCCGCCGGGTTGTCGGTCATCTCGTACACACGCAACTTCTGCGTGCGCGCTCCATTCTCGAGGAAGAAGTTGTGCAGCAGATCGAGAATGAGATTGCCTGACGAGAAGACGTAGTCGCCCGTCCACGGCATGCCGCGTGAGTCCACCGGCAGCGACGTCTGTGCGGCGGCGATGTAGTGGCCACCGAGAATCCCGCCCGGCAGGTTGGCCCACGGTGCATCCAGCGGCGATTCGGAATCATCGAATCCACTGCGTGGTCCATTCAGCAGGGAGTTGATGGCCGCCGACACGATCTCGATGTGTCCCCCCTCTTCGGCGGCGATGTTCGTGATCAGCGAGTAGAACGGCTTGATCGTGTCGCGGCCGCGCATGTTCATGGACTGAAACGTGTAATTCATCAGCGTGGACATCTCGCCGAATCGCCCGCCCATCAATTCCTGCACGTTGCGCGCAGCGATGGGATCGATGGTGGGTGACATGGGCAGTTCAACGGGCAACTTGTCGATGCGAAGAAACATGGCGGGCTCGATGGCAGTCAGTGATGCGCGGCCGGGTGTCGGCTGCGCCTGTCGTGCTGAGCGTACTCCGGTGCATGGTCGCCGTACCGGGACGGTACGTGCGACGCACAACGGATGTCGGTGCATGTCGTCCACGGATGTTACCCCCCACTCCTACTCATCCAGTCGGCTGCCGAACGCAATCGTGACTCTGCTGCACGAAAAGCGAAAGGCACAGCTCGCATCCAGCGAGCTGTGCCTTCGATCCTGCAACTGTCCCGCTACTGCTTCATCGTGACGCTGCCCTGCAGGTACTGACCGTACCAGTCCACATAACGCTGAATGCGATCGCGCACAAACGACGGACGTGTGATGCCGTGGAACTGCTCGGGATACACGACCATCTGCGTCGGTACCTGGAGTGACTGCAGCGCCTGGTACATCTGCTCGCCTCCGGCGATCGGCACGTTGAAATCACTCTGGCCGCCAAGGAAGAGTGTCGGCGTCGTGATGCGGTCGGCATGCCAGAACGGATACGAGAGCTTGTCCCACAGCGCCTTGTTCTTCCATGGCACGCCGAGCTCGTTTTCGTATTGATAGATGTACTGGTCGCTGCCGTACATCGATGTCTGCAGTGCGCTGCCGGCCCCGCTGTACGCCGCCTTGAATCGCGTCGTCGTCGCGATCGTGTAGTCGGTGAGAATGCCGCCGTAGCTCCACCCACCGATACCGAGCCGGTCCGGATCTGCAATGCCCTGCGCGATGAGGTGATCCACGCCCGCCAGCAGGTCCTTCACTTCCTTGTTGCCCCAGTCCGCAAAGATTGCCTTCTTCCACGCCACGCCTCGCCCGGAGCTGCCGCGATAATTCACGGCCAGCACGAGGTAGCCCTGCGACGCGAACACCTGTCGCTCGAAGGCTGCGCCCGGACTGAACAGATGCTCGTCCTGACCGTTCGGACCACCGTGGATGGAGAGCACCAGCGGGAAACGCCGGCCCGGCGTGAAGGTGGGTGGCTTGAACAGCAGTGCACTCACCGTGACGCCGTCCGTGCTGCCGTACTGCACATCCTCCACCGCCCCCAGCTGCAGCACGTTCATGATCGAGTCATTCACGTGTGTGAGCGTGCGCTGGGCACCGTTCTCGAACGCATGCAGCTCGGCCATCGTCATCGACGTGCCATCGCGCGTGACGATCCTGCCGCTCGGCAGCATGTCGTACGCATTCACCACGCGGCGTCCGTCCAGCAGTCGACGCACCGCACCGCCCTTCGCCTCGACACTGGCCAGATGCACCGCGCGATCGTCCGTCAGCAGGAAGTGCAGGCTGCGACCGTCGGCGGACCACGTCAGCTCGTTCACGTCACGATCGAGAGTCGTCGCCGGATAGGTGGCGGCGCCACCGCGACTCGGAATCACCGCGATGCGTGACTGCGCGTAGGCGGAGAACTTCGGTTCGTTGGACTCGAGGTAGGCGATCCGTGAACCGTCAGGGCTCCACTCCGGCCCTGCATCATCGCCGATCCACGTCGTCACCGCGACGGGCTTTGCACCGGCAGAGGCATCGATGGTGAAGATGTCGGTGTTGTTCTCACGATCAGGATCGGCACCGGTGCGCGCGCTCACGAACACGAGCCGCGAGCCGTCGGGCGACCACGCCGGCGACGAATCGTCATAGTCGCCGTCGGTCAGCTGCACCGCCGACTTCGCCGCAACGTCCACCAGCCAGAGATGATCGCGCAGGCGGTTGCGATAGCCGTCACCGTCACGCTTGAATGCGTAGCGATCGATCACGATCGGTTTCGGCTTCGACTTCGACGAGTCGGCACCACTCTCCTTCGGCTCCGGATCGTGCGCGATCACGACCAGCCGCTTGCTGTCGGGCGACCAGCGATGCTGCGATACGCCTCCTGCGACATCGGTGAGCTTCTGCGCTTCGCCACCCGAGCGATCGAGCAGCCAGACCTGACCCGTCTTCGCACCCTCGCGCGTCGCGATGAACGACAACCAGCGTCCGTCGGGGCTCCACTGCGGATCGGATTCGCCCCCCGGCGTGGTAGTCAGGCGCAGCGTGCGAGACCCGTCCCACTTCACCATCCAGAGATCACTGCTGCGGGAATCCTTCACCGAATCGATGGTCGAGACGGAGTACGCGATCCATTCGCCGTCTGGCGAGAACTTCGGCGCACCGACCGTCTTGAAGCGGTACATGTCGTCGGCGCGAATCGGGCGCCTGGCTTGCGCACCAGCGATGAGTGGCAGCGTCAGAAAGAGCGCGGCAGCGCCGAGCACGCGCAGCATGGAGGAGTGGCGCGGGAGCATGTGCGGAGGGGTGGCAGGCGAGCCGAACGGGGGTCGTGACAAAGTAGCGGGCAGATGCGGCGAGACGGCCCTGCCCGCGCCCGTCGGCCTGTGATGCCGGCGTTCAACGCCGTGACTTGTCCTTTTTGACACGGCGCTCTTCCCGCTCCTCGCGATCATCATCGTCGATGTCCACCGCCAGCGGGAAGAACAGGCTTTGCTTCACCTGCGGATATTTCGTCTTCCATCCCTTCGCTTCGCCCCACAAGATCCGATTCAGGCGCTCGGTCGGCGCGGCGTCGGGATCATGGAAGTTCATCCGTGCACTGGCCAGCGCCGCTGCCTTTCTCGCTGCCGCGTCCGGCCCGGTGATCGCCCCCACACGCGCATTCGTCTCGAACAACGATTGCTGCGGCGTCAGCGCCGTGTACGGCGTGAAGTCAGGCGTGTCGTTCGGGCCGATGAAGCTGGCCCGCATGTCCGTCGCGACGAGATCAAACAGGCTCAACGCCGGCAGCCCCAGCATCAGCTCGATCGTCTTCACCATGCTCGGCTGACTGTAGAACGTGCTGTCGATCACGCCACGCCTCGCGTACGGACTGGCAACCAGCGCCACGGTGCGATGCCCGTCGATGTGGTCCACGCCATTCTGCGCATCGTCCTCGACGACCACGATCGCCATCGATTTCCAGAATGACGACGTGCTCAATCCCTCGACGATCTGCCCCAAGGCCAGATCGTTGTCGGCCACGCACGCCGCCGGTGTGCACCAGCCGGCGCTCGTGCCCTGCGTGTGATCGTTGGGCAGGATGATCAGCGACAGATGCGGCATCTGGCCCGCCGCTTCCCACTGCTTGAGGTGCTCGAGGATCACACCCGCCTTGACCACGTCTGGCACTTCCTGCGTCCAGCCGGGATACTCGCGCACCAGAATGCGATCGAGGCTCGGGATTTCGCTGCGCGTGTCGTACATGGCCTTGAGCGCCTGGCGCCCCTCCGCGTGCGTGTACGATGCATCCCGATACAATGCCATCAGGCGCGCACGCACGCTCGGCAGCGAATCACTCGGCGCCGGCGCGTACTCGCCGAAGCTGACGACACGCTTTCCCTTCGCCGCGGCCGCTTCCCAGAGAAATCCACCCGACGAATACGTCAGCGGATCATTCCCTTCACTGGGATAGCTGCGCCCCGTATACAGCGGCCACATCGGATATGCCGTCTCGACGCCCTGCGTCAGCCAGTTGTGACCATCGGCCGAATTTCCACCGGATGCGAAAAAGTGATCGAGCAGCACGAATTGCTCGCTCAGCGCATGCGCATTCGGCGTCACGCTCCGCCCATACATCGTGAGGCTCGAATCGCTTGCGCCCTTGCCGATGTCGCCCAGCACCTGATCGTAGGTGCGGTTCTCCCGGATGATGTAGACCACATGCTGGATGAGGCTCGCCTCGCCCGGTCGCTCCGGAACGGCCTGCGCGACGACGTTGGGACGCGGGGCGATGGATGGCGCCGACGCACCAGTCACCAGATGCAATCGATTGTTCTCGGCCACGCTTGTCGTGTACGCCGTCAGCGACGCGTCGTCGGGCATGGCGACCACGTGCACCGTGCCACGTTCGGCGAAGACGTAGCGGCCTTCCTTGCCCGCCGTGCGTCCCGTGCCGGCACCGACGCCGAAGAGCGTGCCAACGGCGATCGTCGATCCGTCACTGCTGATGTCGACGCTGCTCGGATACCACCCCGTCGGGATCAACCCACGGAGCACTGGCGACACGGCGGGACCGCGCACGTCATACACTGCTACGGCATTCACGCCGCCGAGTGTGACGGCGAGTGTCGATCCGTTGGGCGTGAGCGCCAGCGCGGTCGGCGTGAGTCCAATGCGACGCTCACGAAACGGCGCGATCGGCACGGTCGCAGCGAGCGTGTTGCTTCGCGTGTCGATCACGCTGACGGCATCGCTGTTGCCGTTGGCAACGTACAGCCGTTGCCGTGCCTGATCCCACGCCAGTCCGGTGGGATGCGCACCCACGGCGATCTGGTGCGTGATCGTGCCA
>JAYWIJ010000156.1:0-10821 GCA_043788935.1 Gemmatimonadaceae bacterium | reverse complement strand
CGAGCCAGCGCGGCTGCCGCACGAGCGTTGCACAGATCAGGGCCGAGACGAGGCACAACGCCACGGCGAACAGGAGCCGGGCGCTCGGCAGGACCGGTGCACGCATTGGGCAATGCTGACGAAGAGAGGGCTGGCGGCCCGGAGAGTGCCGGGCTCCGCCATTGTTCCGGCTAACGTAAAGGCCGTCCCAGTGTCACGGGAGTGTGCTCTCGACTGAACCGGTCCCGCTGGCCCCGTCAGCGCAGTACGTCGATCCCGCCCGCCATCTGTCCCACGTCCACCGTCGCGACGGTCTTGAGCGTGGCCAGGTCGATGATCTCGACCGTCCCCGGCTCCGAGCCGATGCCCTCGACCGAGATGAAGACGTACCTGTCGTCCGCCGAGACGGCCGCGCCATGCACCACCTTCCGCTTGGTTGCGATGCGCGCGAGCTCGCGGCCACTCGGCAACGCGATGATGCTCACCGACTGATCCCGCTTGTTCGTCGCAATGAGCTTCGTGCCGTCGCGGGTCACGGCGAGGTTGTACACGCCGGCACCGGACGGAATGCGCCGGACCATCTGCCATGTCGCCGCGTCGATCTCGACGATGTCGCTGGTGCGGTTGCAGGCGACGTAGATCCTGCTGCCATCGGCACTCGGCTGCGCCCATGTCGGCGAGCAGGTCGGATCGCCGGCGGCGGGTGCGGTCATACCGTGGCCAGACATGTCGTGCGCCGCACCAGTGCCCATGCCCGCGGGTGCGCCGGGCATGCCCATCTCCTTGCCCTTCGTCAGCATGAAGTGACGGCTGACGGCCAGCGTCGCGACGTCGATCTCCACCATCATGTCGTCCATCATGCACGCGGAGTAATGCTTGGTGCCCTGTGCGTTGATGCGCGACCCGTGTGGCATCGTGCAGGTCTTGATGCGCGTGAGCTCGACCATGTCGTCCACGCCCACCACGCTCACGTCACTCGGCACCATCGCGCCGTGCAGGTTGAAGTTCACGACGAAGGCAAGGTGCCCCTCGGGCGTGACCTGCGCGGTGGCGGGGAAGTTTCCGAGCTGCACACGGCCGATCACGGCGTCGTCGCTGGTGCGGAGCTTCCAGAAGCTGCCGTACGGCGTGCCATGCGCGGTGGACACGTAGTAGAACTGCCTGTCGGGTGACACAGCGAGACCATGCGGGCCATCCGGATCGGTGGCACTCAGGCCGATCGGCACCGTCTTCGTGACACTCGCGCCACTGGGGCCGAAGGTGATGATCGCGATTTCGTCGGTGCCTTCCGATGCCACCGCCACCGTGTACGTCCGGTCGGGCAGACCGGGCACCGGTGCTGCGACCAGCGCCCGGGGCTGCGCGCGCGCTGCGCCCGCCACGACGCAGAGCAGTGCGGCGGCGCGCAGTGCCCACGTCGTGACATTCGTGATGCGGGCCGTCACTGCCACGTGGGTCACGGCGTGATGCCTCGCTTCGGCTTCATGCGCACGATCCACAACCCGTTGTACATGTCGTTCACGTACGCCAGCCCATCGCGCACCACCACACCCCACGTCATGGCACTGTTCTTCACGAAGCCCTCCATGTCGGCCGTGTTCAGGTGCGCCATCTCGCGCTGCTGCGCGCGCAGGTCGCCACGCAGTTCGCCGCTGATGTCGAAGGTGCGGAAGCCGGCGTTGTAGGCGCCCATGTAGAGCGTGTCGCCCGCGATCCAGATGTTGTGCACGCCGCCGTACTCCGGCTCGTAGAACGCCACCGACTTCGGATTCGCGTAATCCGACACGTCGATCACCTGCAGGCGACCGTACGCGCGGCCTGCCGAGGCATCCTTGGCACCCTGCACACCGCTCGACGGGAACACCTCGTCGGCGATGAACACGTAGTTCCGGTGGCGCCATGCCGTGTGCGTGCCGCGGATGAAGCCCGGGCCACCGGCCAGCTCCACCTGACGATACAGATCGTTCAGGTCGTACTTGTACTGGCTCACCACGACGGGGCTCATCGGCGAACCGCCCTTGATGCCGTTGCCGACGTCGAGGATGATCAAGCCTTCGTTCCAGTTGCTCAGGTACGCCAAGCCGTCCTGAATGTCGATGTCGTGGAGCGCGCCGCCAGCGTTCGGGCCCGGTGCGCGATACTTGCCCACTTCGTGCGGCTTCGTCGGGTCGGTGATGTCGATGATGTTCAGTTCATTCGTGCCGTCGTTGGTCGCGTACACATGCGTGCCGTACTTCGGCTGCGAGTACACGAACGCCGAGTGCACGCCACCCGTCAGTCCTTCGGTGTATTCGGCCACCTTCACCGGGTGGAGCGGATCGGCGAGGCTGCTGATGACGATGCCGTTCTTGCGATCGCTGGCCCCTTCACGCGTGTTCACCAGCACCGTCCCTTCCGCGTTCGTCATCAGGTCATTCACGCGGCGCGTGTTCAGCACCATGCTGTCCACGACGATCGGATTGGCGGGGTTGGAGATGTCGAGCGTGTAGAACAGGTCACCGCCGCTGCCGGAGCCCAGATAGGCCACCTTGCCGTTGGGGTGCAGCCATACTTCCTCGGTGGTGAAGCGCTTGCGCGGCGCGCGGCCCACCACCTCCAGCGGACGGCGCACGTCGCGCGCGGAGAGCGTCACCGTGGCTTCGGCGGTCTGCGTGCCGAAGCTGGCGGTGATCGTGTAGGTGCCCTGCTCGTAACCCACGAATCCGCCATCCGGACCGATCAGGCCCTGACCCGGGCTGAAGCTCCAGATCGGCGTGAGGCCGTCGATCGGCTT
Organism: Gemmatimonadaceae bacterium; assembly: GCA_043788935.1. Classification (GTDB taxonomy): domain Bacteria; phylum Gemmatimonadota; class Gemmatimonadetes; order Gemmatimonadales; family Gemmatimonadaceae; genus JACMLX01. Next base: position 8,069 of record JAYWIJ010000156.1, on the reverse strand, counting down.
GCCTGCAGCGTCCTTGGGCTTCGCGGCAAAACGAATCACGTCACCCGTGCGAGCGTCGGCCGACGACGGCGACACGTTTAGCGAGGCGATGCGCCGCGTGGGGACCGTGACGACGATCTCCTTCTTCGCGTCGCCTGCGGCCGCCGTCAGCATGGCCGTGCCGGCCGACATTGCCGACGCCAGCCCATCACGCGACAGCGCCACGACCCGCGGGTTGCTGCTGGTCCAGAGCACACGCTCGTCGCGCTTGTCGCCCGCCGCGTCGAAGGCACTCGCCTGGTAGCGCAGGCGCTGGCCGAGGGCGAGCGTACCAACCTGTGTCGCGACGTCGATCCGGCTGGCGGGGCCGGGGACCATCCTGATCTCGAGCCGCTCGATGACCGGGCGACGCCCCGGCTGTGTGGCCGACACCACGATCGGCAGCGTGCCCGTGGAGCCGGAATGGATGAGGCCGTCTGATTCGACGTTGCCCTCGAAGTAGCCTCCGGCGCGCTGGAAGCGGACGATGGCGCCCGGCACCTCGTTGCCCTTCGCGTCCAGCGCCTTCACGCGCAGCCGCATGGTGTCACGCGCACGCATCGAGCGCTCGCGCGGCACGATCTGCAATGAGGCGATCTCAGGTCCCGCCGCCGCTGGCGCCGGAGTCTGCGCCCCGACGGTCAGGGGAGACAATGCCAGGAGTACGGCGGCGGTTTTCGAACGCGTCATGCGGAAGTCCTCAAGCAGCGGGCTCATTCGGTCGAAACAGGATAGAAACCGAAGCATAAGGAGGCGGTCGCTGTGGCGCGACGATCGCCGATACCGAACGCGCCCCCCCATCACGATGCACAACGCAGAGCACGAGTCGCAGGATGGCGCGTCAGCGGAACCGGTCTTCTCCGACCCGAGCGGCCGACGATGGCGCACCCTGCGTGGCGCCGCCCTCGGTCTCGGTGTCGGCACCACGCTCCTCGCACTCGTACTCGTGTTGGCCGTGCTGGTGCCACCGCTCCTGCCAGCCACCTGGCGCGCCGATCCGGACATCGCCGCGCGACTGCCCGGTTTCGGGCCCACGCGCCGCCGGGATCCAGCCCGACGCGAGGCGCAACGGAAGCTGATTTCGGCGCTCGCCGAGCATGACGTCGCGCCGATCATTCGCGGTCCGCGCCCCGAATCGATCGTGCCGATGTCCACCCGCACGGCGTCCGACAGCGGGCCGCTGGTGCTCGGCTTCTACGTGAACTGGGACGACAACTCGTTCTTCGCACTGCAGGCGCACGCGAAGGAGATGGATTGGGTGGTGGGGGAGTGGGCGTTCCTCTCCGACAGCGGCACTGCCGTGCAGTGGGATCTCGGCGACGTGAAGAAGAAGGACGTGCTCGGCCTCGTGAAGCAGCTGCCGCCGTCCGAGCGCCCGCGGCTGTTCGCGATGCTCACCAACGTCGATCCCGTCTCGCACAGCTTCGAGAATCCGCGCGCGCGCCTGCTGCTGTCCAGTGACCGCAATCGACAACGCGTCATCCGGCAGCTCGCCGACGGCGTCACGAAACTCGGTCTCGCGGGCATCGCGGTGGACATCGAAGCGGTGAACGCATCGGAGCGCGACGAACTCGCGCGGTTCGTGCACGATCTGCGCGACACGCTCCGCACGCGCGGCGCGATCACGATGCAGACGGTCGCCGCCGACGCCAGTGACGCCGAGATGAAAGCGGCGGGTGTCAACGCCGACTACGTCATCGACATGCTCTACGACGAGCACTATCCCACCGGTGATCCGGGTCCGGTGGCAAGTCAGGCCTGGTACGATGAAAGCGCGGTACGAGCTCTCACACTGATTCCGAAGGAAAAGGCGATCTTCGCCATCGGCACGTACGGCTATGACTGGGACGACACGGGCGACAAGCGGCCCGCCGAATCGGCGACATTCGCCGAGGTGATGCGTGCGGTCCGCGAGCACGATGGGACGATCGCGTTCACGTCGCCGTCGCTCAATCCCGTCGCCACGTGGACCGACCCTGACTCGGTGGACCATCAGGTCTGGTTTCTCGATGCCACCACGGCGTGGAATGAACTGTCCACCGCCGTGGGACTCGGTGCACGTGGCGTAGCCCTCTGGCGTCTCGGCGCTGAAGACCCCTCGCTGTGGAAGGTGGTGGGTACGCGACGCCTGTCGAATCCGGTGCGCGAACTGGCCGACGTTGCCCCGGGGTACGACGTCGAGTTCGAGGGCGAGGGCGAGATCCTGCGCGTGCGCTCGCGTCCCACCTTCGGGCATCGTGCCATCGGAGTGCACAGCAATTCGGAATTGATCACGCGCGTGAAGTGGACGCAGTTGCCGTCGCCCTACGTGATCGAGCGCACCGGCTCGGGCGCACCACATCGGGTGGCTCTCACCTTTGACGATGGGCCCGACGACAAGTGGACGCCGGCGATTCTCGACACGCTGCGTTCGCGCGGTGTGCACGCCACGTTCTTCATCATCGGCAGCAATGCACTGCGCGAAATTCCGCTGACGCAGCGGGTCATGGCAGAAGGGCACGAGCTGGGCAATCACACCTTCACGCATCCCAATCTCGCCATCACGCCGTCGTTCATCACCAAGCTGGAACTGGATGCCACCGCGCGACTGATCGAGGCCATCACCGACCGGCGCAGTGCGCTGTTTCGTCCGCCGTACTTCGGAGATGCCGAGCCGACGACACCCGACGAACTGGTGCCCGTGTCGCTGGCGAACGACCTCGGCTACATCACCGTCGGTCTGCACGTGGACTCCGACGACTGGCTCGAACCCGGTGCCGAGCGGATCGTCGCGAACGTGCTCGCGGCGCGCGCCAAGGGCAACGTGGTGCTGCTGCACGACAGCGGTGGCGACCGCAGTCAGACCGTGGCCGCCATCGGCCCGATGATCGACTCGCTGCAGGCGCGCGGGGACACGGTGGTGCTGCTGTCGGAACTGCTCGGGCTCACGCGCGATCAGGCGATGCCGCCCCTGCCGCCCGCCAGCGCCATGTCGCGCAACTTCACGCTGGCGGCATTCTTCACCGTCGGCGCCGTGCAGATCGGTCTCGAGTGGATCTTCATGACCGCCGTGGTGCTCGGCGCGATCCGCATCGTGATCGTGCTGCTGCTGGCGATCGTGCATCGCGTGCGCAGCGCCCGCGCCGGTCGTGCGCCGCTGGACTTCACGCCGCACGTGTCGGTCATCGTGCCGGCGTACAACGAAGCGAAGGTCATCGAGAAGACCATTCTCAGCCTGCTGGCGCAGCAGTATCGCGGTACGCTGGACGTTCTCGTGGTGGACGATGGATCGCCGGATGGCACGGGCGACGTGGCGCGGGACGCGTTTCCGGATGACGGGCGTGTCAGCGTCTTCACGAAGCCGAACGGTGGCAAGGCCAGTGCGCTCAACTACGGCATCCAGCGCGCGCGCGGCGAGATCGTGATCTGCCTCGACGCCGACACCGTGTTCGAGCCGCAGACCATCGCAGAGCTGGTGTATCCGCTGCGCGACCCGCAAGTCGGGGCGGTGGCCGGCAATGCGAAGGTTGGCAATCGGCTCAATCTCGTCACACGCTGGCAGGCACTGGAATACGTCACGAGCCAGAACGTCGATCGCCGCGCCTTCGACCTGCTCAACTGCATCACCGTGGTGCCGGGCGCCGTGGGGGCGTGGCGGCGCTCGGCGGTGCTCATGGCGGGCGGGTTCACGCACGACACGCTGGCCGAAGATCAGGACGCAACCATCGAACTGCGAAAGCGTGGCTGGCGCGTCGCGTACGCCGAACACGCCGTGGCGTGGACCGAGGCGCCCGACACCTTCCGCTCGCTCGTCAAGCAACGCTTCCGCTGGAGCTTTGGCACGCTGCAATGTGCGTGGAAACATCGCGGCACCTTTATGCGACGCGAGTTCGGGACGCTCGGTACCGTCGCGATGCCAAACACCTGGCTCTTCCAGCTGCTGTTCACGGCCATTTCGCCGCTGGCGGACCTGCTCTTCGTACTCAGCGTGATCGGCATCGGTGTGACATGGATGGAGCACGGCGCCACCTACGCCGGACAGTCCGCCCAGCAGCTGGTGGCGGTGTACCTCACCTTCCTCGCGATGGACTGGATCTCCGCCGTGATCGCCTTCCTCATGGAGCCCGGTGAGGAACGGCGGCTGACGTGGCTGATCCTGATTCAGCGCTTCGCGTACCGGCAACTGATGTACTGGGTGGTCGTGAAGTCATTCATCGCCGCAGCACGCGGCGGCCTCGTGGGGTGGGGGACTCTGGAGCGGAAAGGAACGGTGGTGCCGGTGCGGGAGCGGCGGCGGTGGGCTCGTGGAACTGCGGGACGGCAACCGCTGTAGTCCAGTTCGTGTCGAAGGGATAGATTCTTCCGGAGCCCCCAATCCCTTCCGTGTCCGCCTCATTTCAGGAACACCTCGAGCTCGCCCTCGGCGACGAGTACAGCGTCGTCCGCGAACTTGGCGGCGGCGGCATGAGCCGCGTGTTCCTCGCCACCGAAGTGGCGCTGGGGCGTCAGGTCGTGATCAAGGTGCTCACCCCCGAACTCGCCGCAGGCGTCAATCGGGAGCGGTTCCAGCGCGAGGTGCAGCTGGCCGCCGGACTGCAGCATCCGATGATCGTCCCGCTGCTTTCGGCCGGTGAAGCCGAGGGTCTGCTCTGGTACACGATGCCGTTCGTGGAAGGGGAGTCGCTGCGCGAGCGGATTCAGCGTGGTGTGTTCTCCTCGCGCGATGCGCTGCCGATTCTCGCCGACGTCGCGCGCGCGTTGGGCGCCGCGCATCGCAAGGGCGTCGTCCACCGCGACATCAAGCCCGGCAACATCCTGCTGCATGAGCAACACGCCGTCGTGGCGGACTTCGGCGTCGCCAAGGCGCTGACGGCGGCCACCTCGGACTCCACCGGTCTCACCACCGGCGGACTCGCCGTCGGCACGCCGGCCTACATGTCGCCCGAGCAGGCGGCGGGCGATCCGACTGTGGACGCGCGGGCCGACATCTACGCGCTTGGCTGCGTGGCGTACGAAATGCTCACCGGCAAGACGCCCTTCACCGATCCGAGCATGGCGCGCATGCTGGTGGCGCAGGTGTCACAGACGCCGGTGCCGCTGCATCAGGTGGCACCGGTGCGACTTGGCCTGTCGGACGTGATCATGCGGTGCCTGGAGAAGGATCCAGACGTGCGGTGGCCGTCCGCCGATGCGTTGGCCGACGCGCTCGAGCAGCAGCGCTTCTCGTCGGAGCCGACGCCGCTGCCCCCTGAGCCGGTCGTGCGTTCGCGCACCATCACGCAGCCCATTCCCGTCGTCGTCGCGCCTGTTCGTCCGCGCAGTGCGGGCCGGCGCGTGTTCGGCGCAGGCATCGCCGTGGCGGTCATGGCGGCTGTCGGCGTGGCGATTTCCTCCGGCCGCAATGGTCCGGCGACCGCGGCGGCCTTCAACGCCCCGCAGACCGTGATCGTCGCCGACGTGGAGAACCGTACGCCCGACTCCACCCTCGGTGACCTGCTGTCGGAGGCGCTGCGCACGGAGCTGCAGGAATCGAAGATCGTGACGGTGATGACTCCGGCAGCCACCGCTGCCGCGCTGCAGCGCATGCAGCAGCCCACGGCGTCGCGCGTGAATGCGCAACTCGCACGTGAGATCGCCGTCCGCGAAGGGGTGCCGGTCGTCGTCGAAGGGCGCATTCAGAAGGTCGGGAATACGTACCTCGTGCGCGCTGGCCTCGTGTCGCCCTCCGACGGGGCGGAGCGCAGCCCCGTGCAGGAGACTGCGAAGTCCGACGATGAACTGATCGCCGCCATCGGACGCCTCGCACGGCGCATGCGCGAGCGGCTCGGCGAGTCGCAGACGGTGCTCACGGCGCTGCCGCCGATGGAGCGCGTCACCACCACCTCACTCGACGCGCTGCGCAAGTACAGCGAAGCGATGCGCGTGGGTGACGGTCTGAATCTCAAGGCGAATCCGGCGCAGGAGATCGCGCTGCTCGAGGAAGCCGTGGCGCTGGATTCCACGTTCGCGATGGCGTGGCGCCGACTCGGCGTGCGCCTGCTGAACGGCGGCGCCGGCCGATCGTACGCGAAGGTGACGCAGGGCAAGGCCGCATTGCAGCGCGCGTATGAACTGCGGCAGCGCCTTTCACCCGTGGAACGTGGTCTCGCTGAAGCGGCCTACTTCACCGAAGTGGTTAAGGATCCGGCACGTGCGGCGGTGGCATACGAAGCGATCCTCACCGAACAGCCGACCAATCGCATCGCGCTGAACAACCTTGCCAACGCTGCGCTGCAGGACGGCCGCTTCGAACGCGTGCGTGAGTACGGCGCGCGGTACGTGGCGGTGGACTCGTCCAACATGCAGGCGTGGCCGTGGCTGCTCTGGGGCGCGTACGGCAGCGGCAGGGTGAGCGAGGCCCGCGCCGTCCGCACGATGATGCGCACGCGCTTCACGGCGGCGGAGCAGGTGGCCGTCCTCGACGAAGAAGATCTCACCTGGCTGGCCCTCGAACGCGACTGGACGGCGCTGGAGCAGGCCGGTCGGCGACTGCTGGCACGAGCGAAGGACGTGCCGTCGGAAGATCGTGCGCTCCGCTCGGTTGTGATCGCGTTCACGATGCGTGGGCAGTTCGAGCGCGGCTGGCGCATGGGCGGCGCGGCCGAAGCGCGTCGGCTGGCAGGGTCCGACACGGCGGACCAGCGCGTCTGGCGCGGAGATTCCGAACGCCAGCGCTATTTCGACCGCGCATGGTACGGCGGTGACACCACCGGCGCGGCGCGTGCCATCGAGACGTACCGGCAGGTGTCCGGCATCGACCGGTGGCGCATGGCCGACCGTCACAACATGAACCTCTCCCTCGACTACGCGGTGATCGGCGACGCCCGGACGGCCCGCACGCGGTTCACGGCATTTCGCGCCGCAGCGAACAAGGGATCGCCGGACTTGCCGGCCGTCACCGCGCCTGAAGTGGTGATCGTGGAAGCGTCCATCCTCGTGGCGGAAGGGCGCGCGCGGGAGGCGCTCCGCGTGCTGGCGCCGTTCGCGCCGGAGGCACAGCGCTCGCTCAGTCAGCTCACCTACGCCTTCGGTGAAGCCTATCGCGCCGCTGGCGAGGCGGATTCCGCCCGTGTCTGGCTCGCACGAGTCGTCGACTCGAACAGCCCGAACCGGGCCTGGGTCGAGCCGACGTACCGTAGCAAGGCGCTGGTGCAGCTGTGCGAGCTGGCAGATACGCCTGCCCGAAAACAGCAGTGGTGCGGCGCGCTGGTCACCGAGTGGAAGGACGCCGATCCCTTCCTGCAGCCGATCGTGGCGCGGGCCCGCGAGCGCCTCGGGCGCTGACGTGCCGATCGAGGGCGCGGCGCCCGCGTTTCTGACCTGCGTGTTGTGCTATCGTGTCCGGCATCAGCTGTCCTATCGTTCCTGCCGCCGGTGTTCCACGCAGACATGCTGTTCCGCCATCTGTACGATGCCTCGCTCTCCCATGCGAGCTACCTGATCGGCTGCGAACAGACCCGCGAAGCGATCGTCATCGATCCGCTCCGCGACGTGGATCGCTACATGCAGCTCGCCGAGCAGGATGGACTGCGGCTGGTGGCGGTCGCCGAGACGCACATTCCCGCGGACTATTGCAGCGGCGCGAGGGAACTCGCATTACGCACCAGCGCACGGCTGTACCTGAGCGGGTGCGGCGGTGCCGAGGCCCGGTACGCGTATGTCGCCGAGGCCGGTGCCACGGAGGTCAAGGAACGCGACACGATCGATGTCGGCACCGTGCGGCTCACGGTCATACACACGCCCGGACACTCCCCGGAGCATGTCAGCTTTCTCGTCGTCGACCGGACGGCCGGGAAGCAGGGCGTCGGCATGCTGACCGGTGATTTCCTCTTCGTCGGCGACGTCGGGCGCCCCGACCTGCTCGGCGTCGGCACTGGTAGCGACGGAGGCGTCGGTACCGGTGAGCAAAAAGTGATGCAGGCGCAGGCACGCACGCTGCACCGCACGCTCGCGCGACTGACGCCGCTGCCGGATTACCTGCAGATCTGGCCGGGCCACGGTCCCGGCGAAGTGCATGCCCGTGCCATCAACGG
>JAYWIJ010000155.1:0-3047 GCA_043788935.1 Gemmatimonadaceae bacterium | reverse complement strand
AATCCGCGACCGACGAGATGGTCACGCACACGCAACTCGGCCACATGCAGCGGATGATCCGGCACGGTACCTGGGCGAAAGGCGCGCAATTCGTCCGGAAGCGAGTCGAAACCACGAATGCGAACCACTTCCTCGATCAGGTCCACCTCGAGCCCGAGATCCTGACGCCACGACGGCGGGGTGACGCGCAGCAGATCGTCGGCGATGCCTTCCACCACAAATCCGAGCGCTTGCAGCACACGCCCGATCTCCGCCACGGACACCGGATCGCCGAGCAACTTCGTGACCCGCGACGGACGCAGCGTCACGGGCGGACGTGGCGCCGGCTCGGCACCAACGTCGATGCGCGCCGTGACGCGGCCACCGGCCACACGCGTGATCAGCGCCGCACAATGCAGCGCCGCCTCGACCGACGACGCGTCGTCGATGCCGCGTTCGTAGCGATAGCTGGCATCGGTGATCAGACCGAGCGCCTTCCGCACGCGCCGGACGAATCGCGGCGAGAAGTTCGCCACTTCCAGCAGGATGTCCGTGGTGCCCTCGGTGACTTCGCTGTCACGTCCGCCCATCACGCCAGCGACGGCGACGGGTCGTGCGCCATCGCAGATCATCGTTGTGCCCGTGGGTACGGCGCGATCGGTCCCGTCGAGCGTGACGATCCGTTCGCCGTCGCGCGTGGGACGTACGACGATCGTGTGATCTGCGAGCTTGTGCACGTCGAACGCATGCACCGGCTGGCCGAGGCCGAGCAGGATGTAGTTCGTCGCGTCCACCACGTTGTTGATGGATCGCGAGCCTGCGGCCTCCAATCGTTCACGCAGCCAATCGGGGCTCGGCCCCACGGTCACCCCGCGAATCACGATGCCCTGATACCGGGGGCAGCTTGCCGTGTCGTCGATGCGAACGGTGACGCCGTCAGCCGAGGCGCTCGTCTCTCCGCGTACGACCGGCACGGCAGCCACGGCGTCGCACGCCGCCTGTGAAAGATCCGCCGTGCCCAGCGCCGCGCCGGTCAGCGCGCAGACCTCGCGAGCCATGCCCCGATGCGACAGCAGGTCCGGACGATTCGGCAGCACGTCGAGATTCAGCTGCGCGTCACCCACATCGTCCAGCACCTGCAGGATCGGGGTTCCCGGCGCCGCATCAGTGGTGAGGGCGAGAATTCCTTCATGTTCCTGACTCAGCTTCAGCTCACGCGCACTGCACAACATGCCGTTCGACGTCTGTCCGCGAATCTTGCGCTTCTGGATCAGCAATCCATCAGGCATCGTGGTGCCGCTGCGCGCGAAGGGATACTTCACGCCGGCGGTGACGTTCGGCGCACCACAGACGACGTCGAGCAGCGTGCCGCTGCCGTCGTCCACCTTGGTGATCGACAGGTGATCGGAATCGGGATGCGGCGCCTGTTCCACGACGAGTCCCACGACGATCGGTGCGATGTCGCTGCGCAGCGAGTCGAGTCCGTCGAGGGTGACCGCGTGATTGTTCAGCAATTCGCCGATTTCGTGTGCGCTCTTGTCGTGCGGCGCGAACCCGCGCAGCCACTCATGCGAGACGATCATCGGGCGAACTGCTCCAGGAAGCGGACATCGGCGTCGTACAACAGACGAATGTCGGGCAGCTTGTGCCGCGACATGGCGATTCGTGCGGGACCCATGCCGAATGCCCAGCCGCTGAACTTCTCGCTGTCGATACCGGCAGCGTCCAGCACGGTGGGATGCACCATGCCGCACCCGAGGATTTCGATCCAGCGCTTGCCCTTGCCGTCACCGAGATCCACTTCCACGTCCATCTCCGCGCCCGGCTCCACGAACGGGAAGAAGCTCGGGCGCAGGCGCACGCGGCTCGATCCGGAATAGAAGCGTCGCGCGAACTCGCTCAGCGTCGCCTTGAGGTCCACGAAGCTCACGCCTTCGTCGATGCACAGCCCCTCGATTTGCATGAAGCTGGGCGCGTGCGTGGCATCGAAGAAATCGCGACGATACACCGTGCCCGGGCAGAGAATGCGGATCGGCGGCGTGTACGTCTGCAGCGTGCGGACCTGCACCGGCGACGTGTGCGTACGCAGCAGCGTGTGGTCGGTGAGATAGAGCGTGTCGTGCGCTTCCATCGCCGGATGATCAGGCGGAAAGTTCAGTGCGCCGAAGTTGTACCACTCGGTTTCCGCCTCGGGACCGAGCGCAATCGTGAAGCCCAGTTCGCGGAAGATCGCCGATATCTCGTCGATGACGGCCGACACCGGATGCACCGCACCACTCCAGACGGTGCGTGCGGGCATGGTGAGGTCGTCGGGCCGTGACGTGTCGGCGGCGGGGCCAAGTGCCGCTTCGGCTGTGGCGAAGGTCAGCTCGAGCGTCTGTTTGGTGGCGTTGACGGCAGCGCCGGCGGCCCGGCGATCCTCGGCCGGGAGCGTGGCCAGCATCGCCATGAGTGACGTGAGCTGCCCCTGCTTGCGGCCAAGGAGCGCAATGCGCGCCGCGTCGAGGGCATCACGATGCGTGGCAGCGTGGACGAGCGCCGTCCCGTCGCGCGCAATCGCATCCGCGCGCGTGAGGAGGTCAGCGAGTGTGGTCACCGGCGGGCGATCCGAGAGAAGGAGAGTCGGGGAAACGCAAACGGCGGCAGTGGACGCGAGGTCACACTGCCGCCGCACGAAGCAAGCGGATCAGGGGGCCGGGAACAACCCGGCCAGCCGTCACGCCGCGGCGAGCGCGGTGCGGACCTGTTCAGCGATGGCAGCAAAGGCCGCCGGATCGTTGACGGCGAGCTCGGCGAGGATCTTGCGATCGATCTCGATGCCCGACTTTTCAAGGCCACTGATGAAGACGCTATACGACATGTCGTGCTGACGTGCCGCGGCGTTGATGCGCATGATCCAGAGGCGACGGAATTCGCGCTTCTTGTTCTTGCGGTCGCGGTAGGCATAGCGCCAGCCACGCTCCACCGTCTCCTTGGCGGCCTTCCACGTCTTGCTGCGCGCGCCGAATGCGCCGCGCGCGGCCTTCATGATCTGCTTCTTCCGCTTCAGGCGGACCGGATTACTGCGT
>JAYWIJ010000154.1:0-10875 GCA_043788935.1 Gemmatimonadaceae bacterium | reverse complement strand
GCGTGGACGACGTACTCAACGTGGCGGGACATCGCATCGGCACGATGGAAGTCGAGAGCGCGCTGGTCGGCCATCCGTCGGTGGCGGAAGCAGCGGTGGTCGGCAAGGAGCACGAACTGAAAGGCCAGGCCATCGCCGCCTTCGTCACGCTGCGCGAGGGGTTTCATGCATCGTCGTCGCTCCGCGATGAACTGCGCGACTTCGTGGGTGAAAAGATCGGCGCGATCGCCAAGCCTGACGACATCCTCTTCAGCGCCGACCTCCCCAAGACGCGGTCCGGCAAGATCATGCGGCGCCTGTTGCGCGACATCGCCGAGGGGCGCGCACTGGGCGACACCACCACGCTTGCGGACCCGACCGTCGTGGCTGGACTCAAGGCGCAGTACGAAGCGCAGGAATCGTGAGAATGGCGCCGGTACCGGGACGTCAGCACGTCACCGGTGCCGGTGTTCCGCTGGCCGCAACCGCTTGCCCCGCTTAGTCTTCGATACATGAGCCTCCTCGGCCGCCTCTTCCCCGACACGTTGTTCCCCCGCAAGCTCAGCGACGCCGCCGAGCGACGCCTGCGGCTTGCGCAGGCACGGGCTGAAGAGGCGGTGCTCGAAACGCACGTGCGCAACGCACTGCTGTATGTGGACACGCTCGCCGGCGAGCTGCCGTTCGATCGCGCCATCGAGACGTACATCCGTATGCTGGGTGTGCCGGAGCCACTGGCCAGCACGGTGGCCACGCGCACGCTGGTGGTGCTGGGCGACGATGTGGTGCCTGAGCGCAACACGCCGCTCGGCACGCAGATGGTGGGTGACGACGTGCTGCCGATCGTGCGCATCGCCGCGTCCAACGAGACCGGCTCGCGCCGTCGCTGATCGCACCTTCAAGGCGTTACGCAGTACCGGCAGAACCTCCGGCGGCGCGTTCGCGGCGCGCACGCTTGTCGGCGTACATCGATTCGTCGGCCTGCCGCTGCAACAACGCCAGTGACTTCGGATGCTTGGGCGTCCACACGGCGATGCCGATGCTGAGCCCCAGACGGCGATCCCGGCCAACCTGCTGATTGCGGCGTTCGAGCACATCGTGGAGCCGCTCACGCACGCGATGCATTTCGTCCACACCGCTGTTGGCCAGCAGCAGCATGAATTCGTCGCCACCGAGCCGCGCGAGAATGTCCGACGCGCGGCAGGTCGTGGTCAGCAGTTCGGCCACCTCCACCAGCGCAGCGTCGCCAGCGTCATGGCCGAACGTGTCGTTGATCGCCTTGAACTCGTCGAGATCGAGTGCGGCGATGAGGAAAGGCGCCTTCGTCCGCTCGGCCAGCGCAATGTGCCGACTTGCCAAGTCGGAAAATCCGCGCCGGTTCAGCAAACCAGTGAGTTCGTCGCGCGACACCAGCGACTGCAGCTTCACCTGCGTGGCCACGAGGGTCCGGATGGTGGATCGCAATTCGATCTCGGCCATCGCCGCTTCAGCCAGGTCCTCGAGAATGGCAATCTGCTCCGGGCTCCACTCCACCGGGTTGGTGTCGATCGCGCACAGGGCGCCGAAGGTATGCCCTTCCGCATTGCGCAGCGGCACGCCGGCGTAGGCCACGACACCGAGCTCGGTGTGCGCGCCGTTGTCGTGCACCAATGGATGCATCGATGCGTCATGCACCAGCAGGAGCGACTCCGACATCACGACGTGCTTGCAGAACGAGTGCGACAGCGGCGTGGATCGCTGGTCACCCGCCCACCCGCCGAGCCCCGTCAGTCCGGGAAAGTGCTGGTCACGATCGTCCACGAGCGTCACCAGCGCGACCGGCACGCCGAGCAGGCGCGTCACGAGCCGCGTGAGGCGATCGAGCACCGCGTTGCTGGTGCCATCGAGCAATCCGGTGGCACGCAATGACGCGAGTCGGGCCGGCGACGCCATGCGCGGATCGATCGATGCGGGTTCACCGGCGACGACACTGTCGTGCGAGGCAGCTGTGCTCGCGGTGGCGGACATCGGAACTCGTGGGTGAGTGACGCAGTGATGCGCGTGATGCGGGCAGAGGGATGGAAACCACACGGAACCGCCTTGCGCAGTGATGCGCGAGCATCGTTCGCGTCGGTTCCGGCTGACAGTATCGGTGATACATCAGAGAAAACACACAACGTTCGCACATGTGAACCTTCACATCGCGCGCACAAAAAAACGCGGGGCGCACCCTGGCGGCGCACCCCGCGATCGTTGCCGTGTCCGTGGCGAATCTGCCTTAGTTCTTCTTGACTTCCGGCACCGTGGCCGGAATCGGGGCCGACGCGGCCAGCGCCGCATCCACGGCTTTCTTCATGTCGTCGTACGGCAGCGCCCCGGGATACATCTGGCCATTGACGAAGAACGTCGGCGTGCTTTGCACCTGCTTGGTCATGCCGAGCGCGTAGTTGGCGCGGATGCGCTCCTCGTGCGTGTTCGCATCCATGCAGGTGTTCCACTTGCCCATGTCGATCCCGAGCTTCTCGGCGTAGCCGGTGAGCACCTTGCGCGGATTGCTCGTGGCAATGCCATTCCACTCGATCTGGCCCATGAAGATCGCGTCGTGCATCTCCCAGAACTTGCCCTGATCGTCGGCGCAGGCGGCCGACATCGAGGCGGGCACCGTGTTCTGGTGGACGTTCAGCAACGGGAAGTCGTAGAACGTGTACCGCGCGATGCCCGCGTCGATGAGGTTCTTGCGCACATCAGGCTCGGTGATGTTGGCGTAGTTGCCGCAGGCCGGGCATTCGTAGTCGGCGAACTCGATGATCTCGACCTTCGCGTCGGGCGAGCCGATCGTGTAGCCACGCGCCTTGCTGGCGAGCAGCGAGTCGGTGACGGTCGGCATCACCATCGGCGCCGCGGCGGGCGGCTGCTGCGTCTTCCACCAGATGAAGCCACCGCCGGCGAGCACGATGCCCGCGAGGGCGACGATGAAGCCTGAATTATTGGACGTCTTGCGGACCTTCGCGCTCACGATGGGGCATCCTCAGCGGTGGCGGACGCAGCGAGCTGCGACCTGTCTGGTGTGCGGGCAGCATCGACGCGGCGTCGCCGGGCTCCCCTGCCTCGAAATCATGTCAGCCGACTCGGCTGCGCTTCAGAAGGGTAGGTGTACAGCGGTGGGAAGCGCTAGTTCATTCGCGCCGGACGCGCTTTCCCGCAGTGGTATCTTGCCCCCGTGCCGCGACCGCCCGCCATCGCAACACCCGCCTTCACCTCCGTGACACCGTCGCAACGACGGCTGCCGCAGACGCGCTCGGTGCTGCCGTATTTCCCGCACGATGGGGATTATGTCCGGCTCCCGGTCGGCCCCGGAGCGCTGCACGCCATGCGCTATGGCCATGGCGGCCCGGCAGTACTGCTGGTCCACGGTTTCACCACCTGCGCACCGCTCTGGCAGCAGGTCGCGCCGATCTTGCTGGCCAACGGCTGCCAGGTGATCGTGCCCGATCTGTTGGGCTTCGGTGAATCGGATCGGCCGGTCGGAGGCCCGTACACCGTCTCGGCGCAGGCGCGCTACCTCGACCGGGCGCTGGCGCTGCTGCGCATCTCGCGCGTGGTCGCGGTCGGGCAGGATCTCGGCTGCGTGGTCGTCCGCCGGCTCGCGGCCATCCGGCCCGAGCGGATCGACGCCATGGTGCTCTGCTCCCCGACCCCGAACGACACGGCGGGTGGTCCGGAGATCGAAGCGGTGCGCGAACAGACCGGGCCGGCGCTCCTCGAGATCTCGAGCCGGCCGCTCGGGGTAGTGGATCTGTTGGGTCCAGTGCTGCGGGCAGCCGTGGCGGAACCGGGCAACATGCCCGACCGCTACGTGGCGCGATTTTCGGCGCCGTACACCGGCAGTCAGGGAGCCCGGCACCTGCTCGATCTGGCGCGGGCGGTGGCGGAGGAGGAGGATGCCCTGCCACTGTCCGCCAGCGATCCGGGCACGTTGCGCGTCACTGGACAGGAAGATCCGATGCTCGCACCAGCGGCTGCGTCAGTCGTGCGGCTGCCAAGCGCCATGCGCTTACTGCCGCTGGAACGCCCGGCACCACTTGCTGCGCTCATCATGGAGCGGGTCGAGCGAACGAATGAATTCTCCGTCTCGCTGGAAGATCAGGGTGTTCGTGACTAGTTTTCCAGCATTACAGCTGCAACCCATGAGGTGAATTTGACCAAAAAGAATCGACAGCGTCGAGTTGTGACGCCGCCGACGCCGTTCGAGCAGGCGCGTGACGAGTTGTTCCAGCAGATCATGCGGTGTGAAGTCATCGGTGCCTCCCCCGATCATCAGGCGGAATGGTTCACCGAGACGATGGCTTACTTCGCCGAGCGATATCCGGAGTTGAAGCCCGCCGATGTGAACGACCTGCGCAAGTTGGGTGAGCGTTTCGTTCAGCCGCCCAAGGCTGCCGCAGTGACCGAGGAAGCGCCGGTGATCACGCCGGTCGAGAACGACACCGATGCCGCTGCGATCGATGCGCTCGTCGGTGAAGAAGTCAGCACGGAGTCGGCGGACGTCGAAGAAACTGAGACTGAGACCGTCCCCGCCTGACCTCGCAGTACACTGCATGCGAAGCGCCCCCCGTACTTCACGTACGAGGGGCGTTCTGCTTTCAGTGTACTGTGAATCGCAGCATTGCAGCGGTGGCGCGCCGTGCTGACGTCAACGCGGCGGCGGCAATGCAGGAAAGAGCGATGAACGCGCCGAAACGTTCGGCGGCGACACCACCTCGGGCTCGTCCCATTCCTCGGGCTCATCATCGAGCGCAGGGCGTGACGGCTCGTCCGCTTCCGCAGCGATGCTGTCAGCGTCCTGCGGCAAATGTGGCGCGGTGGTGGCCGCGACCGCTTCGACTGCGTCGAAGATGTCGAACGGCAGGGCATTGCCGTGCGCTGCAGCGGGTGTGGCCCGTACCGCCGCGGCGCGTACAGGAGTCGCCGGGATCACCACGGGTGATGGTGACGATGAGCGCACGTCGACGCGTTCGTTGCTGTCATCGATGATTTCCGCAGGCAGCGCCAACGGTGCGCGCGCGTCGGCGCGTCCCGGGAGCAGCGCCGTCAGGTCGCCACTCGCGAGGGCCTGCTTCTGCACCTGCACCTTTTCCTCCGCTTCGGCAATCTGCTCCTCCACCGCATCGAGCGATCCGGACAGCTTCTCCAGAATCTCGAATGGACGGAACCCCGCGACGCGCAACGTCGGCGTCCATTCCACCACGTCGCGAATGACCGTCGGCGGCAATGGACGCCCCGGTTCGAGGCTCAGCAGCAGGTCGCGCGAATCGGCGGTGCGCGCCGAAAAGAGCCGCAGCACACCGTCGCGGCCCAGCAGCATCGCGTGGATCATGGTGCCGGTGGATGTCGTGTGCACCGTACGATGCAGAATGCGATGTCGCATGCGCCGCAGTGCCCGCGCGGACGTCGGCAGCAGCGCGGCGGTGAACTCCGGCAGCGGCACCGCATCGAAGAACGCCGCCGCCGTGCGCGCCAGCACCTGCACCTCGCGCGCGGTCAGGTCCTGCACCTCGACCTGCGCGCGGCGCAGTTCCTTCGCGCGACTCGCGAGCGCCGTGGCCCGTGCGAGCGCATCGGACCGGGCCGTATTCGTGGTCGAGCTGCTGTGTGCGTCCATCGGTGGGTGACTGATGACGGGATCCGGGAGGGGCGGAACCAGACTCTGCCATTGAGTGTCGGCTCGCCGCGCCGTCCGCTTGAGGCGGCGGGAGACCGAGTGCGGCTCAGCGCTGTCTGGCTGGTGCCCGACGCAACGTGACGCCGAGTCGTACGCCCCCTCCCAACCCAAGCTCGACGCCGGGCACCCACGGTCCGTCACTGGTGCCTTCCACGCCGACTGTGACGATGGCCACTGGCCGCGGCGCCGCACCTTGCGCGAGAAGCACCCCGACGCCCCCTCCGGCGTGCACGGCGCGCTTTGATTGCCTGAACGGATCGCTGAGCCAGCGCGCCAGCAGGTCCACACGTCCCGCAGCGCTCACACCACCCGAGGCGTCACGTACGCCGCCGGCACCCACGTCGAGCGCGAGACGGAGGTTGTAGGCCGCCGCCGCGACGACACCCACGGCCACCTGTGCGACGGCGTCGCGTGCCAGGAGCGCGTCCGCCCTCACTTCCGGGCGAAAGCGCGAGGGACGCGACGCTGCCGGTGCACGCTGCCCCTGCGCGATCGAGGCGCACGCCATTAGCAGACCGGCCAGCGCGGCATACCGGACCATCCTGCACGCCTGCAGCGAGGCTACCAGCGACACCACGATCACCCGAGTGCGTCGGATGCAGCCGAATCGCCGGCAACACGTCGCGCCAGATCCTTGGGCCCGCCGGACCGGTTCTCCCACAGCATCAGCGTGTAGTCGACCGTCGCGACGAGCGCGAGAATACCAGCGGCGAGTGCCAGCCCCGCCACCAGCCGCGGTGCCTGCAGCGCGGCGAGCAGCGTGACGAACTGCAGCACGGTCACGCCCTTGCCGGGCCAGCGCGCCTGGAAGGTGATCTCTCGCAACCAGCTCACGTTGCGGGCCACGAACCAGCCGATCACCGTCATCACGTCCCGGACCATCAGCATGCCGAGCTGCCACGGCGAGATGAGACCATCCACCGTGACCGCGATGAACGCCACCAGCATGAAAATGCGATCGGCGATCGGGTCGATCAGAGCGCCGATGCGGCTGGTGGTATGCGACACGCGGGCGATGACGCCGTCGAGCACGTCGGACGCCATGGCGGTGAGCACGACGGCCAGCCGCCAGTCGGGATCGTGCACGCCGACGAACACACCCGCCATCGCCAGTCGCGACAGGGAGATCAGGTTCGCTGGTGTGAGCACGTCGTTGCGGCGCATGAGGACAAGAAAGCGGTTCACCAGCATACCGGCCAGCAGTTGCCACACCTGCCCCGTCGCCATAGGCTGCCGCGTGCGCCAGCGTGCGCGACCGCCGCGTGTGCGTCCATCCTGTCCCACCGTCCCGCATGTCACCACTTCCCTGCACTCCGTGAGCCACCGGTGACCGTCGCGTTGCCGTTGCTGTCCCTGGTTGGCGCACTGCTGATGCTGATGTGGGATGTCGGGCTCGCCGGACGCCTCGCACGCGTGGCAGAAGCGCCGCGCGGCTGGGCGTCGCTGACGGCGCTGACCGGGTTGCTGCTGCTGCCGGCGGCGCTGATCCGCGTGGTGGGGAGTTCACTGCTCGATGGACGCACGGTGGCGGCGCTGAGCTGGATCTGGCCGCTGCTGCTCACGATGGTGGCGGCGCAGGCGTTCATCACGCTGGTTCGGCGACTCGGTGCGCGTGCGATCGTCGTGCCGATCGTGCTCTACGACTGCATTCTCGCCGCGGCAGGATGGGTGGAATACGCCGCAGGCAATGGCGCGACGCTGCCCGCGGAACTGCACGCCCTGCCGACGGCCATCGCCGGCTCGATCGGCTATCTCGCCGGTCCCGTGGCACTGTGGTCGCCATTCGCCTTCGCACCGCCGCTAATGGCACCGGCGTATCGTGCGCGCTGGGCGGTGAACGCGTCGGTGCGTGGCCTCATCGGCCTGTACTCGGTGGTGGCGATCGTCGCATTCGCCAGCGAACTGCCGCAGGCTGTGCGCGGGGTGCGCAGCTTTTCCCGCTGGACGCTGGCCCCGCTGCGCGAGCGTCCCACCGACACGCCGTTGCTGGTGGGTGTGCAGATCCTGCCGGCGCTCCGCGGCGTCCCGGCGCCACTGGCACTCCGCTACGACACCGATCTCGCCGACAGCGCCAGCGTCGACGTGATCGGTGTGACGATCGCACCTTCCGGCGCCACGGCGCGTGCCCTCGACTCGCTCTCGCGAGCCCTGGAAGCGTACCGCGCCGACAGCACGCTGATCGCCGTCACGCTCGGCTGGGACCTGAAGGAGGCACTCCGCGTGCGGTTCGCGCCGACGGCGTGGGAGCGCGAGCGGACGCAACTCGTCGATCAGGTGATGCGTCGCCTGCGCCCCGACATTCTCGTGCCGCTGGATGATCCCAACGGCATGGGCGTCATGATCGTCGGCCCGCGCGAAGCATCGGAGTGGCAGCCGCTGCTGACGACGCTCGCCAGGACGGCGCACACGCTGCGTCCGCGCACGCGGGTGCTGGCCGCCATCGCCACGTTCGACACGCGCGACAGCGTGCTGGCGGCGTGGGCCGCGACGGAGCGCTCAGGACTCGACGGCATCGGATACGTGCTCCAGCCGGGCTTCCGCGGCGGTGTGACGCTCGAGGCGCGCATGCAGGCCGCCGATCGCTGGCGCGCAGTGCGTACGGCGCAGAACGTGACCTCGGACGAGTGGGTGCTGCTGACCGCGGGCTTCCCGTGGACGCAGGGCGAGGTGGCGCAGGATCGCGGCATCTGGGGTGTGCTGGCGTGGGCCAGCGCGCGACCCACGATCGGTGGCGTGATCGTGGGTGACGCCGGCGACTACAACACGCGCCGCGGTCTGCGCGGCCCAGGCGGACGGCTGCGACTGGCGAACACCTCACTCCGGCGTGCCATTCGCGGCCTGAGCGACGCCACGCCGTAACGCTCAGGGTTTCGCGACGCCGCGCACGATCGCCTCGACGCGACGCTCGGGGTCGGTCCACTGCCGCACCACCTGCTGCACGTCGGCTGCCGTCACCGCGCGCAACTGCGGCACCTCCGCATCCAGCTCCACGAGGCCATCGCCGGTCATCCAGGCATCGATCATGTCGCCGAGCTGCGCACCGGCACTCTCCTGCCGCAACGCATGCATACCGATAGCGTACGTGCGCGCACGTTCGAGCTCGTCGGCGGTGACCGGTTCGTCACGCAGCATCGCGAACTCACGCAGCAGCCCCTCGCGCGCTTCGAGTTCGCGTTCCGGCGCACAGGCGATGTACGCCGAAATCATGCCAGCTTGCTGCAGTGTCGAGGCGCTCACGAACACGCTGTATGCCAGTGACTGCCGGCTGCGCAGCGATTCGAAGAACCGGCCACCGAGTCCACTGGCCACGCCGGTCATCAGTGCGGTGGCGTAGCGCATGCCATCGCGCCGCGCCGGACCACGAAACAGCATCGCCACCGCGCTCTGCTGCTTGGTGCGCTCGTCGACGAGCTCCACGCGCTGCGTCTGCAGCTCCGGCGCAGCGATCAGCGCGACCGGCGCCGGGCGCAGCATCGTGAACGCCGAAGCCAGCTGCCGTGCCAGTTCCTGCGGCTCCGCATCACCGACGATGGCCAGCACTGTCTCACCGCCGAGGATCGCCTGTGCATGCCAGCGTCGGAGCGCATCCGGCGTGATGGCGGCCACGCCGTCGGGCGTCCCGAGCGCATCGATGCCGTAGGTGTGCGCACCGAACAGCGCCTGTCGCGCGACGCTCAGCGGATGACGCACCATGTCGTCACGACGAGCACGCAACTCCGTCAGCAGCTGCGCCTGTTCCGTGGCCACCGCATCCGCCGCGAACGTGGGATGCTGCACCACGTCCGCCAGCAGTGCGGCGGCGTGCGGCACGTCGTCCAGCGGCACGCTGATCGACCATCCCACCACTTCCTTGCTACTCGACGTCGACACGCTGCCACCGAGCCGCTCGCCATCCTCGGCGATCTGCGCGGCGGTGCGCGTTGCCGTGCCCTTGATCGACGTGCGCGCCATGACGCTCGTCAGGCCGGCCATGTGCAGCGGTTCGTGCACCGCGCCGCCATGCACGTAGCAGCCCATGTGCGCGATACGGGCGCCCGGCTTGCGCCGCACGAGCACCGGCACGCCGTCCGACGTGCGATAGACGTGCACGTCGCCGACACGCTCCTCGAACGTCGGCACGCTGCCTAGCGCGGGAGCATCGGGCACCGTGCGCGGTTCGATGACGAGCGGCTCACCGGCGCGAGCGTTCCACGATGCCACCAGCTGCGCGCCGGATTCCGCCAACGGTTCCGCACCCTGCGGACGGTAACTGACCACCGCCACCGTCTCGTCGCGGCACCAGCTGCGCAACACACGCTGCACATCAGCAGCCGTCACCGCATCCACCGCGGCCCAGTATGCATCGCCGACATCGGCACCTCCCAGCGCTTCCCACGCCACCATCTCGCTCGCCTGCCCTTCCATCGATTCCTCGGAGCGCAGCCGGCGTGTGCGCACCAGGTGCTTCACGCGTTCGAGTTCATCGGCAGCGGGACCGTCATGCTGCAATGCACGCAGGTGCGTCCATGCCGCGGCCAGCGCGTGCGGCAGTGTCGCATCGGCACCCACGATGCCGATGGCGAACACGCCACGCTGCGTCGGCGTGTAGTGATACGCCGAGGCGCTCATCGCCAGCCCACGCTCACGGATGGCGCGGTAGAGGCGTGAGGCGCGACCGGTGGACAGCACCGACGACGCCACGTCGAGCGCGGCGGCGTCGGGATGCAGCGGACCGACGGTGTTCCAGCCGAAGGTGGCGTGCGACTGCTGCACGTCACCGGTGAGCGCACGATATCGCGCGCCGATCCACGGCAATTCCTCAGGCCCGTGATTGGGCAGCGGGTCCTGTGCCGGCAGTCGTCCGTAGCGCTCACCAACCGCCGCCTGCACCGCCGCGGCATCCACGTCGCCGACGATCGCGAGGATGGAATTGGAGGGCGTGTACCAGTTGCGGTAGAAGCCGCGCACCATCTCGTGCGTGAAGGTGCGCAGCCCCGCCTCGCGTCCGATGCGCCAGCGCCGCATGCGATGCCGGTCGTGCAGCACTTCGTACAGCGTCTCCGACGTGACGGCGCCCGGCGTGTCTTCCTTGCGCGCGGCTTCCTGGATGATGACCTCGAGTTCGCGGCGCAACTCATCGGCATCGATCTCCGAATGCGCGAACGCGTCGAACTGGATGTCGAGCCCGCGATCCCAGTTTGCGCTGGGGAGCACGGTGA
>JAYWIJ010000153.1:0-10891 GCA_043788935.1 Gemmatimonadaceae bacterium | reverse complement strand
TCGCGACGCGCACCCTCGTTGTCCTCGGCGACGACGTCGTGCCCGAGCGCACCTCACCGCTCGGCGAACACATGGTCGGTGACGATGTCCTGCCGATGGTTCGCATCGCGTCAGCAAACAACTCGCTGCGACGCTGATTTAACTGCGTTGTGACGATAGGCCGGGGAGACCGGAGAGTGCGTCGCTTGCAACGATCGCGGCAGCGGGACGCATCGCTGACTTTTGGGGACAAGAGCGGACGGAGCGGACGGAGGGGTGCGCGCCACGACGCTCTGCCCATCGCGCGCCGATGATTTTTTTGGAAAAGCAGTTCACAAAAAAAGTCAGCGATGTCTCGCGCTGCGCCGGAGATCGCAAGGGGCGCACTCTCCGGACTCCCCGAGCTATCCCCCCCAAAAAAGTCAGAGATGCAAGGAAGATCGAGGAGCGCTGCAAGTGACGCACTCCGTGAGCTCCGTGCGCTCCGACTCCCATGCAGTTCGCGAGGCCAGCCGTTCAAGTACTCTGACCCCTCGAACGACGCTCTCGATCGGAGGGCCTGTTAGTTTTCTCGCATGTCTTTCAAGATCTACACCCGCACTGGCGACAAGGGTGACACGGGCCTCTTCGGAGGCGGACGGGTCGCCAAGGACAACCCGCGCGTCGAAGCGTATGGGGATGTCGACGAGTTGAACGCCGTCATCGGCATGGCCCGCGCCGTGGAACTGATGCCGCGCATCGACGAGGTGCTGGTGCCGGTGCAGCGCGACCTGTTCGGCATCTGCGCCATCCTCGCCACGCCCGATCGCGAGAAGATGAGCGAGCAGCTCGCCAAGGCGCGCATCGACGAGGAGCGGATCGACCAGCTCGAACGTGCCATCGACGCCGGCGAGGCCGAGCTGGAGCCGCTGACCGCCTTCATCGTGCCCGGTGGCACGCCCAAGGCTGCGGCGCTCCACGTCGCGCGCACCGTCTGCCGTCGCGCGGAGCGCCGCGTGGTCACGCTGCAGCACGACGCCGACGTGCCCGACCTGATCGTCATCTACCTGAACCGACTGTCCGACCTGCTCTTCACCCTGGCACGCGTCGCCAACAAGCGCGCCGGCGCGGGCGAAGTCACCTGGTAGGCAGCACCGCATGAGCGTCTCGACGTGCCACGTGCTGCCGTATCCCGTGCACGTCGGACACGGCATCCTGTCGTCGCTGGCCTCGCTGGTGCCCGAGGTCCGGCGCGCCCATCGCGTGGCGGTGGTGACTGATGACGTGGTCGGCCCGCTCTACGCCCCGCAAATTGCCGCGCAGTTGGGCGAGGATCGCTGCGTACTGGTGTCGATTCCCCCGGGCGAGGTTCAGAAGACACGCCTGTCGTGGGCCCGCATCACCGACGCCCTGCTCGACGCGCAATTCGGCCGCGACAGCCTGCTGATTGCGCTGGGCGGCGGTGTGGTGGGCGATCTCACCGGCTTCGTCGCTGCGACGTTCCTGCGTGGCATTCCCTTCGTGCAGGTGCCGACGACGGTGCTGGCGATGGTGGATGCGTCGATCGGCGGCAAGACCGGAGTGGATACGCCGCACGGCAAGAACCTCGTCGGCGCCTTCCACCCACCGGTGGCCGTGGTGTCGGACCTCGACACCATCGGCACGCTGCCGCTGATCGAACGCGTCAACGGGCTGGCCGAAGCGCTCAAGCATGGCATCATCTGCGATCCGGAGTACTTCGCGATGGTCGCCTCCACCGAGCTCACGTCGCCCGACTGGCAGCACATCGTCATGCGCAGCGCCGAGATCAAGACGGGCGTGGTGGCGGCCGATGAACGCGAACAGGGCCTCCGCAAAGTGCTCAACCTTGGCCACACCGTCGGTCACGCCGTGGAGCAGCTGATGGAATACACGGTGCCGCACGGCGCCTGCGTGGCGTTCGGCATGCTCGCCGAAACACGCATGGCGATCGCGCTCGGCCTGTGCGATCCGGCGCTCGAGGCGCAGGTGCACGCCGCGCTGCAGCACTTCGGGTTGCCGCTCACCATGCCCGGTGTGCTCACCGCCGACGCGATCATCGACGCAACGGCGGGTGACAAGAAGTCGCGCGCGGGCACGGTGGAATACGCCCTGCCGGCGCGCTGCGGCGCCATGGCGGGTGCCGATCGCGGCTACGGCACGGCGGTGCCCCGCGACGTGGCGATCGCCGCCCTCCTGCGGACGTGACCGACGCGCCCACGCCGACGTTCGCTGCTCGTCAGCGGCGACGACGGAGGCGGCAGCGCGCCCGCATCGCGACCTACCTCGTTGCAGGTGCCGCCGCATGGTGGTTCATCACACATCCGTCGTCCTTTCCGACGCGCCCTCCACCCGACGTGAGCGCCGGCGACACGCTGACGATCGACAGCTCGGCAACTCCCGACTCCGCAGCCAGCCCCTCGACCACTCGGGACGACACCGTCGCCGTGCCGGTGCCCCTGAATCGGCGTCAGACGTCCGCGCGGCCGACAGTGTCGCTTCCCACGGTGACGCTGCCCAAGGGCCGACTCTTCCGGAGCATCGAGGAGCGTGCCCGAGCCGGAGAGCGGATCGCCGTGTCGGTCACCGCCTACTGCCTGCAGGGCCGCACGCGGCGCGGCAACCTGGTGCGTGACGGCATCATCGCCGTCGACCGTGCGCTCTTTCCGCTGGGCCGGGACGTGGACCTGTTTTTCGGCCGCACCACGTACGGGCGCTTCCTTGCGGACGACACGGGCGGCGTCATCAAGG
The DNA here is from genome assembly GCA_043788935.1 of Gemmatimonadaceae bacterium. Classification (GTDB taxonomy): domain Bacteria; phylum Gemmatimonadota; class Gemmatimonadetes; order Gemmatimonadales; family Gemmatimonadaceae; genus JACMLX01. The sequence goes on along the minus strand of JAYWIJ010000153.1, from coordinate 8,164 downwards.
GCGGCCGGATCGACGTCTGGATGTCCGACTGCAACGCGGCTCGACGCTTCGGTCGGCGACGTGGATATGCGCAGCTGGTGCGCGGGGAGCGCTAACCGGCATACGAGGCGCGGCCGGTGAAGTTGTTGCAAGACGACAACTTGAAACGGACACAGCTATTCGACGTATGTCGCAAGGTTGACACTCTCGTGGCCAGAGTGCTAACGCAGGCCACATGTCACCGTCATTCGGGCTGGAAAGTGTACAGAAAAGTTGACACTTGACTTGTCATGTGCGCATGACGGTTATTTGGCGCAACAGAGCCGGCATCACTCGGTTCTGGGCATCGCGCCGACCAGCCCTCGACCTGATGAAGACAAGATGGCTGGCACCGGCGGTCGAGGTGCACACGCACGGGGAGAGATTCCATGGAGAAGGTCGCGTCATCGCGGAGCCGTCAGACCACCACCCGCGCAAGCGGGGGCAGCACGTTCGATCAGTACCTCGCCGACATCAAGCGCCTGCCGCTGATCGGCAGCGTTGCCGAAGAACGGGCGCTTGCCCGACTGGCACAGCAGGGTGACGCCGCCGCCGCCGAGCGCCTCGTCACGGCCAACCTGCGCTTCGTGATCAGCTACGTGAAGAAGTACCAGGGTCATGGCCTGGATCTCGCCGAACTCGTCGCCATCGGCAACGAGGGGCTCCTGAAGGCCGTCCGGAAGTTCGATCCCGATCAGGGTGTCAAGTTCATCTCGTACGCCGTGTGGTGGGTGCGCCAGGCCGTCCTCAAGGCCCTCGCCGAACAGACCCGCAGCATCCGCGTCCCGCTGAATCAGAACTCGGCGCTGCTCCGCATGGCCAAGGCCGAGCAGATCCTCGCCACCAAGCTTAATCGCGAACCGACCGATTCCGAGCTCGGCCAGATGATCAACGAGGACGCCGACACCGTCCGCGCGCAGCGCCAGATGACCACCAGCGAGACCTCGCTGGACGCCCCCGTCGACAAGTCCGATCGCGACGCCAGCACCCTTGGCGAGCGCTTCTCCGTCAGCGATGGCCGCGACATCGAGGAAGCCACCGACGAGCGCCTCATGCGCGTCTTCGTGAAGGACGCGATCCAGAAGCATCTCACCATCCGCGAGCGCCAGATCCTGACCATGTATTACGGTCTCGATGACGCGGCAGAACCAATGACGCTCGAGCGCATTGGTGACCTGCTCGGCGTGACGCGCGAGCGCATCCGTCAGATCCGTGAGCGCGCTTTCGAAAAGCTCCGCGACAGCGATGACGGAAACGCTTTGGCGGGCTTCTGGCAGGTGGCCTGATTCAGATCGCCGCTGGCGCATCGACGCACTGATGTCGAACCGTTACAAAAGCCCGTTGCCTCGCTGCAACGGGCTTTTGTTTTGGTGTACGATTTCTAATTGATTCGTCTCTTCTTGCGCCGTTCCGGAGGTGATAACTTCCCGCTCCCTTCACACACGACGCGATCGACGATGATCAGCTCGAACCATCCACTGGCCGGGGCCACACCGCCTCGTGAGACATCTGTGAGTGAGCCGACGCGATCGGTATTGCTCGTCGATGACGAGTCCACACTGCGCTCCGCATTGCGTCGCTACTTCGTGCGACGGGGATGGCGTGTCGTCGAAGCGGAGGATGGCGAATGCGCACGCGCCATGCTGCTCGACGGTGAGACGCTCGGCGGCGGATTCGACGTGGTCGTCACCGACATGCGGATGCCGCGCCTGAACGGCATGGAGTTGCACGCACTCATCAGCGACGCGAGCGCGAGCCTGGGCCGACGGTTCCTGTTTTCCTCCGGCGACACGGGTGACGAGGAAGCCCTCGCGTTTCTCGCGCGCACGGGCTGCCCCGCCATCTCGAAGCCATTCGAGCTGCGCGAGCTTTTGGCAATGGTGGAACAGGTCGCCGCTGACCACCACGAGACCAACTGACCGCGCTGCGCCGACCTGCCGCTCGCGCCCGTAGTAGTTTTCAGGGGTGATCTTTTCCCCGATTCCGCTCTTCCCGCTTGGCCTCGTGCTGATGCCGGGCGCCTCCGTTCCGCTGCACCTGTTCGAGCCGCGGTATCGCGCCATGCTGCGCGACGTGAAGGACACCACGCGCGTGTTCGGACTGATCATGCCACCACGCGGCGCGCCGGAAGAGATGCTGCCGGCGGGTCGTATCGGATGCATCGCGGAGATCAGCGCACTGGACCTGCTGCCTGACGGTCGCGCCAACATCATCGTCACCGGCACCCAACGCTTCCGCTTCGAGACCTTTCTCGACATCGGCACGCCGTATCGTGTGGGGCACGTGTCCGAGCACGAGGATCATGCCGACGATCCCGTCCGCACCGCCGTCGTCGCGGCACAGGTGCAGCAGCTGGCCACCCGGGCGATCAGGGCGTCGATGGTGTTGCAGGATCTCACCGCCGACGTGCCGGAGCTGCCCGACGATCCGTCCGCGTTGTCGTTCCAGGTGGCGCACATGCTGCAGGTCGATCCGGAGTTGCAGTACGACATGCTCGCTGGTCGCAACCCACTCACGCGACTGGTGCAGCTCGAGGCCACCATCCGCGCCGGGCTGCCCGATCTCGAGGATGCCGCTGACCGGCATGCACGTGAACGAGGCGACGGCCCGGCGTCGAACTGAATGTCCACGCACGCGCTCGCGAACAGGCTGGCATCGATCGTCGGTGCTCGTCGGGTACTGGAACGACCCAGTGCGCTCGTCGCATACGAAAGCGACGGGTTGCCGGGCTATCAGCAGACACCATCGCTGGCGGTGTTCCCAGGCACACGCGATGAACTGATCGCCGTGGTGCGTACACTGGCGCACGATGGCGTGCCGTTCGTGCCGCGTGGCGCCGGCACGGGCCTCAGCGGCGGCGCACTTGCAGATGGTACCGTGCTCGTCGGGCTCAATCGGCTCACGCGCATCCTCGATCTCGATCCGGTGAACCGCATCGCGACCGTGGAACCGGGTGTGGTGAACACCACGCTGCAAAAGGCGGCTGGCGTGCACGGCTTGCACTACGCGCCCGATCCGTCGAGCCAGACCGCATGCACCATCGGCGGCAACGTGGCGGAGAATGCGGGCGGGCCGCACTGCCTCAAGTACGGCGTCACACTGAATCACACCGTCGCCTGCACCGTGATCCTTCCCGATGGTGACATCGTGATGCTCGGCGCACCGCATGGTGAGTCGCCGGGATACGATCTGCTCGGCGCGTTCGTGGGATCGGAAGGGTGCTTCGGCATTGCGCTCGATTGCACGGTACGGCTGCTGCCGAATCCGCCGCGCGTCCGCACGTTGCTCGCCGACTTCATGTCGCTGCATGACGCGGCGACGGCGACGAGTGCGATCATCGCGCGTGGCATTCTGCCGGCTGCCCTCGAGATGATGGACGGCGCGGCCGTGCGCCTCGTCGAGGCATCGGTATATGCCGCGGGCTATCCGACTGATTGTGAGGCGGTGCTGCTGGTGGATCTCGACGGCGTGGAGGATGGGCTCGACGAGGATGTCGCCAATGTGGACGCACTCTGCCGCGGGCACGGTGCGCGACACGTGCGCATCGCGAGCGACGCGGCCGAACGCACGCTGCTCTGGCAGGGACGGAAGAAGGCTTTCGGTGCGATGGGTCGCGCGGCGCCGCATCTCGTGCTGCAGGATGCCGTGGTACCACGCACGCAACTGCCCGCCGTGCTGCGGCAGATCGAGACGATCGGCCGGACGCATGGCCTCGCCGTATGGAACATCTTCCACGCGGGCGACGGCAACCTGCATCCGAGTGTCAGCTATGATGCGGCCGATGCAGACGAGGCGCACCGCGTGCACCAATGCATGACGGAGATCATGCACGCCTGCATCGCGGCCGGTGGCACCATCACCGGTGAGCACGGCGTGGGGCTCGACAAGATCGACTACATGCCGTCGCTCTTCGATGGAGACACACTCGCGGCCATGTGCCGGCTGCGCGACGTCTTCGATCCCGGGCATCGCGCGAATCGCGGCAAGGTGGTGCCGATTCATTCGTGCCGCGAATGGCATCAGGCACCCGCCGGACGCGCATGACGGCAACAAAGGACATGCAGGTCCACACACCGCGTAGCACGGCAAACCTGCACGCGGTGATGCGCGAGCTCGTTGCGGCAGGTGAACCGCTGCGCATCAGCGGCGCAGACACGTGGAGCAACTGCGGCGCGCCGGTGACTGCGACACATGTGCTGTCGCTCCGGGAGCTGACCGGCATCACGGAGTACGTGCCCGGTGATCTCACCATCACGGCGCGGGCAGGCACGTCGCTGGCCGAGCTGTCACAGGCGACCGCCGCAGCGGGACAGTGGCTCGGACTGGACCCTGCCGGGAGTCGGCATGGAACCATCGGCGCGACCATCGCAACGGCGTCCAGCGGCCCGCTGTCGCATGCGTACGGCACGCCGCGCGATCTCGTGCTCGGCATCGAGGCGGTCACGGGTTACGGCGACGTGGTGCGGCCTGGTGGACGCGTCGTCAAGAATGTGGCTGGCTTCGATCTGGTGCGACTCTATACCGGCGCATGGGGCACGCTCGGACCGCTCACCTCCGTCACGCTCCGACTGCGTGCACTGCCAGTCCACGACGTCACGCTGGCGATCTCACTCGACCATCCCGCCCGACTCGACGTCGTGCTGCCCCTGTTGCGTGCGAACACCGTGTCACTGCTGGCGGCGGAGTGGATCGACCGTCACACGGCGGCAGCGATCGGTCTCGGCGCAGACAGTGACGCGATCCTCGTACGCATCGGCGGGAACGATCCATTCGTCCGCGGCCAGCAGGTGGTGCTCGATCGCATCGCTGACAATGAACCATGCGACCCTGCAGTGTGGGGTGCGCTGAGCACGCAGGATACATCGGCAGCGGCTGTGTTACGACTTTCAGGCGCCGTGAGTGAACTGCCCGCGCGAATCGATCGCGTGCGCAGTGCGCTCGCCGCGACTGGGGCAACGTTTTCCCTTCACGCGTCGCTCGGGCGTGGAACCATTCGTGTGATCGCGCATGATGCGCCCGGTGTCGCACGCGCGGTGCTGCAGCACGTTGCGCCGCGCGAGCAGCGCATCGTGGAACGCCTGCCGGCCGCATGGTGGAACAACGAGGCTGATCCATTTACTGGTGGTGTGGCGGAACGCATCCGCCATGCATTCGACCCACAACTGCTCTGCAACCGCCGGATGACACCGCATGCGTGACGCGCTCCCGATCGCCGAGGCCATGACGACGACACCGTGCGCACTGCCCGGGTCGCCGCTCGCGCAGGCGAAGGCGGGCATCGATGCATGCGTGCATTGCGGATTCTGCCTGCCGGCGTGCCCGACGTACCTCGCGCTCGAGGACGAGAACGACAGTCCGCGCGGACGCATCGTGCTCATGCGCGGACTGCTCGACGGCGACGTGCTCCCATCCGACCCGGTCGTGCAGCAGCACATCGACCGATGCCTGGGCTGTCGCGCGTGCGAAACGGCCTGTCCGAGCGGCGTGCCGTACGGCCACCTGCTCGAAGCGACACGGGCGACGCTTCGCACGACGAAACCACCGCCGCTCGTCGCGCGCCTCATCCTCAGCGTCTTCGCATCGCCGTCGCTGCTCAGGCTGGCGCTGCTGGGCGGGCGCGTGGTGCGCTCGCTCGGACTGCCGACGGCACTCGCGGGCCTGCCAGGCCGAATGGGTGCGGGCATGGCGATGCTCGCCGGCACGCGACCAGTGCTGCGCCGCGGACCATGGACGGCGCGGGGCAACGGTGAGCGTGGTCCGGTGACGCTGCTCACCGGCTGCGTGATGCAGGGACTGCAGACGGCCACCAACGAGGCGACCAGCCGTGTGCTGACGGTGAACGGCTACACGATGGTGCCATCGTCGCAGCAGGTCTGCTGCGGTGCACTGCACGCACACGCCGGCGACATGGACACGGCGCGCACGCTGGCAAAGGCCAACATCGCCGCATTCGAGGCGACCCCCGACGCCCTCATCGTCGTCAACTCGGCGGGCTGCGGCGCCATGCTCAAGGAGTACGCGCACCTGCTGCACGACGAAGCGCCATGGCGCGATCGTGCCGACGCGGTGAGCAGGCGGACGCGCGATGCGAGTGAGTTGCTGGCGGCGGCGGGCCCGAAGCCGGCGTCGCTACGCACACCGCTTCGCATCACCTACGACGCACCCTGCCACCTGCAGCACGCGCAGCGCATCACCTCGCCGCCGCTGCAGGTGCTGGCGGCGATCGGCAACGTGGTGCACGTGCCGCTCGAAGACAGCGATCAGTGCTGCGGATCGGCCGGCATTTACAACCTCATCGAACCCGATGTGTCGGACGCGGTGCTGGCGCCGAAGCTTCGTCGCATCGCCGAGACCGGCGCGTCCGTTGTCGTGACGGGCAACCCTGGTTGCCTGATGCAGATCAGCGCAGGGCTGCTGCGATCGGGGTCGGCGACACGCGTGGTGCACCCGATCGACCTGCTGGACGCAGCGTACGCAGACGACGCCAGCGCGCGGTCGTGATGTCGGTGGCGCTGATCCTCGAGATCGAGGAACTGTTGTTCGACACCCGCGCGATCAGGGCTCGGGCGTTGACTGACGCATTGCGACAGGAAGGAGACGCCATCGACGTGGAACGCGTGCTGCTCGCACATCGCGGCGTGCCCGCAGCGGTAGCGCTCGAACGTCTTGCGCCCATGCTCACGCTCGACGCCACGGGTACCGCGCTGGCGCTGCATCGTGCGGCGGAGCTGGCAGCACGGGAGTTTGCCGTGCGCGCACCGTCGTTCGACGCCGAGGCGCGCGACGCGCTGGAGCAGGTGAGCAGCGAGTTTCCGCTCGCCGTGGTGACGCGTGCCTCAGGGGCCGAAGCGCGGGAGTGGCTGGAAGGTGCGGGTCTCGACGCGAGTGTCAGGACGGTGTGTTCGCTGGAGTCGCTGGACCCGTCGCAGTACGTGGCGACTTGGTCGGATGCGTTGCGTCGCACGCACGCAATGCGCGGGGCCGCGATCGCGGCGCCGGCCATGCTGCGCGTCGCGAGGCGCGCGGGTCTGCGCACGATCCAGCTCGGTCCCGACCCCGATCCGTCGGTGGACGGGTATCATCCCGATGCCCAACTCGAGTCGCTGTCGCAGGTCCATGCTGCGTTCCTGGCGACCCTGTAGCGTTTTCCGCCCGTCATTCCCGAAGCGTCATGTCATCCGAACACAATTTGCCGGGAACGGCCCTGCTTTTCGATCGGGGCGACCGGCTGCTCATGCAGTTCACCGGTCCGAAAGCGGCCGAGTCGCTGACCGGGCTGGTCACGAACGATGTGCTGGCGCTTCGCGGTGGTGACGGGCTGTATGCCTGTGCGCTGACGGCGAAGGGCCGGATCATCGCCGACGTACGGATCCTGGCCGTGGTCGGTGAGGACGGCGCGATGGAGACCCTGCTCGTGGATGCCAACGCTGCGGCTGGCGTTGGATTCGCCGCGATGATCCGGAAGTACGTGAATCCGCGGACCGCCCGGTACACCGATCTGTCGATGGCCATGTCGTGCCTGACGGTGACCGGTGACGGCGCACTCGCCGTATTGCAGGCGCTGGCGGATGCTCCCGAGCGGCTGGAGCCGCTGGTGGCTGGCGAGCGGTTCACGCACCGGGAGGTCTCGGTCGGCGGGATATCGGCGCGTGTGGTGCGGCTCCCCGATCTCGGCACGACGCCGGCCTTCGACGTGCACGTCACGTCGGAGCACGCGGCCGCGCTGTCCGTGGCACTCATCAGTGCCGGAGCGCAGGCGGCGCCGATGGCCGAGTGGCATCGGCTTCGGGTGCTGGCGGGCTGGCCCGAGTGGGGCGTGGACATGGACGAGGGGACACTGGCGCAGGAAGCGAACATGGATGCGCTGCAGGCGATCTCATACAGGAAAGGCTGCTATACCGGTCAGGAAACGGTGGCGCGGGTGCACTTTCGCGGCCACGTGAATCGGACACTGCGCCGACTGTGCGCTGATGACGGCGCGATGCCGGCTATCGGGGCGCAGCTGTTCAAGGGGTCAGACACCATGGTCAGTGATGCGATCAAGGGGTCGGACACCATGGTCGGTGATGCACGGAGCAGCGCGCTGGACGACGGCGGGCGCGGGGTCGGCATCGCCATGCTGCGCCGCGAGGTGGCCGACGGTGCG
>JAYWIJ010000152.1:0-43888 GCA_043788935.1 Gemmatimonadaceae bacterium | reverse complement strand
GCTCGGATCGTCGTGGTTCGTCGATCATCCGACCGTGCCGCTGACGCAAATTGTCGCCGCGCACAACATGGACATGCTCGGCAAGGGCCGCGTGGATCAGGTGAAGTTCGGTGGCCCCGCGTCGGTGCAGACACTCGGCGCGCGTCGACTGTCGCGCGAATTCGGCGACATCATCGACTCGGTGAACGCGACGCGCACCGAGGTGATGGCGCTCGACAAGTCGTGGGATGTGACGGCGAATCCGCTCAACCGGTTCTGTCGCAGCGATCAGGTGAACTACGTCCGCAAGGATGTCCCCGTCACCTACTTCTCCCTCGGCTACGCGCAGGACTATCACCAGCTCACCGACGAGCCGCAGTACATCGAGTACGAGCACTCGGCGCGCCTGGGCCGCTTCATCCACGACGTGATGATGGCGATCGCCATGCGACCTGACCGTCCGAAGATCGCAGGGGCCGACCCGTCGTATCCGCAGTGTTTCCGCTGAGCGTCTGATGCACGACGGAACGCCACTGCCTGCGGTGCGATTCGCGCCTGACAGTGCGGCGCTGACGATCATCGACCAGACGCGCCTGCCCGGCGCGCTGGTCGAGTTGTCGCTGACGGAGCTGGCCGGGATGGTCGAGGCGATCCAGTCGTTGCGCGTGCGCGGCGCACCGGCCATCGGGGTCGCGGGTGCGATCGGACTGGCGGTGCTGGCGGAGCAGGCGGCGATGCGTGAACCGGCGACGTTCGATGCCGTCATCAGCGACGCTGCGGATGCACTGCGCACGGCGCGCCCGACGGCGGTGAACCTTGCGTGGGCCGTGGATCGCGTGCTGGCCGCAGGACAGGTGGGTGGTGCGTCGCCGCAGCTGCGTGCGCAGATGATGCGCGACGAAGCCGCGGCGATCCTGCGTGAGGACGTGGCGATGTGCGCGAGCATCGGCGCACACGGCGCGACGCTGCTGCGCAGCGGCATGACGGTGCTCACGCATTGCAACGCGGGATCGCTGGCGACTGCGGGTATCGGCACCGCGCTCGCGCCCGTGTACACGCTGCATGCGCGCGGCGACGTGATCCGCGTGTACGCCGACGAGACGCGCCCGCTGCTGCAGGGTGCACGACTCACGGCGTGGGAACTCGACCGCGCGGGGGTGCCCGTCACGCTGCTCACCGACGGCATGGCGGCCAGTGTGATGCGGAACGGCATGATCGACGCGGTGCTCGTCGGCGCCGATCGCATCGCGGCGAACGGCGACGTTGCCAACAAGATCGGCACCTACGGACTGGCGGTGCTGGCGCATCACCACGGCATTCCGTTCTACGTGCTGGCACCCACCTCCACGCTCGATCCTGCCACGCCTGACGGTGATGCGATGCACATCGAGCTGCGGCATGCCGACGAGGTGCGCGCACATGGCGGTGTGCAGACGGCGCCCGCAGGCGTGGCCGTGCACAACCCGGCATTCGACGTCACGCCCGGATCGCTGGTCACGGCGATCATCACGGACCGTGGCGTGTTCCATCCACCATTTCACTTCGCCAGCTGATGCGCTCCGTCCTCGCACTCGATCAGGGCACCACCGGTTCGACGGCCCTCGTCATCTCGGCCGATGGTCGCGTGCTGGGTCGCGGCTACCGCGAATTCACGCAGCATTTTCCGCAGCCCGGCTGGGTGGAACACGATCCCGCCGACCTGCTGCGCGCCACGCTCGATGCAGCGCGCGAAGCACTGGCATCGGCCGCCGTGACGCCGGAGTGCATCGGCATCACCAATCAGCGCGAGACGGTGGTGGTGTGGGACAAGGCCACCGGTGAGCCCGTGCACCGCGCCATCGTGTGGCAGGATCGCCGCACCGCAGATCGCTGCGTGGCGCTGGCATCGCAGAAGGAGTTCATCGCATCGCGCACGGGTCTGGTGCTGGATGCGTACTTCAGTGCCACGAAGATCGAGTGGATCCTGCGGAGCAACGGCGGCTTGCTCAAACGTGCGATGAATGGCGAACTGCTCGCAGGGACTGTCGATACGTGGCTGATCTGGCAGCTCACCGACGGTGCGGTCCACGCCACCGATCCCACCAACGCCAGCCGCACGATGTTGTACGACATCGACCGGCACGCGTGGAGCGACGAGCTGTGCACGCTTTTCGGCGTGCCGCGCGTGATGCTCCCTGATGTGCGCACCTCGCGCGGCGATTTCGGCACCATCAGCGCGCGGCACCTCGGCGTGGCACTGCCGATCACCGGCGTTGCAGGTGATCAGCAGTCGGCGCTCTTCGGGCAGGGGTGCGTGGCACCGGGTGAAGCGAAAAACACCTACGGTACCGGCGCCTTCATGTTGATGAACACCGGTCAGAAGCGCCCCAGTCTCGGCGATGGACTGCTCACGACCATCGCCTGTGATGCGAACGGTGGGCCCTGCTACGCGCTGGAAGCGGCGATCTTCATCGCCGGTGCAGCGGTGCAGTGGATTCGCGACGGGCTTGGCCTGATCGCCACGGCAACTGAGACCGAGGCATTGGCCAGCGGTCTCGCCTCCAACGACGGTGTGTACTTCGTGCCCGCACTCACCGGTCTTGGTGCGCCGCACTGGGAAGCCGAGGCACGCGGCACGCTGGTGGGGATCACGCGTGGCACCACCCGCGCGCACATCGTCCGCGCCGCGCTCGAAGCCATGGCCTTCGGCACGGCCGACGTGATGCAGTCGATGCAGTCCCGCAGTGGTGTCACGCTGGATGCGCTGCGCGTGGACGGCGGCGCGGCCAACAACACCTGGCTGATGCAGTTCCAGGCCGACGTGCTCGGCGTGCCGGTGGAGCGTCCGGCCATGGTCGAAACCACCGCCCTCGGCGCGGCGGGACTGGCGGGCCTGCACACCGGCGTCTGGGCCTCGGCCAGTGAGTTCCGGAAGGCGCAGCGGGTCGCGGTGATCACTCCCGGTGCCGGCGCGGCTGCTGCACGTGCGGCGTATGGCGACTGGGGTCGTGCGGTGCGGACGGCGCTGTTCTGGGCACGCGAGGCGCAAACGGCCGTGTAGCGAGCGCATCGCCGCGTCACGGTGCCTCCCGCAGTTGCCCGGCACCGTGGCACACGGCGATCTTCCCCCCGGGTTCATCACGCTCGGAGCGGCGTGGAGCAAGAGACTTTCGAGCGCCTGCAGGCGGCGTTGTCCGACCGGTATACGATGGAGCGGGAGCTGGGCCGCGGGGGTGCCGCCGTCGTCTACCTCGCCGAGGATCGCAAGCACGGTCGCAGCGTTGGGCTGAAGGTGTTGCTCCCGCGGATCGGCGTGGCCATCGGCGCCGAGCGGTTCCAGCGCGAGATCACGATCGCGGCTGGCCGAACACCGCCACCATCATGGTGCAAGCGATCAGGACGGCGAACAGCCGTGTCTGGAACCCGAGCAGCATCGCCACGCCGCCCACCCCCTCACTGAACGCGCCCATCCACGCGAACACGCCGGGCGCGAGCGCAAAGGGGCCACCGAAGTCACGAACGTCGCCTGGAAACCAGAACGCGACTTCGAACAGGCCGAGATTGTTGTCAGCCGGGGACCAGGGGAGGCCAAACTTTGGCGCGCCGAATTCCTTCGTGAGCAGATAGCCGCAGATCAGGCGTGGCGCGAGCACGAGCAGGTCAGCGCCCCAGTGCGGAAGCGGGAGCGGACGGGTGAGGCGGGCGAGCCAGTGCATCAGGGTCGGGCGGAGGTTCGGAGGCGCACCTGGAATGCCGGGCGCGCTGAGCAGTTCGCGAAAACGTCACCCCCGGATGCGGGCTCGGCCAGACCGGGCAGTCCAACCCGGTCCGTGGCGCGATGCGCACCGGCCGTCGTTGGCGTGGTTCACGGCACAGCCTCGCCGCGAGGGGTTACCGGGGTATATTTCCACATACCGGCGGGGGAACTCTCTCTTTGCCCTCAGGTACACGACCTCCAGCGGAGAACTGGTCATCTCGACATCGGAACAGGCCAGCGATCGGAGGGCAAACCTCGTCCTCCGGGCGCTCATCGACGAGATGCTGGAGCGGGTGCGCGGGCTGAATGCCAACCCCTCGACGCTCACGACCGACGAACGGTCGCGCGCCGAGGCGGAGCTGGAATCGATCATGGCACGGGTCCGCCGGTATGCGGCGTTACGTGACCAGCAGCTGTAACGCAGCACACTCACAGGGCGACCGGGTCGCGGACAGGCGCGCGGCTCCAGCCCACTCAGGATGGTTGGTGTCATGAATACGCGCTCGAAGTTTCTGCTGGGTGGATTGATGATCCTTGGCACCGCCAGTTTTCTGGCCGCCAAGAGCACGGCCGCCACTGCGCAGTTCTACCTCACGCCGCACGAACTCGCCGAGCGCCTGAAGGCCGACGACTCGTTCCGCAGGAACGGCATGAAGGTCGGCGGCCGTGTGGTGCCGGGCACCATCGTGCGTGCACCGGGCAACAAGGAAGTCCGCTTCCTCATGCGGGACACCATGCCCGCCAGCACGGCGCGCTTCACGGTGGTCTACAAGGGCATCATCCCCGACACCTTCACCGACAGCGTGGATGTGGTGGTGGAAGGCAAGCTCGACGCCGGCAACACCTTCCAGGCCACCGTGCTGCTGGCCAAGTGCGCCTCGCGCTACGAGAACGCGCCGGGCAAGCCCGGCTATGCGCCGGGTGAGAAAGGCGGTCATCCCGCCGACGTGCCAAAGGGCCCTGCAACCGCATCCCAGACGTGATTCTGCTCGGGGAGTTGTCGCTCTGGGTGTCGCTGTTGATGGCCATCTGGATGACGACGGTGAGCTACGCCGGTGGGGCCACCCGGCGCGGTGAACTGGTCGTGAGCGGTGAGCGCGCAGCCTACGCCACCCTGTTCTTCGTATTCATGGCGAGCGTCGGACTCTGGACCGCGCTCTTCACACACGATTTCAGCCTCAAGTTCGTCGCCAGCTACACCAGCGCGAACCTGCCGAAGGTTTACCTCTTCAGCGCGTTCTGGGCCGGTCAGTCCGGGTCGCTGCTGTTCTGGGCGCTGATCCTCGCGCTCTTCAGCGCGATCGCCGTCGTCGCCAATCGCACCAAGAATCGGGAGCTGATGCCCTGGGTCACCGGGACGCTCGGCGTGGTGCTGAGCTTTTTCATCTTCACGATCCTGCTCGCGGCCAACCCATACGATCGCATGGAGTGGGTGCCGCCCGATGGTCGCGGCATGAACCCGCAGCTCCAGAACCCCGGGATGGCCATCCATCCGCCGATGCTCTATCTCGGCTGGGTCGGCACCACGATTCCGTTCGCGTTCGCGATCGGTGCACTCGTGACGCGGCGCCTCGACACCGAGTGGCTCGCCGCCATCCGCCGCTGGAGCCTGATCAGCTGGTTCTTCCTGACGATCGGCCTCGTGCTCGGCATGTGGTGGGCCTACGTCGAACTGGGCTGGGGCGGCTACTGGGCGTGGGATCCCGTCGAGAATGCGCCGCTCACGTCGTGGCTCTGTCAGACGGCGTTCCTGCACTCGATCATGATTCAGGAAAAGCGCGGCATGCTGCGCAAGTGGAACGTGACGCTGGTGATCGGCGCGTTCCTGCTCAGTATTCTTGGCACCTTCCTCACGCGCAGCGGTGTCATCGAGAGCGTGCACAGCTTCGCGCAGAGTGCCATCGGCAACTACTTCTCGACCTTCCTGATCTTCATCTTCGTCGTGACGACCATCCTCGTGATGACGCGCCTGAAGGACATGGAGGCGAAGGCTGAGCTCGAGAGCATGGTGAGCCGCGAGGCGGCGTTCCTGTACAACAACCTCGTGCTCGTGGGCATCGCGTTCAGCGTGCTCTGGGGCACGCTGTTCCCGATCATCAGCGAAGCCGTGCGCGGCACGAAGATCACGGTCGGCCCGCCGTTCTTCAATTCGGTGAACGTGCCGCTGGGTCTCGGATTGCTGGCACTCACGGGCATCGGTCCGCTGATCGCGTGGCGCCGTGCCAGCATCGAGAACGTGCGCCGCCAGTTCATCTTCCCCGTCGCAGCCGGTCTGGTCACGGGTGGCGTGCTGATCGCGCTGGGCATGCGTGCGTTCTACCCGATCATCGCCTACATCCTCGTCGGCTTCGTGGTGGGGACGATCACGCAGGAGTTCTTCAAGGGCACGCGCGCCCGCATGCGCATGTACGCGGAGAACGTGCTCGTCGCCTCGCTGCGCCTCGTGGGCAACAACCGTCGACGCTATGGCGGGTACATCGTGCACCTCGGCGTGGCGATGATCTTCGCGGCGTTCGCCGGCTTCGCGTTCAAGAAGGAATTCGACGTGTCGATCAAGACCGGCGAAGTGTTCAAGGCCACCGACCCGTTCGGACATGCGTGGACCTTCACCAGCCAGGGCGTGAGCGAGTTCAAGCGGCTCAATCGCTACGTGACCGCAGTGGCATTCTCGGTGACCCGCGACGGCAAGCCGATGCCGGTGCTGAGCAGCGAGAAGCGTCAGCACGTGGACAGCAACGATCAGCCGACGTTCGAACCGAGCACCGAGGTCGGGTTGTACGAGACCACGATGCAGGATGTGTACATGGTGTTCTCCGGCATGATCGGCCCCGATCAGGCGGAAGTGCGCCTGTCGTTCAACCCGCTGGTGTGGTGGGTGTGGTATGGCGGCATGGTGATGGCGATCGGCGGCCTCATCGTGATGTGGCCGCAGGCGGAGAAGAAGCGTCAGGGCGGCTACGTGACCGTGCTGCGTCCGGGATCCGAAGCGCAGGTGCCGGTCGGCGCAGGCGCGTCGTGATGGCCCAGAGCGCCACACGCCGCGATTTCCTGCGCGCCGGCACGCTCGTGATCGCCGGCGCCGTGCTGGCGCCTCGTCTGCGTGCACAGTCGGCAGAGCAGGCGCAGGGTGCAGCGAACATCGAGATGCCCCAGACGGCGTACAAGCCCGTGGCGCTGCCGAAGAAGGCCGGTGCCAAGCCACTCGTCACGCAACTGGAGCGCGACGAACTCGAACGTGGGCTCAAGTGCGCGTGCCCGTGCAAGCTGGACGTGTTCACCTGCCGCACCACGGACTTTCAGTGCGGCATCAGTCCGGCCATGCACTCCGACGTGGTGCGCCTGATCGACGGCGGCTACAGCGCCGATGAAATCGTGGCCGCCTTCTCGACGGTGTATGGCGAGCGCGTGCTGATGTCGCCGGTCAAGGAAGGGTTCAACATTGCCGGTTACGTGGTGCCGTTCATCACGCTCGGTGTCGGCGCGACGATGCTGGTGGCGCTGCTGCGGAAGTGGAAGCGACAGAGTGATGCCGCTGCGCCTGCGATCGCATCGGCCTCCGTGCGTCCGATCAACGGTGGTATGCCTGCCGCCACGGATGACGAGATGCGTCGACTCGAGGAAGCGGTGCGCGGGACGGCGGGTCGATGAACGCACTGCTCTCGAGCAGCAGCGCACCGTTCATCGTCGGCATCGCCCTCGCACTCATCGCCCTGGCCATCGTGCTGTCACCGGTGTTCGGTGACGCAGCGCCCGCGCAGGTACGTCCGGAGCATCGCACGACGCCCAAGCTCGAGATCGACGACGAGCCGGTGCCCGGCTCGGCCATCGAAGCGTTGCGCGAGATCGAATTCGATCGGGCCACGGGCAAGCTGTCGGAGGATGACTACGACGGCATGAAGGCGCGCTACACCGCGCAGGCGCTGGTGGAATTGCGCGCGCGGGATGGGGCGGCGACGCCGCGCGTCGCCCCCACCGATGTGGCGGAGCGTCTGGTGAAGAAGTACCGGCCAGGCTCCACGATCTGCAGCACGCACGGATTGCGTCCCGAGTCCGATGCGCTGTTCTGCTCGGAGTGCGGGTCGTATCTGCCGGGGAAGTGCGAACAGTGCGGCACGCCGGTCACGGCGGCCGGTGCGCACTTCTGCAGCGGATGCGGGCACGTGCTGGCGGCGTAGCACGCGCTCCGTCGCGCTCCGACAGGTGAGGCGCGACCACCGACAATCGACTCGTGTGCTCTGCAGCGACGTGCGAAGGCAGACCATGAGTGCTTCCAACGACGTCTGGCAGCGTTTCGCACGCTGGTGCCATCGTCGCCATGACGCGTGCTCTTTGACGTGCCGCGTACCGTCGTTCCGGAGATAAAAATTCATGAGAATGCGCACTCATTGCGAATACTCGAGCGCGCATGACGTGAGTTGCGCACGCGTCGATTAAGAAAGGCACACTCGACTGTGTTGCCATGGCAAAAGCTTCCGTGGCGCGCATCCGACAGGTGTGCACAGACGCGACGCATCGAGCGAGAGACGCCGCTGGCTAACGCGTGAGAATTCAACGTGTTGGCGGTCGTCCATACGTCGGTATGAGTGATGCGGCAGTCGTCGCATGCAGGTGCAGTCCACCCCCCCACCATTGTTTGAGGTTCTCGATGATGAGCTTTACACGCTTTCGGCCATCGGTCGCAGTCGCTGCTGCGGCGATGGCGTTTCTATCGGCCTGTGCAACTGACAATGCGGGCGGCCCGCTCGCCACTTCGACGCCGACGGTGTCGGCGGCCGTATTGGCCGGGAATTCGTTCGTGATTGTTAGCGACTTCGGAGGCGGGTTCGCCGGCAGCTTCACGAACTACGTCGCGAACAACCTCGGCCGTGACGTCTCTGACTTCTGGGCAAACGCGTCCGCGGACTTCGTGAGCATCGAGAAGTGCAACGCCGGCTTTTATGCTGCCGGAGATTTCAGCACGACGTGCAAGAACGATGCGCCGAACTCTGACGCCGGCAGCGTCGCGAACGTCTACACCAAGTACCTGTCGGACGGCACCTCGGGCAAGGACGCGACGGCGTTCATGTTCAATGGTGGCTCCACGTACACGGTGACGCTGAGAGGATCGTACGCGGGTGAGCCAAGCGAAGTCGGCTGGTTCACCAAGGGTGCCGATGGGTACAAGTTCAACAAAGTCACTGGCTGGAGTGATCGGATCGTAGGGTCGACGGCGACGATCAACACCATGGGTCAGGACTGGGGCTTCTACATCAGGAATGGTTTTAATCTGCAATTTGGTGGCTGCGCTGCCGACCCAAAGACTCATTGTAGTGACGCCGAGGGTGGTTTCGCTGTCGTCAAGCCGGGTGATCCACAGCTACCGCTGCAGCAGTTTGCATTGTTCTCCAACAAGGGCGGCAACCGCTTCCTCGTCGGTGTCGAGGACAACAAGCTGGAGCTGCTGGGCCCGAACAACAGCTCGCTCGACTCCGACTACAACGACTTCCTGCTCGAAGTTATTCCGGAACGCGTTTGTGATTTCGTCACCTTCGGCCGCCTCGTCACCGAAGTTGGCGGTAAAAAGGTCGTGATCAGCGGCAACGCCGGTGGCAACGCACCGGGCGGCGGAATTCTCGGTGAATTCCATATCGATATCGGCGGTGTCGACTACCATGTGTCAGACATCGATTCCTACGGCCCCGTCACGTCAGGAGCGCTCTTCGGCTTGCCGAACGCGCGCGTCTTCACGGGTATCGCCAAGAACGGTACCGCCGTCGAGCTGCGTCTGCAGGACAGCGGTGAGCCGGGCAAGGGCACGGATTGGGTCTACGTGATGCTCGGGACCGGCGAGAAAGCGACCTTCCCGCTTGGCACGGCTGGCAAGCAGATCGATCAAGGCAACATGCAGTACCATCCGACCTGCCGCGGCCCGAAGTGAGCTGACGGCGCAGGCGAAGCAATGAGCGACCCCGGTCATCATGACCGGGGCCGTTTTGCTTAATCGAGTGGTGACTGCACCGAACGTCTCGCACGCCCCCGAGCTTCGCGTGCTGCTCAGTCGTCGCACGGGCCAGGCGTTGGTAGCTTGTCGCGCATGAGTCTCCCCAGCGGAACCACCGAGCATCGCGCCGACGCGGCGTCGCAGCCAGCTGTGCAGGTCGCCATCGTCGTCGTCAGCGACAAGCGCACGACCGAGACCGATGAGTCAGGCCCGCTGGCCCGCTGGCTCCTGATTCAGGCTGGGCATACGGTGACCGGTTTCGCGCTCATCCCGAACGACGAGCCGAACACCCGCGCGCACGTCGCTGCACTCATTGCACGCGATGACGTGGATGCCGTGATCCTCTGCGGCGGCACCGGACTGGGGCCGAAGGACCGCACGGTCGAAGCGGTGCGTCCGCTGATGGAAAAGGAATTGCCCGGCTTCGGTGAACTGTTCCGGCTGATTTCGTATCAGGAGCAGATCGGCACCGCCGCCATTCTCACGCGCGCCACGGCGGGAACGGTGAACGGCAAGCTGATCGTGTCGCTGCCCGGCTCGAAAGCGGCAGTGGAGCTGGCGCTGACGAAAGTGCTGCTGCCGGAACTGCAGCATGTCATGCACGAGTTGCGGCGCTAGTCGACGGCCGGCGATGCGCGTCCGGCGCGTCGTGTCTTCGTGACGATCGCTGGCGCCGTCGTCTGCAGCGCTCCAGAGCCACGCACTGGTAATGACGCCTTACCCGTCCAGCGCCGCGACCCGCTGCTCCGCCTTCTTCAGCCAGAAGAGCGTCAGGAACACGTTCAGTCCGATCCCGAACAGCGCGCCACGCAGGAACCGCCAGAGCACGAGCGGCTCGTGGTACGCCACACTCCGCGCATACCAGTACATCGCCGGCGCCAGGCACAACGCCACGACCATCGTCAGAAAGCCAGCCGAGACGAGGAACAGGATGCCCTGCCAGGTGACGGTCTGGTTCACCGCCGTCTCGGCGTCGAAGCGCGGATTGATGCTGCCGATGTAGAGCGCCAGCGCCGCCTGCGCGAACATCAGCGACGCGACGGTGGCGAGTGACAGCGCCATCACCGCGGGCGCCGTGCCGAGCAGCAGCGACGTGAGGAAGACGATGCCGACGGCCACGAGTGCCAGCGGGCCAGTAGCCGCCCAGTACTTGGCAAAGATGATGTCGCGGACGCGCACGGGTGCAGCGCGGAGCAGCCACCACATCGTCCCTTCGGCGGCGATCGTCGGCAGTACGAGGCGCGAGGTCACCGCGGCCAGCACCATGCCTGCGAGGCCGACGTTCACGACCGGGAGGATGCTCGTGACGAGCTGCGGCATCGCGCCGCCGCCGGTCGGCAGCACACTCACGCCGACCACGTACACCAGCACCAGCGGAATCAGCAGCACGAACTGCGACCAGAGCGCGGCATCGCGTCCCAGCAGCCGCATTTCCTTCAGCAGCAGCTCGCGTCGTGCCGGTTGCAGTGGCGACAGCATCCAGTGGAACGGCTTCGTGATGATCGACGGGGGATGGTCGCTGCGCCCTGCCGAGCGTACGGCGGAAATGCCGCGCGCATAGAGCAGCCGGAAGCTGCCGTACGCCGCCGCGAGTGACGCGCTGGCCAGCAGCCAGAGCCACGCGAGCGGCTGCGGGTCCCAGAAGCCGTCGAGCCAGTTCTTGAGCACGCGAGCGGCCCACTCGGTGGGAATCCACGGCGCGAGCGGCACGTCGAGCATCCTGACCACTTCACCGATCGCCTTCGTGCCCAGCTGTGTCAGCTCGGCCGGTTGCACGCGGTTCATCACGTAGATCGCGCCGATGCACAGCCCCAGTCCGATGATGCGGAAGGTGAACTGCGCACGCGTCGGCGGCACGAACGCCACCAGCAGATACACGGCGATGCAGCCGAGCGACGTGGCCGTCAGCCAGAGCGGCAGCCACGCGGCAAGGGCCACCACGGGCCACAGAATGCCGCCGCCGAATGCGAGTCCGTATCCCGCCAGCAGCGGCACCACCAGCAGCAGCGCGATCGCACCGCCCTCCGCCACGACCTGTACGAATCGCGACACGAAGAACGTGGCGGGTGGAATCGGTGCCGCAGCCAGCAGCTCCAGGTCGCGTGACAGGAAGAACGCGGGCAGTGCCGTGACGATGCAGCTCAGCACCAGCACCGACCCGATGCTGAGCAGCGAGAACGCCAGCACACGCCCGGCGATCGCCGTGCCGATGGCGTCCACGCCCTGCAGATAGGTCAGCACCAGCAGGACGATCACCGTGCCGCCGATCCACGTCACACCGAGTGCCGTGAGCACGCCCAGTGGTCCCACCGCGCCCTGCACCTTGCGCTGGCGCCAGAGCGGCTTGATCAGCGTGCCCAGGGTGACCGCGCGGAACGCGGCGGCGACGCTCGGCTGTGGGGCCGTCACGAACTCAGGCACGCCATGCCTCCGACCGTGGCGTCTGACCCCTTGATCGGGACCATGGTGTCTGACCCCGTGATCGGCGCCGACCGCTCAGACACTCAGCACCTCGGCCACATCACGCGTCGCCGGCTCACCGGTGAGATGCAGGAAGATTGTCTCCAGCGGCGCATCGGGCATGCGGAGCCACGTGCGCAACTCAGGCACCGTGCCAGAGGCCACCAGCTTGCCGCGCTTCATGATGCCGATACGGTCGCAGGTGCCTTCCACCGTCTCGAGCGTATGCGTGGACATCAGCACCGAGTTGCCGCGCGCCGCATACGCCCGCAGCATGTCCTTCAGCAATCGGGCGCCTCGTGGATCGAGGCCCACCAGTGGCTCGTCCACCATCAGCACCTGCGGACGGTGCAGCACGGCTGCAGACAGCAGCAGCTTCTGGCGCATGCCGTGGCTGTACTGTTCCACCAGTTCATGCTGCCAGGTGGTCAGCTCGAACATCTCGAGCAGTTCCGCCGCCCGCGACTCGACCGCCTTCCACGTCAGCCCGTACAGCGACGCGGAGAACCGCAGAAACTCGCTGCCGGTGAGCTTGTCGTAGACGTACGGTCGGTCAGGCACGAAGGCGAGATGCCGCTTCGCTTCGACGGGTTGCTCCCGCATGTCGATGCCCGCCACACGCACGGTACCGGAGTCGGCGCGGAGGATCCCCGCCAGCATCTTCAGCGTGGTCGTCTTGCCGGCGCCATTGGCACCGAGAAATCCGAACACCTCGCCGGCCTGCACCGTCAGATCGAGCCCTTCGACGGCCGTGAAGTCGCCGTACCGCTTCGTGACGCCCTGCAATTCGATCATGCATCGCCTTCAGCTGAGGTGGGTGGCGGGCCGATGATGAAACCGGCCCCGACACACGTATCCGGAGACTGTCCAGCACACCCCCCGGTCACGTTCCTGTGACGGCAGCAATCGGACCGCCGGTCCGACCGCGCACACATTCTCAGCCCGCCTGACCGGCCGGGTTGAATGCGCACCCCGGACCGGCGACCTTCACACTCTTATGCCAGAAGATGCGCTGATCATCCGCGGGGCCCGGGAGCACAATCTCCGGAACATCGACGTCACGATTCCACGGAACAAGCTGACGGTCATCACTGGCCTGTCGGGTTCCGGAAAATCGTCACTCGCCTTCGACACGATTTACGCCGAGGGACAGCGCCGCTACGTCGAGAGTCTCTCGGCGTATGCCCGGCAGTTCCTGGGGCTGATGGAGAAGCCGGACGTCGACTCGATCGAGGGGCTGAGCCCGGCCATCTCGATCGAGCAGAAGACGGCCGGCCACAATCCGCGCTCCACCGTCGGGACGGTGACGGAGGTCTACGACTACCTCCGTCTGCTCTGGGCCCGCGCCGGCGTGCCGCACTGCCCCAACTGCTCGCGTCCGGTGCAGCGCCAGAGTGCGGCGCAGATTACCGACGTGGTGCTCCTGGGCACCCCTGGCGCCAAGATCGAGGTGCTCGCGCCGCTGGTCCGTGGACGGAAGGGCGAGTTCCGCGAGCTGTTCGAGGCCGCGCGGAAACAGGGCTTCGTGCGCGCCTGGGTGGACGGCGACGTGATCGAACTGGCGGATCCGCCGAAGCTCAATCGGCGCATGAATCACGACGTGAGCGTGATCGTCGATCGACTGGTGCTCAAGGCGGATGACCGTGGCCGTCTGGCCGACTCGGTCGAGACGGCGCTCAAGCTCGCCGACGGCATGGTGGAAGTGGTGACGGTGCAGGGCAGCACGCGTGACAGCGCGATGTTCTCCGAGCGCTACGGTTGCCCGCACTGCGGCATCTCGCTGCCCGAGATGGAACCGCGTCACTTCTCGTTCAACTCACCGTTCGGTGCCTGCCCGACGTGCAGCGGGCTGGGTGTGAAACGGATGGTGAACGAGGAGCTGATCCTCGGCGACCCGTCGCTCACGCTGCTGGAAGGCGTGGTGCTGCCATGGGGTGAGCCCGACGGTTATCTGCGCAAGGTGATCCTGCCGGGTCTGGCCGAAGCACTGCAATTCGATCTGAAGACGCCGTGGGGCGAGCTGCCGACGTACGTGAAGCACGCGTTGCTGCATGGTCTCGATTCGCTCGCGCCGGCACGGTCGACGGATGCAGAGCAGAAGCCCGCAAAGAAAACCGCGGCGAAGAAGGCTGCAGCGAAAACTGCAACAAAAACCACAACGAAGACCGTGGCTGCGAAGGCGGCGTCCAAGCCGCTGCTCAAGTGGGACGGCATTCTTGCCACGATCCAGCGCCGCTTCGACGAAACCGACAGCGATGCGATCCGTGTGGAGCTCGAAGCATTCATGCTGGCCACGCCATGCCCATCGTGTCATGGCACGCGCCTCAAGCCCGAGTCGCTCGCCGTCACCATCGAGGGCCGGAATCTCGGTGAGGTGGTGGCGATGTCGGTGGCAGGATCGCTGGACTTCTTCCGCAGCGTGCCGGTGCGTGCGCCAGGCAAGCCGCGTGGCCTCGATGCCGAGATCGCTGGTCCGATTCTCAAGGAAGTGACCGAACGACTGGGCTTCCTGGTGGATGTGGGGCTCGACTACCTGACGATGAATCGCAGCGCCGAAAGCCTGAGCGGCGGTGAAGCGCAGCGCATCCGGCTCGCAACGCAGATCGGCAGCAAACTCTGTGGTGTGCTGTACATCCTCGATGAACCGAGCATCGGCCTGCACTCACGCGACAACGAGCGCTTGCTGAAGACGCTCGTGCAGCTGCGCGATCTGGGCAACACGGTGATCGTCGTCGAACATGACGAAGAGACGATGCGCCTCGCTGATCATGTCCTCGACATGGGTCCCGGTGCGGGAAAGCATGGCGGCATGCTGATCGCCGAAGGGACCATCGACGACATCCGCAACACGAAGGGATCGCTGACGGGTGAGTACCTCTCCGGCGCACGCAGCGTGCCGGTGCCCGCAGTGCGTCGTCCGCGCGATCCGGCGCGCGTCATTCGCATCGAGAACGCGCGTGAGCACAACCTGCGCAACATCGACGTCGAGATTCCGCTCGGCATGTTCGTGGCGGTGACGGGTGTGTCGGGATCAGGCAAGTCCACGCTCGTCACCGACATTCTGCAGCGTGCACTGTCGCGGCACTTCTTCCGCGCACGCGTGATTCCCGGCATGCACGACCGGCTCACCGGACTGCAGCATCTCGACAAGCTGATCGACATCGACCAGAGCCCCATCGGTCGGACGCCGCGCAGCAATCCCGCCACGTACACCGGTCTCTTCACGCCGATCCGCGAACTCTTCGCCGAAATGCCCGAAGCGAAGATTCGCGGCTACGGGCCGGGACGGTTCAGCTTCAACGTGAAGGGCGGTCGCTGCGAAGCCTGTCAGGGCGACGGGCTCGTGAAGATCGAGATGCACTTCCTGCCCGACGTGTTCGTGCCCTGCGACGTGTGCAAAGGGAAGCGCTTCAACCGCGAAACACTCGAAGTCCGATTTCGCGGCATGAGCATCGCCGACGTGCTCGACCTGACGGTGGAAGATGCGGTGACGGTGTTCGAGAACCAGCCACGCATCGCGCAGAAGCTGATCACGCTGGCCGACGTGGGACTCGGCTATGTGCACCTCGGCCAGAGCGCGACGACGCTGTCAGGCGGCGAAGCGCAGCGCGTGAAGCTCGCCACGGAGCTGAGCAAGCGTGACACCGGTCGCACACTCTACATCCTCGACGAACCCACCACCGGCCTGCATTTCGAGGACGTGCGCGTGCTGCTGGAGGTGCTGCACAAGCTCGTCGACAAGGGCAACACGGTGCTGGTGATCGAGCACAACATGGATGTGATCAAGACGGCCGACTGGATCGTCGATCTCGGCCCTGACGGCGGCATCAATGGCGGTCGGCTCGTGGCCAGCGGCACCCCTGAAGACGTGGCGGCGGAACCGCGCAGCTACACCGGCCAGTTTCTCGCCACGACCCTCAAGGGCGCCGGGGCACGCACGGATCCTGAGCCCAAGGCTACAAAGAAGTCTGCCGCGAAGCGTGCCGTGCGGTCGTGACTCCAAGTCCGTGAACTGCACCTGCACTCACACGGAGGCGCAGAGCCACGGAGACTGCGACGGTAACTCTTTTCACGCAGAGACGCCGAGCAACGAAGGAAAGAAGAAGGGCTGTAGGAACTGCGCTTGCTGAACGCAGTTCCTGCAGCCCTTTCTCATTTTCCCTGCTGCTTCGCCGCTCTACGTGAAAAGAGTTGCAGTTCTCCGTGCCTCTGCGCCTCCGTGCGAGTGGCGTCGCAGTTCCGAACCTGGTATCAGGCCGTCTTGCCGAGCATCGGTGCAAGGAGCTGTTCGAGACGAATGCCTTCCGCCTCGCCCTGAAAGTTCAGCACCATGCGATGACGGAGCACCGGCAGCGCCATGTCGCGCAGGTCGTCGAGGTCGGGCACGGCTCGACCGGCGAGCGCTGCGCGTGCCTTGGCGCCGAGCACGAGATATTGCGATGCACGCGGACCAGCGCCCCAGCGCACGTACTTGTTCACTTCCGGTGAGGCTTCGTCGCTGCCCGGACGCGTGCCGCGTGCGAGGCGCACGGCGTGCTGGATCAGCGTCGGTGACGCAGGCAGGCGGCGCACCAGTTGCTGCATCTGCGTGAGTTCCGCAGCGCCCAGCACGGCACGCACCGGACCCTGCGCACCACCGGTCGTGGCGAGCACGATGCGCTCCTCTTCGTCGCGCGTCGGATAGCCGATGCGCAGCTCCACCATGAAGCGATCGAGCTGCGCTTCCGGCAGCGGATAGGTGCCTTCCTGCTCGATCGGGTTCTGCGTCGCGAGCACGAAGTACGGCTTCGGCAGCACGTGCGTGACGCCACTCACCGTCACTTCGCGCTCCTGCATCGCCTGCAGCAGTGCGGCCTGCGTCTTCGGGGGCGCGCGATTGATTTCGTCGGCGAGCACGATGTTCGAGAACACCGGGCCGTTCACGAACGTGAACACGCGACGGCCCGTCGTCTCGTCGTCCTGCAGCAGCTCGGTGCCGGTGATGTCACTCGGCATCAGGTCCGGCGTGAACTGAATGCGATTGAACGAGAGATCCAGTGCCTGCGCGACCGTCTGCACCAGCAGCGTCTTGGCCAGACCCGGCACGCCGACCAGCAGCGCATGTCCACCGGCCAGCATCGTGGCCACGAGATTCTCGACGATCGCTTCCTGGCCCACGATGCGCTGGCCGATCTGCGCAAGAAGGGCGGTGCGTGCAGCGCCGAGGCGCTCCAGCAGCGCGATGTCGTCGTGCGAGCCAGTCTGTTGTGGTGCGCTCATTGCCTTCGGGTGACGCGCGAAGAAAGGAAGAACGACGGCGACAGCATCGCCGTCGCACGCGTCACGGAAGAGTGAATGATACCTGCGTCGTGGCGGGATGGTTCTCGCTGCGGAAGCGGGCAATGGCCATAAACGTGCCATGCGGAAGCGACTCCTGCCACACGGCCTCGTAATCCCGCGACTCGTGCTCTTCCAGCAGGTGCGTCCGCATCGGCTGTGTGAAGAGACGGCCATCGCTCCACATCCACACATCGCGCCCGCGCTCGTCGCGCACGATGAAATCCACTTCCTGCCCATCGGCAAAGCGCAATTCGTAACGCTTGTCACCGCCGTTGTTCGCGGTGAGTTCGAACGTCACGTTGTCTACGCCGGGGGTGACGCGAAGGTTGAGCGTGATGGGCTTCCCCGCCGAAGCCCGCCGGGCCATTGCCTCACCTCGCGCGGGGAGTGACAGCGACTGTGGCTGTCCATCCACACCGGCGATCGTGAGCACCTGGCCCGAGGCACCCGTCCGCGTCAGCGGGGACGAGCGGTCAGAACAGGCGGCACAGCTCAGGGCTGTGGCGGCGAGCGCGCAAAGCGCGCGAAGGCGGGGCATTCGGAGCGTCCTCAGAAAGATGAGAC
This sequence comes from Gemmatimonadaceae bacterium, assembly GCA_043788935.1. GTDB lineage: Bacteria > Gemmatimonadota > Gemmatimonadetes > Gemmatimonadales > Gemmatimonadaceae > JACMLX01. The sequence continues at coordinate 25,850 of JAYWIJ010000152.1, read as the reverse complement.
TGACTGGCAGGTGAAGACAGGCTAATGGACGCCACTGTTCATAGTCAACACGATCAGGCTGCCAATCCGTCACCGCGTAAGTCTCGGTAGATTCGTGAGTTAAGGCAAGCGAGCCCAGCTGCGGCGAGTACCGTGCTCGAGTATATGCAAAGGGCGTTCCAGCCAAGCCAGAGCTCGCTGGAAATTCGCTTGCGAAATTTTTCACAAGCCGATAGCCTTCCTCGCGAATGACTGACCCCGGCCGTGGCAGTGGGCTCCGTTTTGCGGGTGCCGGGATTCAGTTCGCCGCCGTGCTCATTGGCGGGCTGTACGGCGGTCAGTGGCTCGACCGGCGCTTCACCACCGCGCCGGTTTTCCTGTATGTCGGCGTCGCGATCGGCGCCATTGGTGGCTTCGCCGCCCTTTATAAACAACTCATGCGCGCGCAGCGCGACGAAGAGGAGGCACGCAAGCGATGATCCGCGCAGTGGTACTCTATCTTCTTGTCGCCGTGATGGTTACGCTCGCCGCCGGCTGGGTGCTGATGCTGGTGTATCCGGGGGCTGAGGCCCAGCGCGCCATCATCACCAGCGCCGTCCTCGCCCTCGCCATCCAGCTCGTTGCCTTCCTCCTGCTCCAGCTCTTCAAGGGGAAGAACGTCATTGCCGGCTGGGGCCTCGGCGCATTGCTGCGGTTCGGCGGCCTTGGCATCTACGCTCTCGTCGCGGTCAAGGCGCTCGGCCTCGACATGAACGCCGCGCTGGTGAGTCTCGCCTGCTTTCTCTTCCTCTCGATGCTGATCGAACCACTGCTGGTCAACGCATGATGATGACCCGACTGCCCCGAATCCTGGCCTCCGTCGCCGCCCTGCTGGTCTTCGCGCTTCCGGCGCAGGCCCAGGAGAGTTCTGCTGCCGACGTGGATATCATCACGCCCCACATCACCGACGCCAACGAAATCGAGATTCCGTGGCCGACGTGGCCGACGTTGCACAAGGTCGTGCACCTGCCGCGCTGGGAGCCATTTCACATCGCCGGCGTCGAATTCGACATGTCGCCGACCAAGCACGTGGTCTGGATGCTGATCTCGGCGCTGACCATCCTCGTGCTGATGCTGTATGCGGCCAGCGCGCAGGACCGGCAGACGAAGGCGGTCGGGCACTCGAAAGGCTTCGCCGGCGGCATCGAGGCGATGGTGCTGTACATCCGCAACGAAGTCATCATCCCGAACGTGGGGCACCACGGCAACGGCTTCGTGCCGTTCCTGCTCACCCTGTTCTTTTTCATCCTGGCCTGCAACCTCTGGGGCATCTTCCCCTGGGGCAGCACCGCCACGGGCAACATCGCCGTCACCGCGACGCTGGCCATTCTGACGTTCTTCGTCGTGGAAGCCGCCGGCATGCGGTCTCTCGGCATGGGCTACTTCAGCACGATCTTCTACTGGAACAAGGACCTCAACATCGTCCTGCGCGTCCTGTTGTTCCTGATCCTCTCGCCGATCGAGTTCATCGGCAAGCTGACCAAGCCCTTCGCGCTCACCATCCGTCTCTTCGCCAACATGACGGCGGGACACATCGTGGTGCTGGCGCTGATCGGCATGATCTTCTCGTTCAAGAGCCTTGCCTCGGGTGCGCCGTTCCTGATGGCGGTGGCGATCAACATGCTCGAGCTGTTCGTCGCGTTCCTGCAGGCCTTCATCTTCACGCTGCTCTCCAGCGTGTTCATCGGCCAGATCCGCGAGGCGCACCACTAGTCGTGGTACCACGGCGCCGGCGTACTCGCGTGCACCGGCGCTGCGATCGTACCTGGTCGGATGACCGGGGAAGCCCGTTGAACGGCAACGTTCACCGACGGGCAGTGCGACGGCTCCGGCTGCGCACCGCGCGAGTCTCCAACGAACTCTTTTTTCGGATTCCACTGCAATGATGATTCTCCCGCTCCTCCAGGCCGCTGCTGACGTGACCGCCGCCACGGGCAAGGGCTACGCCGCCATCGGTGCCGGCCTCGCCGCCGGTCTCTCGATCATCGGCGCCGGCATCGGCATCGGCAACATCGGTGGCCGTGCCGTCGAAGGTATGGCGCGTCAGCCGGAAGCCGCTGGTCGCATCCAGACCGCCGCGCTCATCCTCGCCGCGCTCGTCGAAGGTGCCGCGTTGTTCGGCGCCGTGATCGGCTTCTCGATCGCCGGCAAGATCACGTTCTAAGTGGTGCACTCGTCGGGCAGGGAACGGTGATCGCCGTTCCCTGTCTCGATGGGATTTCAACTCTTCGCTTCTGCCTTCCATGCGCCGCACTCTCGCATCCCTGACCCTCTCGCTCGTCACCGCCACCTCCCTGCTCGCGCAGGAGGAACATGCTGCGGGTGGCCCAGTGAACCTGCTCGATCCGAAGGCGGGTCTGATGTTCTGGACCCTCATCATCTTCGTGTTCCTGCTGGTGGTGCTGTCGAAGTTCGCCTACAAGCCGATGCTCGCCGCGGTCGAGGCTCGCGAGGCCGCGCTCGAGAAGGCGATCGGCGATGCCAAGCGTGATCGTGAGGAAGCCGCCAGGCTGCTCGCCGAGCAGCAGAAGCAGCTGGCCGAGACGCGTGCCGACGTGCAGAAGGTGATGGCCGATGGCCGCGCCGCCGCCGAAGCGCTGCGCACCGAGATGATGGACAAGGTGAAGGCCGAAAGCGCCGACATGCTCGATCGCACCCGCCGCGAGATGCAGGCCGAGAAGGACAAGGCCGTGCTCGAACTCCGCCGCGAAGCCGTCGATCTCGCCATCAACGGCGCCAGCAAGGTGATCGGCCGCAACCTCGACAGCGCCACCGATCGCTCGCTCGTCGAGTTGTTCCTCGCGGGCCTCGAAGCACCCAAGGGCACGCGCTGATGCGCGACTCCACCATTGCCCGCAACTACGCCGACGTTCTCGTCACGCTGGCCAGGCGTGCCGATGACCTCGACGGGTGGGGCAAGATGTTCGACGAGGTCGCCAGGCTCGTGGAGGGCGACGTGAAGGTGCGCCGTTTCCTCGAGTCGCCGCGCGTACCGGCCACCGAGAAGAAGGCGATTCTGGTGAAGGCGTTCCAGGACCGCATGCCGCGCCCGATGGTCCGCTTCCTCGAGTCGCTGGTCACCAACCGCCGCCAGCTCCTGATCCCGGCCATCGCCACGGAGTATGCGGCGCTGGTGGACGAGAGCCTCGGCCGCGTCCGCGCCGAAGTGACGCTGGCCCGCGAGCCGCAGCCGGGTGAGATCGAGGCCATCGCCGCCTCGCTCAGCAAGACCCTCGGCCGGACCGCCGTGCCGCACGTGCGCATCAACCCCGACATCGTCGGCGGCGTGATCGTGCGGGTGGGGGACTACGTGAAGGACGGCTCGGTGCGTCGCCGACTCGGCATGCTCCGCTCGAAGCTGGTGCAGCAGACGCGCTGATCGAGTACACTTTCCGATCGACGCCGCGGCGCCGTCCTCGAGTGTGGGCGGCGCCGTTGAGGTTTCACTTCAGGCCTCCACCAGATCCGTCGATGCGAACTGTCCGGTATGCGCTGCTGCTGCTCGCCGCTTTCCTGCCGACGCTCGCGCTGGCGCAGCGCACGGGCACTTCGCCCACCACTGGCGACACGGTCGGCTACTGGCAGCAACGCGCCAACTACGACATCACGGCGCGGCTTGACGAGCAGCGGCAGGTGGTGGTGGCAACGGGCACCCTTCGCTACACCAACAATTCGCCGGACGTGCTGACGGAGATGTACGTCCATCAGTACCTGAACGCCTTTCGACCCTACTCCAAATGGAGTGACACCGACGAGCGCGAAGGGCGGCGGCGCTTCCAGGATCTCGAGGATCCAGCGCACGGGTACGAGCGCTTCACCGCGAAGCCGACGGTGGACGGCGTGCCGGTGGTGGTGGAGTACCCGGGTGCCCCCGACAGCACGGTGGCGAGGTTCACGCTCCCCAAGCCGTTGCGCCCCGGACAGACGGCGGTCGTGAACTTCGCATGGGAAGCGCGTCCCAGCACGACGTTTCGCCGACAGGGCCGCAAGGGCCGGCATTTCGATCTGGCGCAGTGGTATCCGAAGGTGGCGGTGTACGACCGCGGCGGCTGGCAGCACAACGCGCTCGTGCCGGCAGGTGAACTGTACGGCGAGTTCGGCGACTTCCGCGTCGCGTTGATTCTCGCCGACGATCAGGTGGTGAGTGCGACGGGCGTGCCGGTGAACGGCGACCCGGGGTGGGAGCGCGCCAAGCGTGGCACCACGGCCCCGCTGCTGCAGCGCATCGCGTACGGCACGCCCACGCAGAACGTGATGCCGTCAGCGCCACCCGCAATGCGCACGGTGGTGTTCGAGGCGAAGAACGTGCACCACTTCGTGTGGAGCGTCGACCCCGAGTACCGGTACGAGGGCGGTACGTACACGCGGCAACGGCTGCGCACCCGGCCCGGGTACTTTATCTGGGACACGGTCGCGGTGCATGTGCTGTATCGTCCCGGCGACGAGGAGTCGTGGGGCAGCGGCGCGGTGGTGCAGCGTACGATCGACGCGCTCGCGTGGCTGGAAGAGACGTACGGACCGTACGCCTATCCGCAGATGAGCGCCGTGCACCGGCTCGATGGCGGTGGCACGGAGTTTCCCATGGTGATGCACAATGGCAGCGCGTCGTTCGATCTGATCCTGCACGAGGGCGGTCACATCTTCACGTACGGCATCCTTGCCAACAACGAGTGGCGCTCGGGATGGATGGATGAAGGGCTCACCAGTTACCAGTCGTCGTGGCGGCTTGGGGAGACGCCGCAGGAGAAAGCCGCCACTGCCCTGTCGACCGATCCACGCTGGATGGTGCCGCTGCCGACCGCCGCCGTCATGCAGCAACGCACCCGCTTCATCGCGACGGCCGAGCCGCTGAGCACGAATGCGGAAGTGTTTCGTTCCTTCAATGTCTACAACGCGATGGTGTACGACCGCGCCGAGCAGATGTACGGGGCGCTGCGGGACGTCATTGGCGACGCGAGCTTTCGCGCATTCCTGCGTGAGTATTACAGTCGGTGGGCACTGAAGCACGTGGATCGGCTCGCGATGCAGAGCGCCGTGGAGCGGAACGTCGGGCGACCGATGGGGTGGTTTTTCGACCAGTGGCTGGACACCGCAGGTGAGGTGCAGTACGGCATGAAGGAGGTTACGACTTCCCAGAAGAAGGCGAACGAATGGGTGACAACGGCCCGGCTCGTTCGTATTGGAGCATACCGGCATCCGATGCCGGTGGGGGTGCGCACTGCCACGGGCTGGACGTTCGTGCGGGGCGACCCAATGCGGGACGACCAGCGGGTGACGATCACGACCACGGAGAAACCCGAACTCGTGCGCCTCGATCCGCTGGGCCTGACGGACGATCTGCGTGCCGGCAGCCAACAGTGGCCGCCACTGACACCATAGCCCCCGAACTGAACCGAACCATGAGTGGACCCGCCGAAATCCGCACCGTCCCGAAGCCCTGGGGCCATGAGACGATCTGGGCCCTGACCGACCGCTACTGTGGCAAGATCCTCCACATCAAGGCGGGCGAAGCGCTCAGCGTCCAGTATCACAACGTCAAGGACGAGACGGTCCACCTGCTGAGCGGGCATCTGCTGTACCGCGTGCAGATCGACGACGTGCTCACCGACGTGCACCTGCAGCAGGGGCAGAGCTACCGCATCACACCGGGGACGATTCACCAGATGGAAGCGGTGACGGATTGTGATGTGCTGGAGGTGTCGACGCCGGATCTGGATGATGTGGTCCGAATCACTGACAAGTACGGCCGCGAAGGGACGAGCGCCCCGTAACCAGCCGGGGCATCCCGGCGGGCGGCGTTGGACATCCGCGCCGTCGCTGAGCTACGGCTGTGGTGTCCGCCTTGCCTGCCGGGCGCCTCGGCCGGTTCCGGAGCACTCGTCATCGAAGCATGACTCGTTTCCGGATGAGTAGGAACTGCTGCTCCCGGCTGTGATTTTTGCGCGACGCACACGGCGCGCAGCGCGCGACGTCCGACGCTGGCCACCCTCCAGTAAATTTAGAATCATGAAGGTCATAATTCCGTTGGCGGGCAAGGGGACGCGGCTGCGGCCGCATACGCACCTCGTGCCGAAGCCGATGCTCAAGGTCGCCGGGCGTCCGGTGATGAGCTACGTCATGGATGATGTGATGAAGCTCGAGAACATCGAGCAGGTCATCTACATCACGGGGCACCTGAAGGAGAAGGTCGAGAGCTACGCGCGCAGCTCGTGGAACGTGCCAAGTGCGTTCATCGAGCAGGCGGTGCAGGACGGCACGGCGGGCGCCGTGAATCTGGCCATGCCGCATGTGGACGGGCCGGTGCTGATCATCTTCGTGGACACGATCTTCGACACCGATCTGTCGATCATCAACACCACCACCGACGACGGCATCATCTGGGTCAAGGAAGTCGAGGATTACCAGCGCTTCGGCGTCGTGGTCACCGACGACTCGGGCCACATGACGAAGATCGTCGAGAAGCCGAGCACGCCGGTCTCCAAGCGCGCCAACATCGGGTTGTACTACATCCGCAACTGGCAGCTGCTGGCCGAGGCAATCGCGTATGTGCTGACGCAGCCGGACAACAAGGGCGAGTACTACCTCACCGATGCGTTCCAGTACATGATCGAGCATGGCGCGAAGATCAAGGTCGTGGATGTCGAAGGCTGGTACGACGCCGGGAAGCTCGACACGCTGCTCGAGACGAATCAGGCGATGCTCGAGAAGCGGAACCTGGCGCGGGTGCCGGAAGGCTTTTCCGGCGCGACGATCATCGAACCGGTGTACATCGAGGACGGCGTCACGGCCATCGATGCGCACATCGGTCCCAATGTCTCGATCGGCAAGGGCACCGTGATCTCCGGCTCGACGATCAGGAACAGTGTCATTGGCGACGGTTGCACCATCGCCAGCAGTGCCATTCACGGCTCGATGATCGGCAATGCGGTGATTCTCAACGGCGTGAACGGCAGCATGACACTTGGCGACAACTCCGAGTTCAGCGGCGACGCCTGAGCATTTGCTGTCGTTCGGTACGAAGAGTGATCGCGGAGGACGCGGAGGGGGCGGGGGTCGCGGAGTACTGCAACGGCTGTTGGAGCAGCGTCCCACGGGCGCAGTTCCAACAGTTTCTGTTGTCCTCCGCGTCCCCCGCCCCCTCCGCGCTCCCCGCGTTCTGCCGTTGCCGAGCGCGCAGCTAGCGGAGCCCAGCCGCCGCCAGCACGATGCGCAGCGCACGCTGCAGCCCGAGCGTGCCGCTCGTGTCGTCATACCACTCGGCCGGAGTGTGCGTCCCGCCGCCCATGCCGCCGGCTCCGATGGCGATGGCCGGAATGCCGAGCGCGATCGGCACACTGGCGTCGGTGCTGCCGGTCACGAGGCGCGGGGTGCGGCCGATGGAGCGTGTGGCCTGCTCCGCGATGCGCACGAGCGGCGCGTCGGGAGCCAACGTGCCGCAGGGGCGGCTGCCAAGCTGCTCGACGAACGACACGAGCGGCGCAGACCCTTTGGTACGGCGGCCATTCTCGCCTTTTTCGATGCGCGCCACCGCGTCGCGCATGGTCCGCTCGAGCTCGTGGAGCACGCGCTCGCTGAGGCTGCGCATGTCCACGTCCAGCCATCCCTCGCGCGGAATGCTGTTGATGCTTTCGCCGCCGCCGATGCGCGCGATGGTGAGGGTGGTGCGGGGCTCACGCGTCAACAGAATCCCCTGCAGCGACGCGGCCAGCGCGCCGGCGGCATGCACCGGGTTCACCACGCCGAAGTCGGCCCAGCTGTGGCCACCGTCGCCGCGGAAGGTGATGCGCCAGCGTGTGCTGCCGAGTGCAGAGTTCACGATGCGATCGTCACCGGCGCCGTCGATGGCGATCACCGCGTGCGGTGCGGGCGACGCGTCGCGCACGAGCTGCTTGATGCCGCGCAGGTCGCCCAGCCCCTCCTCACCCACGGTGCACGCCAGCACGATCTCGCGGGGCGTGTGCACGTCGGCGGCGTGCAGCGCGTCGGCAATCGCCAGCACCGCCGCGAGCCCGCGGCCATTGTCACCGATACCCGGCCCCTCGAGCCGTTGTTCGCGTTGCGTGACCACAGGGGCCGGGTCGTCGAACACGGTGTCCAGGTGCGCACAGGCCCATACCGCCGCATCGCGTGCGACGCCGGTCGCCGCTGATGGGCGGCGCGCGATGAGATTGCCGACGCCATCGGTTTGCAGGTCGCTCCATCCGAGCTCACTGAACCGCGCCGCCATCCACGCAGCGCGCGCGCCTTCGCGACCGGTGGGCGCGGCGACACGCGTGACGTCGCACTGCCAGGCGAGGATCTGTGCGTTCCGGGCAGCCAGGTGCTGACAGGCCGCATCGAGCGGCGATCGGAGACCGCGGACGCGGTTGATTGCGGCGGAAAAGCGGGACGGCATCAGAGCGGAAGCTAGCCGACGGCGATTGTCGTCCGAGCGTTGTCACGACCCGGCGCGATCCATGCCGTGATCTCGCCCAGCGCTGCCAGTCGAGAAGAGCGATGCCCTCGACGACACTGCACGTGAGTGCAAGCACAACTGGCGGTCCCGTGCATATATTGGCCGGGATATGATGCTGCCGGACGACTCGCCGTCTGCCCTGTACGACTGGAATGCGCCGCCGGTTCGCCGGCGTCCCATCGACGTCGCTGACGCAACGTTCTGTGATGGCGTGCAGAGTCCCTCGGTCATCGATCCGTCGCAGCACGAGAAGCGCCGCCTGCTCTCGCTGATGAGTGAGCTCGGACTGCGCTCCGCCGCGTTGGGCCATCCCGGCTCCGGCCCGCGACAGTTCGCCGATGCGCTGGACCTCGCACGGGAACTGATGCGCGCGCAGATGCCGATCGATGCGTCATGCGGCGCTCGTGCATCGGTGAAGGATGTGGCGACGGTGCTCGACGTGATCGAGCGCTCGGGACTCGACATCGAAGTCGCCGTGTCGCTCTCCGTCTCGCCGCTCATGCTCGGCGCCGAAGGCATCACGATCGACCGCGTGCAGGAAGCCGCCGATACGTCGATTTCGTTCGCCGTGCGCTCCGGTGCGCGCGTGGTGGCGGTGATCGAGGACGCATCGCGCACGCCGCCCGAGATGCTGGCGGTGCTGATCCGGCACGTGCTGGCGCTGGGGGCGAGTGCCATCCGCATTTCGGACACGGTGGGGCAGGCCACACCCGATGGCACGCGTGCGCTGCTGCGCTTCACGAGTGAGCAGGTGAAGGTGCGCAGCGGCCGGATGGTGCGCGTGGACTGGCATGGCCAGCAGGATCGCGGGCTCGCGCTCGCGAATGCACTGGCCGCCGTGGACGCCGGTGCCGATCGGGTGCTGGCGAGTGCGCTGGGGTTGGGTGAGCGATGTGGCACCGTGCCGCTCGAATTGCTGCTGACGAATCTCCGTCTCACGCACCGCTGGCCGCACACGCTGAACGCGTTGCAGGAATACTGCGAATCGGCTGCGGCGGCATTCGGTGTGGCGATCGCGCCGGCGCACGCGGTGGTGGGCGCCGACGCCTTCCGCACGGGCACGGGTGCGCACGCCACCGCGCTCGTGAAGGCGTTGCGCTCGGGTGATCGCACGCTGGCCGACGGCGTCTGTTCGGCGGTACCGGCGAGTCTGGTGGGTGCCGAGCATCGCGTGGATGTGAGTCCGGTATCGGGGCTCAGCAACGTGCGGTGGTGGCTGGCGCAGCATGGCTACGATCCCGCCGATCTGGTGTTGATGCGCGAGCTGCTGCTGGCGGTGAAGCAGACGCAGCGTGTGGCCACCGATGGCGAGTTGCGCGATTTGGCCGACGAACTGCTCTCCGCGCGCGCCGCGAGGGTGTGAGCATCTCGGCAGGTCCCGCGCACGAAGCAGGCGCGGCTCTGCCCCCGATGGTGCGGGCACTGGCGCTGGTGAGCCTGCTCACCGACGCGGCCAGCGAGATGATCTATCCGCTGTTGCCGGTGTTCCTGACCACGGTGCTGGGCGCATCACCGGCCACGCTCGGCCTGATCGAAGGGGCGGCGGAGAGCACGGCGGCCATCGTCAAGCTTGGCAGCGGCTGGCTCAGCGATCGCATCGGCCGCTACACGCCGGTGGTGCTGGTGGGGTACGCCATCGCGACGGTGACGCGTCCGTTCATCGGCATGGCGCAATCGGCATCACAGGTGATCGCGCTGCGCCTCATCGACCGCACCGGCAAGGGCATCCGCGGTGCGCCACGCGACGCGCTGCTGGCTGGTGCAGTGGACGCGTCGATGCGGGGCCGGGCATTCGGTTTTCATCGCGCCGCCGACCATCTGGGCGCCGTGATCGGCCCGCTGATCGCATGGGTGCTGCTGCAATGGGTGCACCTCGACCTGCGCACCGTGTTCATGCTGAGCGCCGTGCCGGGTGTGCTGGCGGTGCTGACGATCGTGCTCGCCGTCCGCGATCCGGCGAAGCCTGTCGCGAGCGCCGCCGTTGATCCGGCCGGGGAAACGGCCGTGGCCACTGAGCCGATGCCGGGCCAGTTCTGGGCCGTGCTGGGAGTGCTGCTGTTGTTCACGCTCGGCAACTCCACCGATGCGTTCCTCTTGCTCCGCGCGCAGCAGCTTGGCGTGCCGGTGGCGGCGCTGCCGCTGCTCTGGGCAGCGCTGCACGTGGTGAAGTCGGCATCGAGTGTGCCCGGCGGTCTGCTGAGTGACCGGTTCGGTCGCCGGACTGCGTTGCTGCTCGGCTGGGCGTTGTTCGCGCTGGTGTATGCGGGCTTCAGCGCCGCGGTGAGCGCGTGGCAGGCGTGGGCGCTGTTCCTGGCCTATGGCCTGTACTTCGGGCTCGTGGAGGGCGCGGAGAAGGCGTTGATCGCCGACATGGCGCCCGTTGCTCGACGCGGCACGGCCTTCGGCTGGTACAACGCCGCCATGGGTGTGGCCGCGTTGCCTGCGTCGTTGCTGATGGGGGCCGTCTGGACCGTCCGCGGACCGCAGCAGGCGTTTTTGCTGGGCGCGGTGCTGGCTGTCGTGGCGATGGTGCTGGGCGCAGTGATTCTGCCGCGTCGGCGCCGTGCGTGATGGGCATCGGGGAGGATGCCCGTCACTTGCACTACGGTTTGCGGACCGACGTCGGGGTGACACCGCCGCCGTTGCCGTCACCGGAGCTCGAACCGCTGGAGCTGATCACCGTTGCCGCGACCGCGACGCCGGCGACGCCACCGATGGCCATGAGCACGGTGCGCTTCCGCGAGAAGGTGCGGACCTTCACGACCTGCACGAGCGAGCGTGGCAGACTGACCTCCGTGCCGCTGGAGGCGAATTTCTGGCGCTGCGTGGTATAGGTGTTCTCCACCGCCACCACGAGTGTATCGGCGCTGGAGCGGACGATGGTGCCTTCGACTTCGTTCACGTTCTGGCCGATCACGCCGGCCAGGGCGACGGTACCGCCCATGGTGAGTTCGATCGTCACCGGGGTGCGTTCCGGCAGCGTCGCGGTGGTGGTGGGGACGAACGCGTAGCAGCCGGTCAACGACACGGTCGCGACGAGAGTTGTTGCCCTCCCGATCAAACGCCGGGCCGCGATGTTCCGCGGCCCGGCGCTGATGGAGCGCGAGCGCTCCGGGGAGATCACGGCTTGCAGGCGGCGGGACGGTCCTGTGCTGCGATGTCCGTCTGCGCCTTGCGGAGCTCTGCGTTTTGCGTACGCTCGTCGAAACTGATCGGGAAAAAGCAGGGCCGCTTGGTGGCGGCGTTCTGCGTCAGCCAGCGATCGGCGGGCTGGTTGAAGCGGTAGTGATCGTGCAGGCGACGGCCCTGCAGGAACAGGCCCACGCGACGCTCGTGGATCAGGATGTCCTGCGCGGTGACCGTGGAGGTTCCGGGCCACGCCGGCTTGGAGTTGATGGCACGAGCGGCGTTGATGTTCGTGGTGAACACCGGGATGTTGTTCGCCGCCAGCGCCGCTTCCGCCAGGATCAGGTACATCTCGCGCGCCGACGTCAGCGTGTAGCCAAGGAACTGGCCGGACGACTGACGGCAGCACTCGTCGATGGCTGCGATCAACGTGGCATCAGGCGTTCCCGACACGGGGTCGTTCAGCTTGATGCCGGCGATGCCCGCCAGCGGCGTGGTACGTGCCGCGTTCGGATTGGTGTATGCATCGCCTGCGCGCACTTCGAGACGCTGGTTCATCTCGAAGCCAGTGTTGAAGTAGCCACTGGCATTCTGCGCCGTCGACGTGCTGCGGTAGCGGTACGACGCCGACCCCATGGCTGCGAGCGCAGCCGTGGCATCGGCGGTCGTGGCCGCATCGTTCACCAGCGGTGACGTGGGGAAGCCACGCGGTGCGCGGAGCTTCTGCCAGACAACCTTGCTGAACCGCGCACGGGCCCGGAGGCCGAGTGCCTGCCGCTGCAGCTCGGCGTTGCTGATCGTCGTCGCCAGCGTATTCGCCTTGCTGAAGTACGCGACCGCCGAGTCGAACACCACGGTCATGTTGGCGACGCCCACCGAGGCCGCCGGCGTGGTGCGATCCGAGGCGATGACGAAATCCTCGTAGTTCTCGCCGATGAACAGGTACGCGGCGCCGGCCAGCACGTAGGCGCGAGCAAGATCCGCGCGCTGCGGCAGGTTGGTGCCGAACTTCTCCAGCGCGGCGACCGTGTAGTCGCCCTGCCAGCGGGCGGTGCTGACGTACGGGTAGGTGCCGTTGGAGTACTCGTTGACCGGGTCACCGATGTCACCGCCGTCGAGCAGGTTCCAGTACTCGCGCGATCCCGACCACGTCAGTTCATCGGATGCCGCACCGGAGATGCCGATGAGGCCGTTGACTGCAAGGTGCAGGTTGCCGCTGAGCCCATTCACGAGCGAGGTCGCGGCGACGGGGGCCCCGAGTGCCTCCTCCGTCACGGCGTTCACGTTCTTGACGTCGGTCTCGAAGATGCCGCAGCCGGTGAGCAGCGTGCTGGCGCCCACGAGCAGGGCGCCGACGCGGTGTCGCAGGGTGCGGTGCGTGAGGTGCTGCATGGAATGCTTCTGCATGATTTTGTCCGCCTCCCGTTAGAAGCCGAGGTTCATTGAGAAGGAAAAGCGACGCGGGATCGGCACGCCGAAGGCTTCGGTGCTGGCCAGGAAGTTCTGGTCGAGCGTGGAGGCTGAGCGGTCGATGGCGTTCACTTCGGGGTCGACGCCGGGGTACTTGGTCCACAGCAGCAGGTTGCGGCCCGAGGCCGTCATGCTGAGCGTCTTCGCACCCACCTTGCCGGCGAGGGACGGGCTGAAGTCGTACGTCAGCGCCAGTTCGCGCCAGCGCATGAACGTACCGTCCTGGCCCTGATTCAGGCCCGGCTCCAGCAGGCGACGGTACTGCGTCACGTAGAGCTTGGCGGCATCGACGCGCTGCTGCGGCGTGGAGGCCGGGTTGAGCAGCGTGCGATGGATTTCCGTGAACTCGAGACGGTTGGAGCCGATCGACGGGTGCTGCGAGAGGCGGAAGCCGTCGGTCAGGTTCTGCACCTGGAAGCCGGTGCGGTACTCGAACAGCGTCTGGACGCGCCAGTTCTTCCGGAAGCGGTACGTACCGCCGAGTGCGCCCGTCCAGTCAGGGAAGACATCGCCCTTGCGCTGCTCGAAGAGGATGCCGGTGCCCTGGTAGTCCGCGAGGAGCGGCTTCAGCGTGCTCTGGACACCCGAGTTCAGGATGTCACGCGGCGTCGCGAAGTAGGCGAGGAGTTCTGCCTGCGTCGCGGCCGTACCACGACCATTGAAGTCGATCGGGACTTCGGTGGCGGGATTGAAGCACGCGATCGGCTTGCCGAGCTTGTTGCTGGCCGGGCCGCCCGATGGGCAGGCCGTGGCGAGCAGCGGCTCATACAGTGAGCCGAGCGGGTCGCCTGCCTTCAGGAATCCACGGTAGCGGAAGTAGCCCACCTTGATCGGCGGAGCGCCGCCCAGGCTGGTCAGCGTCTGCTTGAGGTACGCGGCGTTGGCGAACAGTTCCAGCGAGCTGGTGGCGGTGCGGATCGGGAAGACGCGCACGTTCATTTCCAGGCCGTTGGCCGAGATCTCACCGATGTTCGTCAGCTGCGTGTTGCGGAAACCACCCGACGTCGGGAACTGACGGGCGATGAGTGCATCACGGACCTTGCGATTCCAGTACGTGAACTCGAGCGCCAGCTTGTTGTCGTAGAAGCCGGCTTCGAAGCCGCCTTCGTACTCCGTCGAGATTTCCGGCTTCAGGTCCTGGCTGCCGAGGTTCTGCGGGGCCAGACCGGCACCCGCCTCCGACGTCAGCGGCTGGAACGTGGTGAACTTGTCGAAGGCGCCCGGCTGGCGGCCCGACTGCCCGACGGCGGCGCGGAAGCGCAGCGTCGAGAAGGTGTTCGAGTTCCAGCTCTTGCGATCCGACGGCACGACGGAGAGCGAGGCCTTCGGGTAGAACACGCCCGGGGCATTTTCGCCGAAGGCGCTGTTGAAGTCATAGCGACCACCGACCGTACCGAAGACCCAGTCGTGCCAGCCGATCTGGCTCTGGCCGAAGTAGCCACCGCTGATCGTCGTCTCAATTCGCTCGCCGTTGGTGATGGCGGTGCCGCCTGCGCCGACGACTTCAATGCCCGGGCCCGGGAAGGCCTGCGAGCTCGCGGTCGTGGTCTTGGTATTCGTATTGAAGACCTGCAGACCACCGACGGTGGCCGTGCTCCAGCTGGAGCCGAGGTTCCGGTTGTACGCCACCTTGGCATCGAGCGTGGACACGCGCGTGTTGTCGTTGTTCACGCGCCGCGCACCCGCGACGGTCTGCGACGTGAACCCATCGATGTTGTAGCCGAACCGTGAAAACTCGTTGTCGCGTGCCGCGGTGTAGTCGTAGCCCAGCGTCGCGCTGTAGGTCAGGTTCGACGTCTGGTTGTACGACATGTCGAGGCTGCCGAGGTAGCGCGAGGCGGCTCCCTCGTTGCGCTGACCCATGGCTTCACGCACCGTCATGAAGGCCTGGTTGCCGAACAGGTTGCCTTCGCCCGTGCACTTGCCCGGCGAGGCCACCGCGGAGCGGTTGCAGTTGGCCTGTTCCGGGCGGGCCATGAAGGCCAGCGAGTTCACGCCATAAATGTTGTTGTTCGTTTCCGGATTCTTCGATGCGATGTTGTAGTAATTGTTGTTGAAGCGCATCCGGAAATTCTTGAACGGAATCAACGTCAGGTTGGCCGACGTCTGGATCCGGCGCACTTCATCCGAGGCCAGCGTGATGCCGTCGGTGATCGGACCGCCGAGCTGCTGGCCGCCGAACGGGCCGTTCTCCGAGAAGACGCGACCGCTGGCGAAGTACGTCACGGCATTGCCGCCACCGGTGACGCTGCCGCCGAGCGACGTGGCCGTGCCCGTCTCGGTGAGGTTGTCGCGGAAGACGTTGGTGGTGACGATGTCGAACGGCTGGAGCGGACGGCCGTAGAACGCCGAGGCCTGCCGGGCCTGTGCCGTGTCACGGATGAAGCCCGTGTTGGCGGCGACGCGGTCGGGGAAGGTGATGGCGTCCTGCTGGGCCGTGAACGACCACTTCGGCGCACCCTGCGAGCCGACCTTGGTGAAGATCTGGATCACGCCGTTGGAGGCTTCGGTGCCGTAGAGCGTCGCCGCGGCGGCGCCTTTCAGCACTTCGACGCGCTCGATGGTGTTCGGATCGAGGTCGTCGAGACGGGTCGTCGCGCCGCCGCCGCCGCCACCACCGGTGGCGTTGTTGTTCATGCGGACGCCGTCGATGAAGATGATCGGCTCGTTGGACTGCGAGAGCGACGAGTTGCCGCGGATGCGGATCGAGGCGCCCTGGCCGGTGAGACCGCCACCGATCACGCCGACGAGGCCCGGTTCACGGGCGGTGAGCAGGTTCGAGATGTCGTTGATCGGCGCGTTGGCCGGGGGCTGGATGACGGCCACCGTGTTGCCGAGGCGCTTGGTCTCGGTCTTCTGGCCGGAGCCGGTCACGACGACCTGGTTCAGCTGGATGGCCGAAGTGCTGAGGGCGAAGTCGACCTTGACCGTCTGGCCGGCGGTCAGGGCCACCGACTTGGACGCCGGGGTGTAGCCGAGCGCGCGGACGCGCACCAGCACGGTCCGGGTTCCCGTCACCGGAACGCCGGCGATGCGGTAGGTACCCTGGGCGTTCGTCAAACCGCCGAGCCTGGTCTCGTTGATGAAGACCGACACTGCTTCCAGCGGGCGCTGGGACGTTCCGTCCGTGACCTTCCCTTCAATAATCGCTGTGGCGTTTTGCGCCTGGAGGGGAGTCGCCCCGAAGGACACTCCCAACCCCAGACCTGCCATCAGCACACGTCCTACCCACGCGACACGTCGCATACTGGCCTCTACCTCGCCTTCTGGGTGGATGCTGCCGAGTGCCGGATCGCCCTCGATCCGGCGTGAACCGTTGGTTCTGCCTAGGTGTTTACCGGACGGCGAAACATTTCGCAAGCAGTCGGGTAACGCTCCGGTCCGATGTTCATTCCGGCCCTTGACGCCGCGGGAAGAGCCCGCTGCGGATGTGCCGTCTGACGCGGTCCGAAGCGCGTCGTTCTAAGCGGGCTCTTCCGTTTCTCGGATCCTCAGGTCGGGTCGGCAACTGTCTCCGTCCGCAGATCCCGTGGCACCCTCGGGAACGCCGTCCGTCGTCACCACCCCGGACAGCCTCAGCAGCAGCGTGACCCCGGTCGGCTGTACCGCGCCTCGAGCCGCTGCTGCGCAAACTCCGCCGGCGTCAACAACACACACTCCGGATGACGCGCCCGCATATGGCGCACATAGCGCTCATAGTCGGGCACGCCGATCACCGTCCGCAGCACGCGCACCCACGCAGCCAGTGACGCCCGCATCAGTCGGCCGGAAAGAGGCTCACCGACTGCCGCGGCACTTCGGTGCTGTTCGCCGCCATCCGGCCCTGCACCACGCCGAGCCAGGTGCGCACCGAATCGAACACGATCACCAGGACCGAGACGAGGAAGAACGCCGCGACCGCCGCATCGAGCCGGTCATTGAAGATCATGCGTGGCATCGCGTCGAGGTTCGGCACGCCGGGGGGGACTGTGCCGGCGGCGTGCAGCGCACTGAATTTGGACGCATGTGCGAGGAAACCAATCCGTGGATCCGCACTGAACAGCTTCTGCCAGCCGGCCGTCAGCACCACCACCAGCAGCCAGCTCAGCGGCAGCAGCGTGACCCAGGCGTAGCGGGCCTTGCCCATGCGGATGATCACCGTGGTACCCACGCACAGCGCCACCGCTGCCAGCAGCTGGTTGGCGATGCCGAACAGGGGCCAGAGCGAGTTGATGCCACCGAGCGGGTCGGTCACACCCTGATACAGGAAAAAGCCCCAGCATGACACGAAGATCGCACTGGCCGTCCAGACCGCCGGTTGCCAGGTGACCTCGCGAAACTTCGGCCAGATCTGACCGCCGAGATCCTGCAGCATGAAGCGGCCGACGCGCGTGCCGGCATCCAGCGTGGTGAGGATGAAGAGCGCCTCGAACATGATCGCGAAGTGATACCAGAGCGCCATGCCGCCGCCGCCCAGTGCCCGATCGAAGAGATGCGCCATGCCCACCGCCAGCGACGGCGCACCACCGGTGCGGCTCAGCAGCGAACTCTCGCCCACACTCTTCGCCAGCGCATCCATCTCCCCGGGCTGCAGCACGAAGCCCCACTGCTGCACCGCCAGTGCCGCGCTCTCGGCCGTGGTGCCCAGCGCGGCCAGCGGGGCGTTGATCGCGAAGTAGACGCCGGGTGTCAGCACGCAGGCCGCGATCAGCGCCATCGTCGCCACCAGTGATTCGGTCAGCATCGCACCGTAGCCCACCAGCTTCGCATCCGGCTCGCGCGACAGCAGCTTGGGCGTGGTACCGCTCGCGATCAGCGCGTGGAATCCGCTGATCGCGCCGCAGGCGATGGTGATGAAGACGAACGGAAACACCTTGCCGCTGAACACCGGCCCGGTGCCGTCGACGAATTGCGTGACGGCGGGCATGGCCATCGGCGGCAGCACCAGCAGGATGCCGATGGCCAGCGCGAGCACCACGCCGATCTTCACGAACGCGCTGAGATAATCGCGCGGCGCCAGCAACAGCCAGACGGGCAGCACGCTGGCCGCAAAGCCGTAGCCCATGATCAGCAGCGCGAGCGTCGGACCGGTGAGCGTGAACGCCGGTGCCAGCGCCGGATTGGCCGCCACCCACTGCCCGGCATACAACGCACCGCCGAGCATCACGAGTCCGATCGCACTCGCCTCCAGCACCTTGTCGGGCCGCACGAAGCGCAGGTACACCCCCATGAACATCGCGATCGGGATGGTGAGGCTGATGGTCACCGTGCCCCACGGGCTCGACTTGAGCGCATTCACCACCACCAGCGCCAGCACCGAGATCAGCACGATCATGATGCCGAGCACCGCCACCAGCGCGGTGATGCCTGCCACAGGACCGATTTCATCTTTCGCCATCTGGCCCAGCGAGCGACCATCGCGGCGCACCGAGGAGCAGAGAATCACGAAATCCTGCACGGCGCCGCCGAGCACCACGCCGATCACGATCCAGAGCGCACCGGGCAGATAGCCGAATTGTGCGGCGAGCGTGGGACCCACCAGCGGGCCGGGTCCGGCGATCGCGGCGAAATGGTGTCCGAACACGACCCATTTGTTCGTGGGGACGTAATCGTGCCCGTCGGCCTTCCGCAGCGCGGGCGTGGCGCGATCCTCGTCGAGCGCAAAGATCTTCGTCGCGATGAAGCGCGCGTAGAACCGGTAGCCGATCAGGTAGGTGCAGATCGCCGCCGTCAGCAGCCAGGCCGCGTTGATGCTTTCGCCGCGTGACAGTGCCACTCGGCCAAGTGCCGCGGCGCCGATGATGGCGATCAGACCCCAGATGATGACAGTGCGAGCAGAACGCATGGGATGGGAAGCGGGGAGGCAGCGTGTGCAGTCGGGTTCGGATACCTGACGTGTGCACGGCGCCGTGACGGTACCCGCCGGTCACACCATCCGGCAAGCCGCGCGCGGCTGCAGGATGCGCGACGGTGGCACGACCTCGCGACTATCTTGGGTGGCATGCACATGCTTCCTGACACGCCGCGACGTCGCGTGACGCTGCTGCCGGTCGCCCTGATCCTGCTCGCCGCCTGCGGTGGCACCTCCGCGGCGCCGGCTCCCACGCCCTCGCGGCAGCCCGTGGTGCGCGACACCGCGCCGGTGCGTCCGGCTGCCGCACCGGTGGCACCAGCTGCACCGGCGCCGCTCCCGGTGCCCGCCATCTTCGGGGAATTCGCGACGCAGGCGGTGGTGGTCTTCCCGGTGCAGCGGTATGCGGTGGGCGACTCGGGATGGATGTCGGCGGCGAGTGCCACCGGCCGTCCGCGCGCGGCGCTGCTCGATTCGGCGCTCACCATGGCGCTCCGCGACCGCGGGCTCGAATCGAAGTGGTCGCTGCCGCCGAACACGTCACGCGTGGCGCAGCGTGAGGTGATCAACCGGACCGACCCGCGGTCGCTTTCCACCGTCGGGCTCGCTCCCAGCCGCCGTCGGAACGATGTCGACCTCCGCGAGCCGCTGGGCTCGCAGCTGCGGGCGCTGATCGCGCTGGTGCCGGAGGCACGTTACGTCCTGCTGCCGCTGGAGGCCCGGGTGGTCAGCACGTCAGCCGGCATGAAGCAGGCGACGCTTCGCATCGCGTTGCTCGATGCGCGGATGTCGACCGTGCTCAGCTTTCCGGACGTGATGGGCCCGCCGAGTGCGGATGAGGCTGCTGCGCTGCGCGGCGTGGCGCAGAAGTTCGCCGATCTGGTGGTCGCGCCCTGACGGGCGCCGACACTCTCCGTCTTGTAACACGGCGCTCCGGCGTCGCTCCACTTCCTTCCGCTGACGGTACTCATGACCACGACAGTCACCCTCATTCCCGGCGACGGCATCGGCCCCGACATCACCGAGGCGACGATCCGCGTGCTCGAAGCCGTGGGTGCCGACCTCGTGTGGGATCGCCAGATGGCGGGCGCATCGGCCGCTGCCCGCTACAACGATCCGATTCCTGAGGCGACGCTCGATTCGATCAAGAGGAATCGCGTGGCGCTGAAGGGACCGCTCGAGACGCCGGTGGGCGAAGGGTACCGCTCGGTGAACGTGGCGATGCGCAAGACGTTCGACCTCTACGCCAATGTCCGTCCGGCGCATGTGATCCTGCACGGCGGACGGTTCGAGAAGGTGGACATCGTCATCATCCGCGAAAATCTCGAAGGGCTGTACTACGGCGCGGAGCACTACATCCGCATCGGTGACGACCCGAAGGCGGCGGCCGAGAGCGTCGCACTGATCACGCGCTACGGCTCGGATCGCGCGATCCGGTATGCCTTCGAGTACGCGGTGAAGCATGGCCGCAAGAAGGTCACGCTGGTGCACAAGGCGAACATCCTCAAGTACACGCAGGGGCTCTTCCTCGACGTGGGTCGCGAGATCGCCAAGGAGTATGCCGGACGCGTGCAGTTCGAGGATCGCATCATCGACGCGATGGCGATGCAGCTGGTGCTCAAGCCCGAGAACTTCGACGTGATCGTCACGACGAATCTCTTCGGCGACATCCTCTCCGACCTGGTGTCGGGACTCGTCGGCGGACTCGGCCTCGCACCGGGTGCCAACATCGGTCCGACGGCGGCGATCTTCGAGGCCGTGCACGGTACCGCACCGGACATCGCGGGCAAGGGCATCGCCAATCCGGGTGCGCTGATCCTCGCGGCATGCCTCATGCTCGATCATCTCGGTGACACGGTGCGGGCGGAGCGAATCCGTGCCGCCCTGCACGCCGTGATCGACGAAAGGCAGGTGCTGACGCGCGACCTCGGCGGCACCGCCAGCACGTCGCAGTTCGCCGACGCCATCATCGCCAAGCTCTGAGAGGTCGTACCGCGTGACCCGGATTTTGCACGTTTCCGATCTGCATTTCGGCCGCCCGGCCGTGCCGCTGCAGATCGATGCCATCGAGCGGCTCATTCAGGACGAGGCGTTCGATGTCGTGGCGGTGAGCGGCGACGTGAGCCAGCGGGCGCGCTCGGGAGAGTTTCAGCGGGCGGCGGTGTTCCTGCGCGATGCACGCCGCGTCAGTGAGACCATCGTCGTGCCCGGCAATCACGACGTGCGCTGGTGGAACGCTCCGCTCGGCTTCGGCGACCGCGCCACGCTCTATGAAGACTATCGGCAGTTCATCAGTGACGACGTCGAGCCGGTGCTGGATGTGCCCGGTGTGCGGCTGATGGGGCTCAACACCAGTCACGGCATCACACGTCGCACACTGACGTGGAACATGCGTGACCTGAGTGTCATGGGCGACGTGACCCGTGCGCAGTTGCAGCGGCTGCGCACGCATGCGAACGAAGCGCCGGAGGGAACGGCGCGTGTGGTGGTGATGCACCACAATCCCGTGCGCGGCGAGCTGAGCCAGCGTCACGGACTGAAGCACACCAAGAAGGTGCTGGGAGCGTTTGCCGAGATGGGTGTGGACGTCGTGCTGTGCGGCCATGATCATCAGGAAGCCATTCACTACGTGGAACACACGAAGAAGGGCACCGTGATCTCGACGGCGGGTACGGTGAGCAGCAGGTCGCGCGGCGGCCGGCCGTCGAGCGTCAACTGCATCGACATCAGCGCAGACGAAATACACATCGTGACATGGATATGGGAGCCGGCAGCACGGCGGTTCGGCCCGGGCCCAGTGAAGGTCTTCGCGCGGTGATCGCGTGGCTGACGCGCCGTTTCTCGCGCGATCCGGGTCAGCTTGGTCTGTTCGAAGTACCGGTATCGCACCGGGACGTCGCCGTGCGCGTGCCCGTCGTGCCGCCGATCCCGGTGGTGCCGAACGCGAGGCCATCGCGGTCGCCCGCCGTCGACGTGTGCATACCGGTGACGGCCGCGCCGCGCCGCGCGCCGCACGATGCCGATCGCTTCCTCGCACAGCTGCGTGACAACGGACTGCGCGGTGTCGAGCGCGTGGTGCTCACCACCAATCGCCGCACCATGGTGAGTGTCGCGAGCGGTGTGCTGCGCGTGCATGAAGGGTTCGTGCAGGCGCCGTCGCACGTCCACGCGGCGATCGCGACCTTCGCGACCTCGCGCAACCGCGCCAGGCGCTCGGCGGCGCGTGCCGTGATCGTCGAGTATCCGGTGCCGATCCGTGCCGCCACCCGTCGTCCGGCGGCGCAGCATGCAGACGATGCGCCGATGGCGGCGCGACTCACGACGCTGCATGCGCAGCTCAATCTCGAACACTTCGGCGGTGCGCTGGCTCACCTCGAGATTCAGGTGTCGCGCCGCCTGGCGCGCCGACTGGGGCACTACACGCCGCGCTCGCACAACGGCGGCATCGGCGAGATCGTGATCTCGCACCGCCACGTGCGCCGCGACGGCTGGCCCGAGGCGATCCACACGCTGCTGCACGAGATGGTGCACCAGTGGCAGGATGAAACGGGGCGCCCGGTGGATCATGGGCCGCAATTCCGCGCCAAGTGCCGCGCCGTCGGCATCGAGCCCGCAGCCACCCGCTACCTCACGCGGTGACGTCAGTAATTCTGGAGTCCGTCAACGGCAACAGCTCATCGCAGAACTGAACGACCGCGGAACAGCGGAGCCGCAGAACTGCACCGTATTGACGCCAATTCCATCATCTGAGCGCTCAGTGCATCGCAGGATGACGTTGGAGCGGTGAGAAATGCTTCTTCTCGGGAAGCGGTTCTGCGGCGTTTGTTGTTCTGCGGCCGTTCAGTTCTGCGATTTGCGGTTACCATTGCCTGAACTGGAACGGTGCGCATGATTCGAGGAAATCAGTGCCGGCACGCAAACGCTCAACCCGACATCCCATGCAGACCTCGTTTCGGATTTTCCTGACCGGCGCCGCGCTGGTTGGGGTGCTGGCTCCTGCGGCGGGTGCGCAGCGCGGTGGAAACGCGTCGATGCTGCGTGACGAGATCGCGCGACGAACGACGACGGTCATGCCGAAAGTCGTGGCGTGGCGGCGGGACATCCACGAGCACCCGGAACTCTCGGGCAGCGAGGTGCGCACCGCGGCACTCGTCGCTGCGCATCTGCGCGCGCTCGGCATGGAGGTGAAGACCGGCGTCGGCGGGCATGGCGTGGTCGGACTGCTGCGCGGTGGCAGGCCCGGACCGGTAGTGGCACTGCGTGCCGACATGGATGCGCTGCCCGTCGAGGAACTGGTGGATCTGCCGTTCAAGTCGAAGGTGCGCGCCACGTACAACGGTCAGCAGGTGGGCGTGATGCATGCCTGCGGACATGACAATCACGTCGCGGTGCTGATGGGTGCTGCCGAAGTGCTGAGCGGCATGAAGGCGACGCTGCCCGGGACGGTGAAGTTCATCTTCCAGCCGGCGGAGGAAGGTGCACCCAATGGTGATGGCGGTGCGGAGCCGATGATCCGCGAAGGGGTGCTGGAGTCGCCGAAGGTGGATGCGGTGTTCGGGCTGCATGTGTTTCCGGGGCCGCTGGGATCGGTGGGCTACCGCGTGGGACCGCTGCTGGCGGCGTCCAACTCGTTCACGCTCACGGTGCGTGGCCGGCAGACGCATGGCGCCGCGCCGTGGGCTGGCGTCGATCCGATCGTGGTCAGCTCGCAGATCGTGCTCGGGCTGCAGACCATCATCAGCCGACAGATCGACATCACGTCGGTACCGGCCATCGTCACGGTTGGTGCCATCAACGGCGGCATCCGCAGCAACATCATCCCCGACAGCGTTGTGATGATCGGCACCATCCGCACCTTCGACGCGAAGCAGCGGCAGTCCATCTTTGCCAACATGAAGCGCACCGCCGAGCAGATCGCGGCGTCCAGCGGTGCGACGGCGGCCTTCGTGGTGGACAGCGGCTATCCGGTCACGGTGAATGACACCACGCTGACCAACCAGATGCTGCCAACCCTTCGCTGGGCAGCGGGAAGTGCCGGCGTTGGCATCCGGCCGCTGGTGACGGGCGCCGAGGATTTTTCGTATTTCCAGGAGAAGGTGCCCGGGGTGTTCGTCATGCTCGGTGTGACGCCGGCCGGGCAGGATCCCGCCAAGGTCGCCGCCAATCACTCGCCGAACTTCTTTGCGGACGAGGCCGCCCTGCCCAACGGTGTGCGTGTGATGGCCGCGCTCGCGGCCGACTATCTCGCCTCGGGTGGACGGATGGTGCCGGCGACGGGCACAGCGGGACGCTGACTGCGGTTAGTCGTCTGACGAACGGTGGCCCGGTGCGTTCCGACGCCCGGGCCAGCTATCGTTACTGACTCTGGCCGCGCCGTTCCGGACGCCGTCAGCCGACCCTCCCTGCGGGAGCGACCGTACCATGGCCATCCATATCGAATCCGAAACCTCGCTGCTGCCGTCGGGTCACCTGACCCCGCGCGAGGATGACCTCTTCAACATCGACGCCGCCCTCACCGAAGAGGAGCGCGCGATCCGCGACTCCGTTCGCCGGTTCGTGGACGAGCGCATCCTGCCGATCATCGGCGATTGCTATGTGCAGGGCCGCTTTCCGAAGGAGCTGATTCCCGAGATGGCCGAACTGGGCATGTTCGGCGCGAACCTGCCCGAGGAATACGGCTGCGCAGGACTGAGCAGCGTGGCGTACGGCCTGATCATGCAGGAGCTCGAGCGCGGCGACAGCGGCATCCGCAGCTTCGCCAGCGTGCAAGGCGCACTGGTGATGTACCCGATCTTCGCGTTCGGCAGCGAGGCGCAGAAGCGTGAGTACCTGCCGAAGATGGCCAGGGGTGAAGTCATCGGCTGCTTCGGCCTGACCGAGCCCGATGCGGGCTCCAATCCCGGCGGGATGACCACGCGTGCGCGGCAGCAGGCCGACGGCTCGTGGATCATCAACGGCGCAAAGATGTGGATCACCAACGGATCGCAGGCGCACGTCTCGATCATCTGGGCCAAGACGGCGGATGGCGACGAGAGCGGCAAGTCGGTGCGCGGCTTCATCGTGCCCACCAACACGCCCGGCTTCACGGCCAAGGATCAGAAGGGCAAGCTGTCACTGCGTGCCAGCGACACCAGCGAACTGGTGCTGGTGGACGTGCACGTGCCGGCCGATGCGATGCTGCCCGACGTGCAGGGGCTGCGCGGTCCGCTCAGCTGCCTCACGCAGGCGCGTTACGGCATTTCGTGGGGCGCGATCGGCGCCGCGATGGCGTGCTACGAAGAGGCGCTCAGCTACTCGAAGACGCGCATCATGTTCGACAAGCCGATCGGCGCGTTCCAGATCCAGCAGGTGCGCCTGGCCGACATGATCACCGAGATCATCAAGGGCCAGCTGCTCTCGCTGCACCTCGGTCGCATGAAGGACCTCGGCACCTTCAACTCCAATCAGGTGTCGGTGGCGAAGCGCAACAACGTCAACGTGGCGACCGACATTGCACGTGAGGCGCGCCGATTGCTTGGTGGTAATGGCATTCTGGCCGAGTACCACAGCATGCGGCACATGGCGAATCTCGAAAGCGTGTACACGTACGAGGGCACGCATGACGTGCATTCACTGATCATCGGCAACGCCGTGACGGGGCTGCAGGCGTTCAAGTGATGCACGGATGAGGTCGTGTGCTGCCGTCGCGAAGTGAACACGCGGCAGCCTTCGATGTGAGTAGATTGTGGCACATGGCCTGCACCGTTCGCCACGTGCGACACCTGCAGACCGCGCCACACCGGAGCGTCCGCTGGCTCAGCGGCGCTCCGTTTTTTATGCGTCATGTCAGACCTACAGGAGTTCCGGATGGGATCGCTCGTGCAGTTCGTCTGCTTCACCACCTCGCTGCCGCAGGATGAGTTTCTGCAGGCGTGGGAACCATTCGCCTCGAGCTTTCTGTCGCGTGGCATC
>JAYWIJ010000151.1:0-10955 GCA_043788935.1 Gemmatimonadaceae bacterium | reverse complement strand
ACGGCCTTGCCGGCAAAGCGCGTCAGCAGCGTGCGGCTGCGTGAAATGCTCGTGAACAGACCACTGTCCACCGTGAAGCCATCACGCGCCATGCGAATCGCCGGTGCCATCACCTGCGCCCGCGTGAGCTTGCCATACTTGGCCTGCGCCGCGATCAGTCCCGCCACCGCGCCCGGCACGCCGCTCGATCGCCAGCCGATGATGCTGCCGTCGGTGGTGCCGTCCGGCTTGAGGTACATGTCGCGCGACGCCGCCAGCGGCGCCACTTCGCGATAGTCCACCACTTCGCGCCGTCCGTCGGACATCTGGATCACCATGTAGCCGCCGCCGCCGATGTTCCCGGCTTCGGGCCACACCACGGCCAATGCGAATCCGGTTGCGACGGCGGCATCGACTGCGTTGCCGCCCAGTCGCATCACCTCCGCACCTGCCGCACTCGCCAGCGGCGCGTTGCTGCTCACCATGCCATGTTCGGCGAACGTCGCCGGCACGTTCGTGGCAAATCGCCAGCCGTCGGCGAACACCACCTGGTTCGTGGGAGCCGGTGCGTCCGCCGGGACGCTTGGCGGCACCGGCTCCGCGACGGCGACCGGCGCGGGCGCGGGCGCGGGGACCACCGTCTGCGGTGCGCGACACGATGCGAGCAGCAGGAGTGCCACCAGTCCATGCAGTGACGGGCGACGAGTCATGAGGGTGGCAACCATCGGCAGGATCAGGGGATGTGAAGGGCGTGCGGAAGGCACGATGTGTGCGCAGGAACGGGTGATGGCGCCCTCATCACATGATGGCGACCGACTATCTTTGCCCGACCCGAAGCTTACCCGGGCACCCGCGAGGCCGGCAGCGCAGGTCGTGCCCGGGTGTTGCCGACCGTCCTTCCACCCAGCCAGTGACTGACGCCATCCCAGCGCATCGCGACACGAGAGTCACCGAGCATCGCAACGCGCGCTCGGCGTCCATCGATCTCGCGTCACCGCTCGAGATCGTGGACATCATCACCGCCGAGGACGCCGGCATCGTGCCCGCTGTGGCCATGCAACGCGATCTGCTCGCCGCCGCGATCAGCGCCGCCGAACAGGCGTTGCGCAGCGGTGGGCGGATCGTGTATGCGGGAGCTGGTACATCAGGGCGACTCGGCGTGCTCGACGCCAGCGAAATCCCACCCACGTTCGGCGCGGACGTCGGTCTCGTCGTCGGGCTGATCGCGGGTGGCCCGGCGGCCCTGCTGCGCGCGCAGGAAGGTGCTGAAGACAGCGCCGACGGCGGAGCGCGCGATCTCGAGACGATCTCGTTCCGTGCAAACGATTTCTTCATCGGAATCGCCGCCAGCGGGACGACGCCCTACGTGCACGGTGCGCTTCGTCATGCACGGGCCATCGGCGCGACGACGGCGATGATCGCGTGCACGCCGTTGCCGCCAGCGATCGTCGACGCCATCGACATCCCGATCGTGATCGTCGTCGGCCCCGAGGTGGTGACTGGTTCCACACGCATGAAATCCGGCACCGCCACCAAGCTGGCGCTGAACATCATCAGCACCGGTGCGATGGTCCGTGTGGGCAAGACCTTCGGCAACCTGATGGTCGATCTGCGCGCCACGAACGCCAAGCTCGTCGACCGCCGCGAACGCATCGTCGCCGAGGTGTGCGCCATCACCCGCGAGGAGGCGCGCGCACTGCTGCAGAGGGCCGATGGGCTCGTGAAGCGCGCGATCGTGATGCATCTGCTGAGCGTCGACGCACCATCGGCGGACGTCGCGCTGACCGAGGCGCAGGGTGTCATCCGGCGCGCGGTCTCTGCAGCGCCACCACCCGTCGCCACTGGAGCCGGCTGATGGCCATCGACGCGCCACTGGGCGGCGCTCCGGTGCTCGTCGGCCTGATGTCGGGCACGTCGCTCGATGGCGTCGCGGCCGCTGCCGTGCGTTTTCATCGCACCGCCGCGGGCGACGCAGCCGAGTTGCTGGCATTCGAGTCGGTGGGTTACACGGCGGAGCAGCGCGCGCGTCTTGCCGCCGGCATGGATCAGGGTTCAGCGCGCGACTATTGCCGCCTGAACGTCGATCTTGGCCACTGGCTCGCCGACGCGGCGTTGGCGGTTATGGCGAAGGCGGGGCTCCGCGCAGCGGACGTCGCTGCGGTGGCCTCGCATGGGCAGACGCTCTGGCACGAACCCGGGCATTCGACCTGGCAGATCGGCGACGCGTCGGTGATTGCCGAGATGCTCGGCCTGCGCGTCATCCACGACTTCCGCAGTCGCGACGTCGCCGCGCAGGGGCAGGGTGCGCCACTGGTGTCGCTGGCCGATTTCCACCTGTTCGCCGATGCCACCCGCTGGCGCGCCCTGCAGAACCTCGGCGGCATCGGCAATCTCACCGTCGTCCCGCCTCGTGGCGTCGATGCGCCGGCGCTCGCCTTCGACACGGGACCCGGGTGCGGGGTGATCGATCGCGTGGTCACGCTGCTCGACCCCAGCCGGCATTTCGACGCCGATGGTGCCTTGGCCGCGGCAGGCACGCCGATCGAGTCGGTGCTGGAGACCTTCCTGTCCGATGAGTGGTACCGACTGCCACCCCCGAAGAGCACGGGGCGCGAGAAGTACGATGCGGCGTTCGTTTCCGGGCTCGTGGCGACGTGCCGCGCCACCGGCGGTGATGTGGCATCCGAAGACGTCGTCGCCACCGCCACCGCCCTGACCGCGCGGACCATGGCGATCGGCTACGACCGATTCGTCCGCCCCGACCTCGGCGACGTGGTGCTCAGCGGCGGTGGCGCGCGGAACCCGACGCTCGTCCGCATGATCCGGCAGGCGTTGCCATTGCGCACCGTGCGTACCTTCGATGAGCTCTTTTTCGACGGCGAGGCCAAGGAAGCCGTGGCGTTCGCTTACATCGCGCTGCAACATCTCAGGGGACTTCCCGGTAATGTGCCATCGGCGACGGGTGCCGCTGGCCCGCGAATCCTCGGTTCCCGTACGCTGCCATGACCGCCAACGAGCGAACGCATGCCGCTGCCCCCGCCGACTCCCGATCGGCGCACACATGATCTCCCTGCCGCCGATGGCGGGCGTCGCATGAGCGACGCGGCTTCGCTGTGCATTGCAGCCATCCGCTGGGATGGCGCCCGCGGCTACGGTGACGCACGACCGCTGATCGACGCGGCGCTGCGCATGGGCGTCGGTGGCTTCACCCTGTACGGCGGCACGCCCGAAGCGGTGCGCGCACTGACGCGCGACCTGCAGCAGCGATCGCGCACACCACTGCTCATCGGCGCCGAAATGGAGCGCGGGGCAGGGCAGCAGTTCGATGGCTCCACCGGTCTGCCGCCAGCGGCCGCGATCGCCTCGCTGCGCGATCGCGACGCCGTGCGTCGTGCCGCGCGGCACACCGCCCGCGAGGCGCGCACCATCGGCGTGAACTGGAATTACGCGCCCGTCGGCGATCTGGACGTCGAGCCGGCCAACCCCGCCATCAACACCCGTGCGTTCGGCGCGCAGCCCAGTGAAGTCGGCGATTACGTCGCAGAATGGATCGATGCCTGTCAGAGCGAAGGTGTGCTGGCCTGCGCGAAGCACTTCCCCGGGCATGGTCGCACCACCGAGTCGTCGAACGTCACGCTGCCGGTGGTGAGCACGCCGCACTCGGTGCTGATGCAGGACGATCTGCTGCCGTTCAAATCGGCGATCGATGCCGGTGTCGGCTCGATCATGGCGGCGCACGTCGCGTATCCCGCACTCGACCCGAGCGGGTTGCCCGCGTCGCTGTCACGTGAGATCCTGACGTGGGTGCTGCGCCAGCGGTGTGAGTACGAGAACCTGATCGTCAGCGATTCCATCAACATGCCCGCGGTGACGCAGGGGATCGACGAGGGTGAGGCGGCCGTGCGTGCCATCCTCGCCGGCTGCGATCTGGTGCTGGCACCGGGTGATCTGGCGAAGACGGTGCAGGCGCTCGAAGCCGCCGTCGCCGATGGTCGCATTGAACGTGACCGGCTTCGTCTCAGCATGCGCCGCCGGCTCAAGTGGGCGCAGTGGGTGTCGCCGCCGAACGATTACCGCCGACCCTCGGGCACCGACGTGCTCTGGTGCGCCGGACTCGCCGACCGTGTGCTGCAGGTGACGCGTCCGCTCACGAAGGGCATCCGCGCGCCGCTCGAGATCTGCTCGTTCGACAGCGACGCGCATGGTGGCGATTTTCGCGCCGGTCGCCTGATGATGCTGAACGCGCTGCGTCAGCTCAGTGTCGATGCCCGTGTGGTGGATCGCTCGGATGGCCCGAGTCGCGGCACGGTGGTGCTCACGGCGTTCGGCGAGCCGGTGCAGGGCCGCGGCAGCATGGAAGTCGCGCCCGCCGTGCGCGATGGTGTGATGCAGGCCTACGCCGATGCGCGCGCCGCCGGTCGTGATGCGATCATCATCTGGTTCGGTCATCCGCGTCTGGCCGGTGTCTTCGGTGACGAGGCACCGCTCGTGTGTGCATGGAGCGGCGACGCGTGCATGCAGTCGGCTGCGGGCCGCTGGCTGGCGCGTCAGCGCGGGTAGCTACGCGCGGCGCAGCGTGAACAGCGTGATCTCCGGTCGCACGAAGAAGCGCGCTTGCGCCGTGAAGCCGACGCCACGGCTGATGTACACCCGCCGTCCGTCGCCCACGGCGATCTCGCCGGACGTGTAACGTCTGTTTTTGACCGGAATGATCGGCGGCGGCAGAAATGGCGACCGGCACTGCCCACCATGCGTGTGTCCCGACAGCACCCAGCCATCGTAGCCTTGCCAGGCCGCACGCGCGTCCAGCGCATCAGGATTGTGATTCAGCACCAGTGACGGCGTGCCTGCGCGCCACGTGGACAGCGCAGTGCCCGGCGCGGCACGTCCCGCCCACAAGTCATCGATACCGGCCACGAACATTCCGTCCACGTCCAGCGATGTGTTCCCGAGCACGCGGATGCCTGTCTGCGTCAGCCGGTCGGTGATCTCCCGCGCCACTGCAGGCTCGCGCCAGAAGTCGCCGTAGTCGTGATTGCCGAGCACCGAGAGCGTGAGCATGCGGCCCCGCGGCACCTGCGGCAGATGCCGTTCGAGCTGCGCCAGCTGTGAAACGCCGCTCCACGTCACCCAGTCGCCCGTGTACGCCACGATGTCCGGTGTCAGTGCACGCGCCGTGCGCCACACGCGCTCGAGATAGTCGTCATCGACGAGCGTCCCGATGTGCAGATCGCTCAGGTGCAGGAGCGTGCGACCGTCCATCGACTGCGGCAGCCGCGCGATCGGCAGGTCACGACGCGTGATCTCGAGCCAGAACGGTTCGACCCAGTGCGTGTATCCGGCGACGCCGGCGATGCTCGCGCCGGCGGCGCGCAAAAAATTCCTGCGATTCATGCGAGTTGAATGTCCTGATACCGACGACATCGCCGGTGTCAGGCTCGAATGGTCAGGGCGCGCCGAAGTTCCCGAACTTCCAGATGGCCCAGCCGACCAGCACCGTGATCGCGAAGAGCGCCACGTACAGGTACGCCTTCGCCGGATCGCGCGGTGTTGCCGGAGGTGCCGCATCCGGACGTGGCGGCGTTGGTGCCGTCATGCTCTTTACCCCCGTCGCCGGCGTCGGCGGACGCGTGACGGCCGGCACGGCGCCACTGCGCATGCGTCCGCGCATGCGGTCCAGCGCCGGCGCACCACTGTCGGGCAGTGGATACGTCTGGTGCCCGATCATCCGCTGCAGTTCGCGATGCTCGGGCAGTCCGTCACCGTCGAACGTCGCCACCACGACCGTGATGTTGTCATGCCCACCCTCGGCGTTGGCGGCGGCGATCAGTTGCTCGCACGCCACTTCCGGATCGCGACTCGCGGTGACGATGCGCGCGATGTCCAGTGCACGCAGGTGTGTGGTGAGGCCGTCGCTGCAGAGCACCAGTGTGTCACCCTTGGCCACCGGCTGCTGCGTGAAGTCGGGGCGCACCGTGCTGTCGGGACCAAGCGCCTGCAGGATGATGTTGCGCCGCTCGCTCACTTCGGCCTGGTCAGGCGTCATCTCGCCGGCCTCGATCAACTGCTGCATCAGCGATTGATCCTTCGTGATCTGCTGCGCCACGCCGTCGCGCACGATGTAGGCGCGACTGTCACCGACCTGCGCGAGATACAGCGAGTTGCCGAGCAGACCTGCGATGGTCGCGGTCGTGCCCATGCCTGCGTGCTCCGGATGCGCACCGGCATACGCGAAGATGCGATGATTTGCCGTGTCGGCCGCATCGCGGATCGTTTCCACGAATGTGTCCGTCTCTCGCGTGGCCTGCTTCATCCATTGCGCGCGGAACGTGTCGAGCACCGCTTCCACCGCCATCTCGCTCGCGATCTCTCCCGCAGCGGCGCCGCCCATGCCGTCCGCCACCACCAGCACCACCCCGCGCTGCCCCACATCGATCACGCCCTCGGTTACCTCGTCATGCGACTGCCCGGAGGTGAGGTCGAGGAACGCGAAGGCATCCTCATTGTGATCGCGCGTGATTCCGACGTCCGTCATGCCAGCGAGACGCAGGCGCACGCCGGGGCGTGGCACAGGCGTCTCGGACGGCGTTGGGTGGCTCATGACTGGCAATGTCGACGCGAGTAGAGGGTAAGCAGGCGGAGCCGGCTGCGTGTCCGCCCCCTCCGGACGTGACACGCCTGTGCGGAAGCTAGGACGACGCACATGAGGCGGTCAAATGGCAGACCACCAGACCGCGCTATCTTCACACATGCTACGCGCCTCGCTTCCGTTCGGTTTCGGCTCGCGCCCGCTCGGCGCTCTGCTCCTCCTCGCCACGCTCACCGCCTGTGCGGGAGCCGCTGGGCCCACGGTCAACGTCGCACCGTCGGCTCGACCCGTCTGGCCGGCCATTCCACGCGCAGAGGGGCCGCTGGCCATCCGCGTGCAGTATCCGTCACCGAATGCCGTCATTGCGGCGCGCGACAGCACGTTCCTGCTCGGCACCGTCAATCACGGCGGCGCCACGCTGACCATCAACGGTGCCCCCATCGAAGTGCGACCGAATGGGGCGTTCCTCGCGTGGGTCGCCATGCCGCCGCGCGGGCGTGCGCAATTCGAGCTGGTGGCCCGGGTGACGGGCGTCGAGCCGCGAACCCTCACGCTGCCTATCCGGCTCCCCGCCGAACGCCGCGCCGTGGAACTGCGGGCTCCATTTGTCGACACCGCCAGTCTGGCCCCGCGCGCGGGGCTGGTGCTCCGTGGAGACGAACCGGTTCGCGTGACGGCGCGCCTGGCCGATGGCGCGCGCGCCGTCTTCCGCTCGTCGGCCTGTGACGGGGGAGCGCCGGGCGTGGCGTTGCCACTCCTGCGACCTGACGGCGGCGATGTCGCGGCTCGCGATGTCCGCGCGGCGCTGCTCCGGTGCGGCGGGACGCTGGAAGTGTCGGGCGCGGGCGATACGGCGTCATATCTGCGCCCGCTGCCATTGGTCGCCGATGGTGACTCACTCGGCCTCGTGCGCGTCGGCACCCCGGTTGCCGCTGACACCGACGCCGTCGTCATTGCGCGGCCGGTCCCGGGCGGCACCTACAAGTGGTTCCTGCTGCCCGGCACAGTGCTGCAGGCCACGGGACGTCAGGGCAATGAGATGCGCCTCCGACTCGACGCGCAGCTCGAGGTGTGGGTGGACGCCGCGCAGGTGACGACGCTGCCGGCGGGCACTGTCGCGCCGCGTCGCGTCACCAGCAATGCCCGCCTCGTGCCCGACAGCGGATATGTGGATCTCGTTCTCCCTGTGAGCGCCCGACCCGCCTATCGCGTGGAGGCCGAGGGGCGCACGCTTCGCCTCACGCTGCATGGGGTGACGGGAAATTCGGACATCATCTGGTTCCAGCGCGCCGATTCGCTCGTGCGCGATGTGCAATGGACCAACGAGTCCAGTGATCGCGCCGTCTACACGGTGCAGCTGCAACGCGATGTCTACGGCTGGCTCGCGTTCTGGCGGGGCGACGCGTTCGTGCTCCGTCTGCGCCGCCCGCCGGTGATCGATCCAGTGTCTCCGCTGCGGGGGCAGGTGATCGCCGTCGATCCGGGACATCCACCGATCGGCTCCACAGGGCCGACGGGCCTGTACGAGGGTGTGGCGACGCTGGCCATCGGTGAACGGGTGCAGCGATTGCTCCTCGCGCGCGGCGCCGTCCCGTTCATGACGCGGACGACAGCGGCGCCTGTGGACCTCGGTGCCCGTCCGGTCATGGCGCGGCGGGCGAATGCGGCAGCATTCGTGTCCATTCATCTCAATGCCAAGCCTGATGGCGTGAACCCGTATCTGAACAACGGCAGCGGCACGTATTTCTTTCAGCCGACCTCCGCATCCCTTGCGCGCGCCATCCAGGAACGCCTGCTCGTGCGACTCGGTCTGCCGAACGAGGGCACGTGGTTCGACAACCTCGCCGTCGTCCGCGGCACGTGGATGCCCGGCGTGCTGGTCGAGGGTGCGTATGTGATCGTTCCCGAACAGGAAGCGGCGTTGCGCACCCCGGAATTCCAGGAGGCGTATGCATTGGCCATCGTCGAGGGACTGGAGGCGTGGTTCCGCAGTCTGTCCGCCATTGCCGGTCTCACGCGATGAGTGAACGCACCGATTTCCGCGGACCGCCTGCGGTCGATCCGAGCGCCTGGGTCCATGCGGGCGCCTCACTGTGCGGCACCGTGACCATTGGCCCGCTGGTGAGCATCTGGTGTGGCGCCGTGCTGCGCGGTGACACCGATCAGATCATGATCGGCGCCGGCAGCAACATCCAGGACCTGACGATGGTGCACACCGATGCCGGGTTACCGCTCGTCATCGGCGAACGGGTCACCGTGGGGCATCGCGCCATTCTGCACGGGTGCCATGTCGAGGACGCGGTGCTGATCGGCATGGGGGCGATCCTGCTCAATCGCTGCCGCATCGGGACTGGCAGCATCGTTGGCGCGGGCGCACTGGTGGCCGAGGGCGTGGTGGTGCCACCGAACTCGCTGGTGCTGGGGGTTCCGGGCAGGGTGGTGCGCCAGACATCGGCGGCGGAGCGGGAGAAGCTCGAGCAGTCGGCGCTGCATTACCAGCGGCAGGCGGACCGTCACCGGAGCGGTGCGATCCGCTATCACGGGCGCAGCTGAGACCGTCTGGGAGAGGGGGTTCACCAGCGTTTCGCAAGGCCCGCCGGTGACTTGCCTGGTTACACGGCCGTCTGTTTCTCGCCTGCAGACGGGTCCGCCGTGTCGGGCGACGTGACTCGGGGCAATGTCCACGCTTGTGGAGTGGTGTGGACAGTGTGGAAAGCTCTGCGTGGGCGGTGGAGCGTGGAGCGAGATCCTGAGCTAAGTGCCTGCGCGTCATGTCGTTAGCGAAGGCGGCGACGATCACGGGACGCGGATGTCCGCTGAATGGTCTTCCTCGTTGGTCTGGCGGATATGGATTCGGAAACAGTATCTTTGTGATCCGGGAACCGCTAAACCGTTGCTCCGTTAAGCCTTTGCGGGATGCTGGCGCGGACTCACGAGAAGGCCTACACTCCTGCTCCGCGCTGGTTGCCCGTCCGTGTCGGCCTGATCGCCAGCTGCTCCGCCGTTCCACCGCCCCGTACGTCCGTCCCCCGTCCCGCAGCACATCCTGACGTACGCTGCGGGTCAGTTCGTGTCCCTGTGAGAGGGGCGCGAGGGAGATGGGTGGGGTAGGACCGGAAGGGTGGAGTGGGGGGATCGCGGGCCGACGGAGATGCAGGATGCAGCAGCGGGGACTCACATGACGGACGACGCGACACCGCAGGACACACCACCCGTGGGGACAGACATGACGACGGTGCTTTATCCGGAATCCCAGGCGTCGGAGATGACGTCGGCGGCAGACAAGGCTGTACGGAAGCGTGACGGGCGTTCGGCGGAGTGGGAGCCGGAGCGCATCGTCCGGGCCATCGCGCTGGCGTTTTACGCCGCCCGCAACAAGGGCGCGGACAACCCGCACCGCGACAACTCGACCAAGCACTACGGCCTGAGTTTCCTCGATCATGCCGACGTGCTGCGCATCGCCGGCATGGTGATCAACACGGTCGAGCTGCGCGCCAGCCGCGGCGTGAAGCCGTCGGTGGAAGAGATTCAGGACATCGTCGAGATGATGATCGCCGGCGCCGGCCACTTCGACGTCGCGAAGGCGTACGTGCTGTACCGCGCCAAGAAGTCCGAGGCGCGCATCGCCAAGCATGGCGTCAGCGGCATCAGCGACTACATCGCCATGTCGAAGTACGCCCGCTACCGCGAAGACCTCGGCCGCCGCGAACTGTGGCCCGAAGCCGCCAAGCGGGTGTTCGAGATGCACCGCTCGCGCTTCGCGTCGCTGCTGCAGAAGGAAGTGTTCGGCATGGATCGCACGCTGGGCCAGATGATCGACACCGCCGAAGCGGCCGTGCGTGATCGTCAGGCGCTGCCGTCGATGCGCTCCATGCAGTTCGGCGGCGACGCGATCGAGGTGAACAACGCCCGCATGTACAACTGCACCTTCGGACACATCGACCACGTCAGGAAGTTCAGCCAGGCACTGTGGCTCCTGCTGAGCGGCACCGGTGTGGGCTTCAGCGTGCAGAAGCAGCACGTCACCCGCCTCGCGCCGTTCCCGCTGCGTGCCAGCGCCGAAGACCTGCCGGTGAAGCACTTCACCATCCCCGACACGATCGAGGGCTGGGCGGACGCGATGCAGGAACTCGTGATGAGCTACTACGAGGGCACCTACGTCGAGTTCGACTTCTCCGAGATCCGCGCCAAGGGTGCCGTGCTGCGCACCAGCGGCGGCCGCGCCCCGGGCCACCAGCCGCTGAAGAAGGCGCTGGAAAAGATCCGTGGTGTGCTGGACGCCATCCCGGGCCGCAAGATGCGCCCGATCGAGGCGTACGACATCCTCATGCTCGCCGCCAGCGCGGTGATCAGCGGCGGCATCCGTCGCTCCGCCACCATCGCGCTC
>JAYWIJ010000150.1:0-10975 GCA_043788935.1 Gemmatimonadaceae bacterium | reverse complement strand
AGCCCTGATGGAAGTTCGGTTGGCCGATGTTGGGGTCCTGGGCGGTCTGCGCCGGCAGCCACACCGCGCCATTGATCAGGGTCGCCTTGAGCAGCGCCGCCGACGGCCGGTTCTGTCCGCGTTCGATCATGTAGTACTGGCGCACGATCGTCGCGGCGCCGGTCGCGGCGGGCGCGGACATGCTGGTTCCGGAGAGATAGGCGTAATGGCCGCCGAAGGCGGGCTCGGGGAAGCGCGGGCTGGACGGCGAGCTCCTGGCGGCGAGGATGGCCGTGCCCGGCGCGACCAGATCGGGCTTGATGCGCTCGTCGTCGGTCGGCCCGCGGCTGGAGAATGCGGCCATCAGATCGGGGTCGCCGCAGATCGGTTCCTCCGACAGCGGCGGCAGCTGCGGCGGATGGCTGCCCGGGTAGTGGGCCCAGGCGCTGCCCTGATGCGGGCCGTCGCTGCGGCTGGAACAGGACGCGCCCACCGTGAGCGTGTTCTTGGCGGTGGCGGGCGAGGCGATGGAGCTGTAGTCGATGCGGCCGAGCGCGTCCCAGGGGTGGAACGGCGACGGCTGCTGGCCGTCGTTGCCGGCGGCGACCACGATCAGCAGATCCGGGTGTTCGTGGACGAACTGGTCCAGCTCGAAGGCATCGGTGGTGTAGAGGGCGGCGCCGCTGCTGCCCCAGGAGCAGTTGAGGATGCGCACGCCGGCGTCGTAGGCCTGCTGGAACAGGTCGGCCATATCCACCGGCAATCCGCTGAATCTGCCGGATGCGTCGCAGATGGCCTGCACCACCAAGGTCGCGGCCGGAGCGATGCCCTGGATCCGGCCGGCGGAGGCGGTGCCGTCGCCGGCGACGATGGAGCAGACGTGGGTGCCGTGGCCGAAGGGGTCGTCGGGGGCCAGCGGCGTTACCCTTTCGATCAGCCGCACCCGCCCGGCCAGGTCCGGATGGCCGGTATCGACGCCGCTATCGACCACGCCGACCACCTGGCCCTCGCCATGCCACGGCAGCCCGTGTCCGCCGGCACCGTCGACCGAGATGACCTTGCGCACGAATTCGCAGTCGGGTGTCGGAAACTCGAACGGCTCGACCGCCGACACCTGCGGCAGGCTGCCGATCTCGGCGATCAACCGCTCCGCTTCCGGATTCGGTTCCAGCGTGATGCG
The DNA here is from genome assembly GCA_043788935.1 of Gemmatimonadaceae bacterium. Lineage (GTDB taxonomy): Bacteria > Gemmatimonadota > Gemmatimonadetes > Gemmatimonadales > Gemmatimonadaceae > JACMLX01. The sequence continues at coordinate 9,816 of JAYWIJ010000150.1, read as the reverse complement.
CAGACGGTTGCGGCCTCTTTCGACGCCCACCACCTGCGCTTCCTGGCCCAGCGCCTCGGCGACGGCAGGCAGATCGGCAGGGTCGTGGCAGCGGACGTGATACATCGCCGGTCCGGTCTGCAGCGCCATGCTGTCCATCACCCCCAGCCGCCACAGCGGATCGAACCGCCGCAGCTGCAGCAGGTCTTCGTTGTCGCCGGCGAACACCGGCTTTTCCTTCAGCGCCTCTAGCTTGGTCAGCCGGCGCAGGGTCAGCGGCAGGTCGTAAGGCACCACCCGGCGCACCGCGCCCAATTCGCTCACAGCCTCGCGCTGGGGGCGGGTCAGGGCGACCTTGTAGGCGAAGTCGGGAACATAGGAGCCGAGCTCGATGTTCAGCCGCTCCAGCTGCTCGCGATCCTGCCGGGTCAATTCGCCCTGGAATTGCAGGATGTAGTGCTCGGTGCCGCGTTCTGCGAGCCGGCCCAGCGGGGTGTCTCGCGCAGGCTCCAGCGCACTCATCGCCTCCATCCCGGCCAACGCGGCATCGGGCTCCAGCCAACGCAGCCCCACCGATTCATCGCTGCCGGGCAAGCGCTCCACCAGCACGCCCGTGTGCTCGAGTTCTGCGATCTGCGCTTCGGTGGCTGTGCCGCTGGCGCTGTATGCGCTGGGGTTGTACAGCGGATTGGGCTTCAGCATGGCTTCGATCGCGGCCATGTCCTCTTCGGTCATGCCGATGCAGCGAACGGGAAGCAGTTCCATATCCGGTTCCTCCTTCGAAAACTATATGTAGAAGCCGCGCAAACCGTCCGGACCCTTGTAGAAATCCGGTAGATGCGGCACCGATTCCAGCCGGTCGAAATATGCCGGGTCGTCGATCACCGTCAGCGCATCCAGCGGCAGCTCCGACAGCGGCGGCAGATCGGCGAACGGTTCGATCTCGCCGAACATCTCTTCGCCCTGCATGTCGAGTTCCAGGTCGAGCAGCGGCTCATCCGCCAGCGGCTCGAAGATCGGCTCGGGCGCATTGCGGATCGCGTCGAGGTCGGACATCGCCGCTTCCAGACGTTCGCGCGCCGCGGCCAGACTCAGGCCGGACAGCGCCGAACCCGGCTGGTGCAGATTGAGACTCTTGCCGCGGCCGCCCACCACGATCGATTCCAGCTGCACCGCGGGCAGGCCGGCCGCGCGCATCAGCGCGGTGTCGCCATGCCGCGCTAGGCCGCCCACCATCACCAGGCGCACATTGCGCTCGGTCGCGCGCACCAGGTTTTCGTAGACATCGTCGACGCCGTCGAGGGCATCGAGCACCAGCAGGTCGGCCAGCTTTCCGGCTTCGATCGAACCGACGTGATCGCCCCAGCCGGAAGCGCGCGCCGAATGCACGGTGGCGGCCCTGGCCACGTCTTCGAAGCCGAACACGCTGCCGGCGTTGCGGCTGCACAGCCACGCCACTTTCATCTCCTGCAGCAGGTTGCGGCTGCCGCTCGGCGTCCAGTCGCTGCCCAGGCCGAAGGCCACGCCGCTGTCGCGCAGGATGTTGGGGTCGATGGTTTCGCCGTAGAGCAGAGAATTGGACAGCGGCGACCAGACCACGCGCGCACCGGCGGCGGCCATCGCGGCGTGCTGCTCCGGCCGCAGCGCCAGGCTGTGGATGCCGATCAGATTGGGCCGCAGCAGGTCGTTCTGTTCGAGCATGAGGAACTGCTGGCGTGCGCGCACGTCCAGACCCTCGGACAGATGGAAGAAGTAGGGCGCGCCGCTGTCCAGCGCGTTGCGCATGGTCGGCACCTCGTCTTCGGTGAGGTTCAGCACCCGCGAGCCGGCCGCCGGCAGCGCCGCGTGGTCGGGCGCTTCGAAATTGCGGCACAGCCCGTGATACAGCCGGTTGTTGCCGAACGACGAGCGCATGCCCTGGCCGGAGGTCACTCCGCCCAGCAGCAGCTTCACTTCGATGTAGCGGATCACCGCCTTGATCGCGCCCTGGCCGCTGCCCACGATCAGCTTCATCGGCTCGGTGACATCGCGCCGGTATTCGCGCCGACGCTGCCACTGGTCGCGGTTGTCGAAACGCCGGGGCGGCTGCCACAGCGGCAGCACGTTGTAGGCGAGATGGTTGTGCAGATCGAGCAGACCGGGATAGATGATGCCGCCGGTATCGACCTCCCGCGCGCCGGCGAAGCCTGCCGGCGCCGGCGCGGCCGCGGGCTGCACCGCGGCGATCCGCCCCCGCGCGATGTACACCGCCGCGTCGGCCAGCGGCGGCCCGGCCATGCTCACCACGGTGCCGCGCAGCACCAACGGCGGCGGCGCATCGTCATCGGCGAGGGCCTGCGGCGCCATGACCGCGGACTCCGGCGGCGCCAGGAATGCATCGAGCAGGCGCAGCTGTTCGCTCTTGTCGGCCATGGCCCGGCCCTGCGCGTCGGCCGCCAGCGGCATCACGTCTCCCGCCGCCAGCGGCTGCAGTTCCGCGGTGTAATCGCAGTTGCCGATCCGGTACAGCGAATTGGCGCAGAACACGCACGCGCCGCGGCCGCGGCGCAGGTGTCCGCTGGCCGGGTTGAACTCCAGCGCGCCGCGTTCGACCTCCTCGTCGAGGCGGTCCACGCAGGCGGCGACCATGGTGTCGAACTCGGCCGGCCGCGACGAGGCATGCGGCATGAACAGCACCCGGGCGTCGAGCACCGTGCCGTCGCGCAGTTGGCCGTAGCGCAGGCGGATTTCCCGGGCGAATAGCTGCGCCAGAGATTCGTCCGGGGACGGGTCGCCCATCGAGAAGCGGGTGCGCAGCGCGGAGATGAATTCGCGCGCGGTGGTCTGGCTGAACACCAGAATCACCGCGGGCAGGCTCTGGAAGAGCTGGCGCAGGAAATAGCGGCGCTTGTAGAAGCATTCGCCGACGATGCCCTTGGCGCGGGCGGCGCCCATCACCGGCATGTCCGGGTCGTCGGCATTGGGGCGGGTGGTGACCCAGCGCGCCGACGGGCAGCCCACCATGTTGGCGTATGCGATGTCCTCGCCCACCGACATGCGGTGTTCGCGCCACTGCCGGCGCTGCGCCAAGTCATCGAGCAGGCGCTGATACTGGCGGTACATCAGCACCGGCGACAGCTCCACGTCGATCTGTTCGCCCTCGGCGGTCAGCGGCCGGGTCGCGTCGGGGCCGTCTTCGGCGCTGCCCAGCAGCTTTTCGTACAGGGCTTCGGGAATGCGCAGCTTGTCGCGGGTGCGGTAGCGGAAGTAGTGCGCGTACTGCAGCACATCGTCGAAGTAGGGATGGATGGCGTTGCGGGTGTTGGCGGTCCAGCCCGGCAGGTTGGGATTGATGCCGACGCACAGGATCGGCGCCTTACGGCAGCCCGAGAGCATTTCCGGCACCACGTGGCGCTTGCCGGCATAGGCGGCGGGCAGGGCGATGGTCGGCTGCGCCGGCGGGCCGTCGCTGCCGTAGTCGTAGCTGTGGTAATGGCCCCACTCGCCGAAGTATCCGCACGGGTGTTCGGCAGCGGCCGAATCGTAGGTCTTGCGCATCGCCAGGCACGGCATCAGTTCCAGCGCGAGTTCGACTTCCAGCGGCAGTTGCGAGGTGGCGGACATCTTCGGATCTCCTTGAAGGACGTGCAGCGGCGAGCGCCGCCGCTCAGGCGGACATCGCCCACACCGCGATCGCGCTGTTGACGCTGGTCCAGTAGCCGTAGGACTCGTAGTACCAGACCGCCCAATGCGCCTGCATGTTCAGCGCGCGGCGCATTTCGCGCGGCACCTGCGGATTGCTGCGGTCGGGAAGTTCGCCGTTGATCTGCGGGTCGGAGGCGTTGCGGATCACCAGCCAGTCGGGAACGTGGGCGAGGCCTTCGGCCTTCATTTCCTCGATCGCCAGGCCGAACACCGCATCGCCCATCTCCACGCCGCAGCCCTCGTGCTCCAGGCCGTTGGTGGAGGTGCCGAACTCGAAGAAGTCGGTGGTGAGGATGGGGTGGAACTCGGGGAAATCGCGGCCATCGATATGCAGCGTGGGCGCGTTCCTGAAGCCCGGCAACAGCGCCGGCATGCCGTACTTGGTGGTGGGCGCGCCGAACGCCGGCTCCGACAGCTTCTCGGCATGCACCGCCAGCAGGGTCTTGGCGGCGGCGAGGCGCGACGTAGGAATTTCGAAGCTCTCGCAGCGGAACGCCGCGTCGGCGAAATCTTCGTTCTTGAATTCCTGCGACAGCCGGAACTTGGCGCCGCGGGTGATGACCACGTCGCCCAGTTCGTGCGGCGGGCAGGACAGGCCGCCGATCGTGAGCTTGCGGTCGGGCGGAAACGTGGCGCCGGCGGTGCCGACGCTGATCACCAGCGACGGCCGCACCTCATCGATCATCTGCCGGATCATGCGTTTGACCGGCAGCGTCGCGGTGCCGTCGCCGGTCTTCACTCCATCCTGGTTGAGGTGCAGTTCCGACTTCACGCACAGCACATCGCGTTCGCCGATGCGGGTCGGAAAGTAACTGGCCAGCCGCTTGGCCGCGCGCGCCGGCGCGCGGGCGCGGATCTGCGGCAGGTAGTCGTCGAAATCGCGGGCGTAGCGGTACCAGCTGTTGCGGTTGAAGCCCGGCGTGAGCACGTCGGCCAGGGCTTCGACTTCGGCCACGGTCCAGGTGATCACCAGCACGTCGGCCCTGGGCAACGGGTCGGACACATCGGGCTCGACATCCAGCGGCTGCGGCTGCGGCGCCAGCCCGGGCGGCCAGGGCAGACCCAGCTCGGCCATCAGCGCCGGCTGCGGCGGCTGGCGCGGACCGAGATCGGCCTCCGTCAGCCCGAAATCGATCTTCAGTCGTTCCGGATCGGGAATCTGCGGTGCGGGCATTGTGAACTCCTTCTCGCGTGGGTCGAACGTGACTGTGGGCGTGGCGTGCGCGTTGTCTCAGCCGCTTCACGACGGCTGCGGATGGCGCACGATGCGCCAGTGCCGGAATACGAAATGGTTGGGAATCACCGGCAGATACACGCTGGGATCGGTCTCCGATTCCTGGCGCCAGCGCTTGCCGACGCAGCGCAGATACACCACCGGGTTCAGCGAATCGTTGCGAGCGACGCCGCAGCACACCCAGTCGCGGGCGTCGGCATCGTTGCGGTAGTAGGCGGAGAAATAGGCGCCGCGGCGCTCCAGCCGCAGCCGGCCGCCCAGCACCGTGCCGTCGCCGACCGGCCGGCCGTACTGGTTGTTGTCGTATTCCGTGCCGAGGTTCCAGTTGATGCGCATACCGTCGTCCTCGTCGTGCTCAACGCCGACGTAGGGCGGCGCGCCGTGCGGGTCGTAGAAAGAATCCTTGTCGCGGAACGAGGCCGGCGCCGCGCCGCGGTGCGCACCGGGGTCGACGTTCAGCGCCGCCATCTCCAGCGTGGTGGCCTGGCCGACGCGTTCGGCCGTGTAGTCCACTTCGGCGGCGAAATCGCCGCGCACGCCCTGGATGCAGCCGACGCCGCCGCCCGAGTAATAGGGCCACTCACGGGCGACGTTGACCAAGCGATCGTGCAACGACTGCAGCCGCCGCTCCAGCGGATCGGTCGGCTCCGGCGGAAACGCGTACTCGCCGATGCGGATATGCACGCCGTCGTCCTGGCCGACCACCGCGTAGCGGTTGGCCTTGGCGTAACCGAATGCGAAGCGCTCGCGGTCGATCGCGATGCCCGCGAAGGCTTCGTCGATCAAGGTCAGCGATGGTCGGCAGAAGGCCGTGTCGAAGGTCGAATCGGTGCACAGCGCCCACACGAAGGCCTGGTCGCGCAGCGCCCGCCATTCGGCTTCTTCGAAGACCGCCGGCGAACGCTGCGGGCGCAGGATCGCGCCGACGCGCAGTGCACCGTCGGCGTGGGCGGCCTGCAGCAGGCGTCCGAATCCGGTCAATTCGCCGTCCGCGAACACCGCCTCCAGAGCGGTCGCCAGACCGTCGGCGCCGACCTCGCGCATCAGCTCGATCTGCGCCTGCGGCGGCAGCGCCTCGGCCCGCGTCACGATGCGCAGCTGCGGCAGCGCGCGGCGGATGCCGCGCAGCGCGTCGGCATCGCGCGAACACACCACCACGCGATTGGCGATGTTGTGAGCGGCGATGGTGTCGGCGGTCGCGCGCACCAGCGTTTCGCGGCGGGCATCGGCGGCGCCGGGCGGATGGATCAATTCGATCAGCAGCTCGACCTCCTCCGGCAGCGCCTCCAGCGCATGCGCGAACGTGGCCGGCGCCATGCGCCGGGTGCCGGGGTAGTAGGCGAATCCCTGCGAGTGTCTGGGCGCGAAGGTTTCGCTGAAATCGAGACGGCGCAGCTCGGCCAGACGCATCTCGGCGACCACGCCGGCGGTGCCGGCGACGCGCTCGGTGGTGGCGTCGTGACAGAGCAGCAGCTGGTCGTCGGCGGTGAGCTGCAGCTCGAACGCGAGCGCATCGGCGCCGCCGGTGTAGCCCGAGATCAAGGCCGTGAGCGTGTTCTCCGGCGCGTGCAGCCGGTTGCCACGATGCGCTGCGATTCGCATGGCGCGCTCCTCAGAGGAAATGGCGCAGTTCGCGCACGAAACGGAACGAATAGGCGCCCGGCCCGGTCACTTCCACGCCTTCGCTGCGGGTGGGCATCGGCACCGGCTTCGCGACCAGGTCGCGCATCAAACCGGTGCCATCGGGCAGGAAGTATTCCGGCGCCACCTGCGTCGATTCGGGCGTGGGGCCATGGATCCAGATCACCGCGTAGCCTGGCGCGGCGAGGAAGATCGCCTGGTCGGCGCCTGCGTCGGTGAGGTGGATGAGATGCTGGGCGGACAGCGCGTGCAGGTCCGGCTGCAGGCCCGCCCGCCCGGGCGCCGCTCGCAGGCACAGCACCCGCGTACTGCCCTGCTGCCAGTCCACCGCGCGGTCGAAGGCATACCAGCTCCAGCGTTCGCTGCCGGCCTGCCGGTCCGGCGCCGCGGGCGCGCCCGGCCATTGCCCGCGCGAGGTGGCCATGTCGAACACGCCTGCATGCGAATGGGTGTACATGCGGCCTTCGAGCGAATTGCGCCGGGCCGCGGTGTAGGCGTCGAGGCTGGCGTACACGATCAACGCGGCCTCGTCGGGCAGGCCGCTGCCGGCTTCGGGGTCGAGCACCACCGGCAGATACGCCGCCAGCCCCAGCGGCGCCAGCATGCAGGGCGTGCCGGGCATGAAGGTCTGGCCCAGCTCGCGGAAGAAATCCTCGCGCGACAGCGCCGGCAGCCGGTATCCGGCGAAGACGCGAATGCTGCCGGGGCCGATCGGAGTGGAAATCGGGTTGGTAATGGGAAGCATGGACATCAGACCTCCGTGTTCGCGAGCAGCCGCTGCGCCAGGGACGTCGACTGCCGCCGCGACAGCGCCACCAGGGTGAGATGCGGATTGGTCGCGCCGATCCGCGGAAACGCGGCGGCATCCACGCACAGCAGATTGGGCACGGTATGGAAACGTCCGTCGGGATCGGTGACCGATGTCGACACATCGCTGCCCATGTCCAGGCCGCCCGCCTCGTGATAGCTCCCGCCAGGCCCGGCGAACCGCTCCTCACGCAGGCTCGCGCCGAGCGCGCTGCGCAGACGCGCCGCCGTCTCGGCGATTTCGGCCTTCCGCTGCAGGTCGCGTTCGCTGTGTTCGAAATGGACGATGGCGCTGCCCAGCCCGCCCTCTCGCACCTCGACGCGGTTGGCGTCGCGTTTTTCGGTGGCCACGAACGCACGCATCATCAGTGCATAGGCATCGGTCGGCGCCGGCAACCAGACGCTGCCGTCGTCCAGCGCGAACAGCCGCCGGCCCGGCGCGTGCAGCTCCCACTGCGCGCTGTCCTGCGCCGCCGACGGCACGTAGATGGTGGCCGCATCGGGCGCATCCGGCGCATACAGCTGCGGGCCATCGACGAACGAGCGGTAGAAAAGATGGTCCTGCAGGCCCACGCCGATGCGCCCGTCCGGGTCCGGCACCGCGGACAGGGCGGCCAGCCGGATCGACTCGATGCCTCCGGCCGCCAGGACCACCGAGCGCGCATGGATCTCGTACTCGGGCCCGCCTGCGGTCGCCGCCGCCATCACCCCGCGCGCAGCGTTGCCCGCAAGCAGGATTCTCGTGGCGCGCGCCGCGGCCGCCAGCCGCACCTTGCCGTCGGCAAGCGCATCGGCGGCTCCGCGCAGGAACACCGCCAGGCCCGACGCGATGCCGGCGCTCAGACGCCCGGGCGAGAGCGTGCCCAGGTCGGCCGCGAACGGCACAGGCACGGCGGCGATGCCGGCTGCGCTCAGCCGGGCCCGGATCGACTGCGCCAGCGCGGTTTCGCCCAGGCGAGTGCCGACGCGGAATTCGCTTTCGGCCCAGCGGTACCAGCCGTCGAGTTCCGCAGCGGCGAAGGGCCAGCCGGCGAAATCGTGCTCGCGGAACCGGGGCGATGCGCCATTCCAGAACATGCCCCTGCCGCCCAGGCAGCTGATGTTCGGCCCGAAGCTGTCGCCGTTCGGCAGCTTGGGCGCGTACTGCAGACGGGTGCGGACCGCGTCGGAGAGACGCCGGCTGAAGCGCAGTTCGCTGTTCTGGATGTTCGCAAACAGCTCGGCCGGGCCGGCCTCCAATACGGCGACGCGCAAGCCGCGCTCCACCAGCGTCCGCGCGGCGACGAGGCCCGAAGAGCCCCCGCCCACGACCACGGAGTCGAAAGCTTGATTCAGGGATTCCGTCGACAATGCGTCGACAGCGGACGTCGGCCAAGTCATACCCCCCCCTTCCATGACTTTGCTGTCGACCGGGCGATCGAACCGCAGATCGCCGGACCGGCAACACGTATTGCCGCGATACAGGGCCGCTGCAAAGACCCGTCACGCGCCTGTGCCAACGGTCTTTGCGCGGAAAAACGGACAGCCGGGCGGTCATGCCCGATGTGCCGCGGAACCATGATTCAAGATTTTTCGCGCGTTTCAGGTATCGGTTCGGCATCGCATCCGATACGGATCGGTATCGGTCTTCGGCGGATTCGCCTCGGCATACCAACGCGCTTCCTTCTCGACGGCGGGCGGCCCTACTTCATCAACGTCACCCGCGACACGCCCGCGCGCTGCTCCGACCACGCGATCTCCACCGTCAGAAATTTTTCGATCAGCCGCGCGTTGCTGCGCAGATGGTCGCTGACCGTGTGCGTGGTGAAGGCGCCGCCGCCGGCCAGCGCCATCGGCAGCAGCAGCTGGTCGGACAGATGCTCGCCGACGCATGCGCCGCTGCGCAGATAGGCCTGCACCTCGCCCGCCAGCCGAGTGGCGACCTTTTCCGCGCTGAGGCCGCGCTCACCGTGGCCGGTGAAGGTTTCGGCATGGTGTTCGTGGCGCACACGCAGCAGCAGCGCGTTGCCCGGCCCGATGGAAGGCCGCAGCTCATGCAGACGCAAGGCATCGGACTTCAGCTGCAATCGCTTCGCAAGCGTCCGCAGCTCGCGCTCGCCGATGCTTGCGGCCAATCCCGACAGCATCGCCAACGCGTCGATCGACAGCAGCTCGCCGCGTTCGATGAATTCCGCATGGCGCAGCGTCAACGCGGGCGACACCGTCGCATGCAGGATGCCGCCGCCGGCAGGCGCGAATCCAGGATGTTCCAGTTCGATCGACGCCTCGATACCGATACGCGCCAGCACCGGCAGATAGCTGTCGGCGATGAAATCCGCGCTTGGCGCCAGCGGATTGTGAGTGCCGCCTTCCAGGCGCAGGCGCGACGGCGCGTCGCAGCGCCACAGCGGCGGCAACACGGTCTGCAGCACCAGCGTCGCCGAGCCGGCGCTGCCGGTGGCGAACGCGTAATCGCCCGGCACCACCACGCC
>JAYWIJ010000149.1:0-10988 GCA_043788935.1 Gemmatimonadaceae bacterium | reverse complement strand
TACTGCGCGCGACGCGGGTGACGAGCTCCGACACATCGATGTCGGCCGCCGGCCCATCGGGAAGACGGCCGAACTGGGCAAAGCTCTTGGCCATCGTTTCCAGACGCGCGGCCTCCTCGGCCAGCACTTCCACGGTGTCGCGCAACTCCTCGGGGGCGGAACGCCGCAGTCGGTCGACTGCAAAGCGGATCGGCGTGAGCGGGTTCTTGAGCTCGTGCGCAAACCGGCGGGCCGATTCGCGGAACGCCTCGGCGCGCTCGGCCTCGAGCGCCCGTCGTCGTCCCGTTTCGAGTTCCTGAGCCATGGTGCGCATCCCCGTTCGCAGTACTTCGAATTCCGGTGCGCCGCGGCGCTCCGGTTGCCCCGGGATGGGCCGCCCCGTGCGGATCAACCCGGTCCATCCCACCAGTTCATCGAGCGGACGGCTGAGCTGACGACTCAGATGTCCGGCCACGCGCGAGGCACCGACCGCCACCAACAGCACCACCAGCACCGCGCCCGCTACGACCAGACGCATCGAGCGACCGGCTACGAAATCGAAACGACGTGCCAACTCCACCGACTGGCGCAGTTCGGCTTCGTGCCGTTCCACCGCGGCCCGTTGCTCGACGGTGAGCGGCGCGGACCGCGTGGCGGACAGCGCCTGTTCGCCACTGAGCGCGATCCGCTCCCACGCCGATCGGGCCGACAACATCGAGAGGGCCCGACTGGCCGTACCGACACCCACCAACGCGACCGCCACGGTGGGGACGAGCGCGAACAGAATCAGCATGGCGAACAACCGTGACCGGAACGGTGCCCGGGACCCGGCGCGTGCGAGCCGACGCCGCTCCCTACGAGAGCCTTCGGAGGAGGGTTTCTCTCCCGGACGGTTCTGAGGGTTCGACCCGCTTTCGTCAACGGTCGGCTTCCGCATCTCGTTCATAGTCAGTAATTTACGTGGCTGTACCCGATCCCGGAGTGGAATGGCAACGTCGTGGTCCCTAGCCCCTTTGGTCGAGCAACGTGCGCAGGAGCATCCCGCACGCGTGCTCGCCACGAATGGTGAACGGACGTGGACCTATCAGCAGGTGGACGCCGACGCGTCCTCCCTGGCTGCTGCTTTCTCCGAATTGGGGCTTGGCACGGGCGATCGCATAGCGGTCAACCTGCCGAACGGCGTCGAGTGGATCATCGCCACGTTAGCGGCCGCGAAGTTGGGCGCTGTCGTGGTGCCGGTCAGTCCGCAGCTCAGCATTCACGATCTGCGCTACCAGCTGCGACACGCTGAAGCGAGCGCCGTCGTCACCATCGAGAAATGGGACGGGGTCGACTTTCTACAGCGCTTCGAAGAATTACTCGGCGATCTGCCCGACCTGCAGTACGTGGTCACGGTAGGCGACGAGGACCTGTGGTACGACGACCGGATCTTCCAGTTCGAAGATCTCGTCTCGAGCGGCACCGGACGATCGGTTCCGCGACCAGCGGTGTATGACGAGACGGCCGACCTGGCCGTCATGTACACGTCGGGAACGATGGGCAAGCCGAAGGGCGTGCCACTGTCGCACCGGGCGCTGGTGGAAAACGCGGTGCGTGTGGCGGAGATCCTCGAGATTTCGCCGGACGACCGTGTGCTCGGAGCGGTTCCGTTCTTCGCCATCTTCGGCTTCGGCATCATGCTGGGCACGATGGCACGTGGAGCGACGATCGTGCTGCAACCGTCTTTCGACCCGGCGCGCGCCCTCGCGCTCATCGCCGACGCGAAGGTCACGGTGCTGCACGGCGTGCCCACGCAGTATCACCTTCTCATGCGTGAGGAGTCGTTCGACCCGTCGCGACTCACGTCGCTGCGAGCCGGCGTCATTGCCGGCAGTTCGGTGGACGAGGCGCTGGTGCGCCGGGTGCGTCGCTGGTGCGATGTGCTCGTGGCGTACGGCCTCACGGAAACCGGACCCGTGGTCACGATCACCCGCTTTGCCGACAACGACGAACGTCGTTTGAGCACCGTGGGCTGCGCCCTTCCCGGCGTTGAGATCATGGCGATGGATCTGATCACGGGAGAGCTGCACGGACCCGAAGCGGTCGGCGAGATTGCCGTCCGCGGGTCCAATCTCATGCGGGGCTATCTCCGCATGCCGGCCGAGACCGCCAAGGTCACCACGTCGGACGGATATTTCCTCACCGGTGATCTGGGGATCATCGATGAGGATGGCTATGTGAAGATCGTCGGGCGGCGGCAGGAGACGATTTCGCGCGGGGGCATGCAGCTCTACCCGCGCGAACTCGAGGATCGTCTGCGTGCGCATCCGGCAGTGGACGATGTCTGCGTGATCGGCGTGCCCCATGATGTCATGGGAGAGCTGGTGTGCGCGTGCATCGTGCCAGTAGAAGGGGCAGTCATCACGGGTGGCGAGATCAAACGCTTCGCCCAGGAAACGATGGCGGCCGACAAGGTTCCCGATTTCGTCCGCTTCTTCGATGTCTTTCCCATGACGGGAAGTGGCAAAGTGCGGCGGCGAGAACTCGCGCGGGCAATCGCGCTGAGTGCGAATACGATGAGCGCTTCGGCGCTGCATGGCAACGCGCTCGATCACTCCGTTTTGTATCCAGGCTAGTACATGAGTCGACATGACACCCGGTCCCGCAGTGCGGCACCGTCCCGTACCATCGCGCCGTTCCATCGTGGACCGCAGGCCGTCACTCCGATGACGTCGCCGAATGCCGCACCGCCGGCCCACGCACCGAACGCCGCGCTGCTCATCGATTTTGACAACGTCACGATGGGCATCCGCTCCGACCTGCAGGGAGAGCTCAACAACCTCCTCTCGTCGGACATCGTCAAGGGTAAGGTCGCGGTGCGCCGCGCCTACGCCGACTGGCGTCGCTACCCGCAGTACATCGTGCCGCTTACCGAATCGTCGATCGACCTGATCTTCGCGCCGGCCTACGGTTCGTCGAAGAAAAACGCGACCGACATCCGGCTCGCCATCGACGCCATGGAGCTCGTCTTCACGCGCCCCGAGATCGGCACCTTCGTGCTGCTCTCCGGTGACTCCGATTTCTCGAGCATGGTCATCAAGCTCAAGGAATACGGCAAGTACGTGATCGGCGTCGGTATCCGTGAGTCGTCGAGCGACCTGCTCGTGATGAACTGCGACGAGTACTACTCATACAATGCGCTCGCCGGCCTCACCAAGACGGGCGACGACGAGTCGACCCGCTGGGATCCGTGGGAGCTCGTGACCGAGTCGGTGAATCGCATGAAGCGCAACGGCGACGTGATGCGCAGCGACCGTCTCAAGCAGGTCATGCAGGAAATCGACTCGTCGTTCGACGAGAAGAACCTCGGCATGCCGAAGTTCTCGCGCTTTGTACAGGACGCGGCCCACAAGGGGCTGCTCAAGGTCACGAAGCTCGACAGCGGCCAGCTTGAAATCGACACGCCCGATGGCAGCATCGCTCCGGCGTCGAGCGCGAGCGCCGCGGCGCCCGCCGAACCGCGTCGTGATGAAAGCGATCGTGAGCGCGACGAACGTCGTGGCCGTCGTGGCCGCCGTGGCCGTGGCCGCGATCGTTTCGACCGCACCCCGGTCGACGGCGAAGTGCGCGACGCGGCGCAGGATGCCGCCGACGACGAGCATGATGCCGCCGACGATGCGATGGACGCGGCGGAGCAGGTCGGCTTCGCGCCACTGCTCGACATGGCAGCCGTTGACGTGCCGGCAGACGCCGATGCGACCGGTGAGCCGGGTGTCGAGGCGTCGGATGATGCCGCCGGCGAAGGTGAGCGGGAAGCGCGTCGTGGTCGCAACCGTCGTGGCCGTGGCCGCGATCGGTTCCGCGATCGTGAAGGGCGCGAGCCGCGTGTTGACGCCGACGCCGCGGCGCAGGCCGATGGCGCGGTGGCTCCGACGTTGCTCGAGCCGGTGTTCGTCGAGTCGAAGCTCGTCGAGCCGGTGTTCGTCGAGTCAAAGCTCGTCGAGCCGACGTTCGTCAAGGCGCCGGCCGCAGCCACCCCGACCTTCGGTTCAGCGGTGGCAGGTCACATCGGCAGCAGCGGTGAGCGGCTCACGCGCAGCGAGGCGTTCGACCTCGTGCGACGTGCGGTCGAAGCGCTGGTGCAGGGCGACGATTCCACGAGCGCCAGCGAGGCGCGCACGAAGGCGTTCGAACTCCTGGGCCGCGACAGCGAGTCGTTGAGCTCGCGCATGTTCGAGCGGATCCTGCAGGACGCGCATGACGCGAACATGATCGACCTCCGTCGTCGTGGAAACGACTTCGAAGTCGCTCGGGCCGCCGATGCCGCGTCGATCGTGGAGCAGCTCAAGACGGTGGACGACGCGCAGAAGGCCGAGTTGAAGGCGGCCGCGGCGCTGCTGCCGCAGGCGCCGCGTGGTATGGGTGCCCGTGGTGTCGCTCCGCGCGGTGGATCGCGTGGGCGTGCCCCGGCCGGTCCGCCGGCCGACCTGCTCATGTTCGGCGTCGTTGGTGCCCGTCCGGTCGGAGCGGTTGCTCCGGCCACGAACGGCACGACGGCGGCCGCGCCTGCTCCGGCGGCGGCTCCGGTCGCACCCGTGGTCGTGCCGACCGCTCCGGTGGTAGTCGACGCACCAGCCGCTCCGGCTCGTGGTCGTGGTGGCAAGCCGGCCGCCAGAAAGGAGACGCCGGTGAAGGCGGCTCCGGCCAAGGCCGCTCCGGTGAAGACGCCGGCGCCTGCCGCCAAGAAGACGGTGGCCAAGGCTCCGGCCAAGGCATCGACTGCACCGGCGAAGCCAGCGCCCAAGGCCGCCAAGGCCCCGGCCAAGGCCGCCAAGCCAGCGGCCAAGGCTCCGGCCCCTGCCGCCAAGAAGGCGGCGGCCAAGGCTCCGGCCAAGAAGGCCGCGAAGAAGCGGTAAGCAGAGCGAAGGTGATGTTCGGCGCCCCACTGCCGGCCGGGTTTTACGACCGGGATCCGGCAGTGGTGGCCCGCGAACTCCTCGGCGCCGTGCTACGGCACGAGGATGAACTGGGAGCTGTCAGTGGCCGGATCGTGGAGACCGAGGCATACCTCGGACCTCACGATCCGGCTTCGCATTCGGCCGTGGGCCGGACCGCTCGCACCTGGCACATGTTCGGCCCACCCGGGGTCGCGTACGTGTACTTCGTGTACGGCATGCATTGGTGCGTGAATGCCGTGACGCGCGAAGAGGGCTACGGCAGCGCCGTACTCATTCGCGCCCTCGAGCCGCTCGAGGGGATCGAGCGCATGCGGGCCCGACGACCCAAGGCGCGCCGCGACGCGCAGTTGTGCGACGGCCCCGCCAAGCTCTGTGCCGCCCTCGGCATCGATCGCACGCTCGATGGTGCGGTCCTCACGGGAGGGTCAGCGCTGACGATTCACGCGGGCGCGCCGGTCCCGGACGATCGTGTGGTGGTGGGCCCGCGGGTGGGGATCAGCAAGGCGGTGGAGTGGCAGCTCAGATTCATAAAGGCGAAGTAAGGGGTCGGGAGTACGGAGTATGGGGTACTCCCGACCCCGTACCCCCTACCCCGTACTTCGCCGTACTGCCAACAACGTCACGTCATCTGCCGCCGGGTCCCCTGCGGCGTGTACATGCACGGCGTCGAGTACGCGGTCCAACAGTCTGTCAGCGCTATCGGCCGGCGCGGTGAGCAGCGCGTCGGTGGCGTCGTCACCGAACAGCATGCCGTTGGGCGCGCGGGACTCGGTAATGCCGTCGGTGAGCACCAGCAATGTCTCGCCGGGCTCCAGGATGATTGTGCGCGCGATGAACGGAATCTCCGGCAGCATCCCGACCGCCGGGCCGGTTGGCGGCAGCATCGTGCGAACGCTGCCGTTGGCGCGCACCACGCGCGGTGGCTCGTGGCCGCCGTTCACGTACGCGATCGTGCCGGTGGCCGGATCGAGCGCGCCCACGAACAGCGTCGCGAACATGTTGGCGCGACCGTGGGTGTTGGCGATGTAGTCGTTCGTGACTGTCACCGCATGCAGCACGCGCGACTCCAGCATCTCGACCGTGTGCGAGCCGACCTGCGACGCGCTGACAGCGCGGATCAGCGAGCGGAACAGCGCCATGAATAGTGCCGCCCCCACGCCTTTGTCGCAGACATCGCCCAACACCAGCGCCACCGCGCCGTCGGGCAACCGGAACGCGTCGTAGAAATCACCGCCCACTTCACGGGCGGGCTCGAATCGCGCCGCGAACTCGTAGCCCGGCACCGTGGGCAAGCTCTCCGGCAAGAAGTCGCGCTGAATGCGCGCGCCGACTTCGAGATCCTTCTGCATGCGACGCGAGCGGGCCTGCTCGCGATCACGCAGTCGCTTCTTCTCGAGTGAGGCGCCCACGCGGGCGCGCAGCAACACGGGGTCGAACGGCTTCGGCAGGTAATCCTCGGCGCCGAGCTCGATGCACTTCACGACGGTTTCGAGTTCGGTGTTGGCCGAGATCATGATCACCGGGATGTGCCGCGTGGCGTCGCTGGCCTTGAGCGCCGTGAGGGCGCCGATCCCATCGAGCACTGGCATCATCACGTCGAGCATGATCAGATCCCAGCTCGGATCGCGTGTGAGATCGAGCGCTTCCTGGCCGTCGTTGGCGGTCGTCACGACATGGCCCATACGCTGCAGGCGACGCGATAGCAGATCGCGGTTCACCTCGACGTCGTCGACCACCATGATGCGTGCCGGGGCCGACCGGTCGTCGGTCATCGACTGGCTGCTCGGATTCGTCACAAGCCTGGCGTTGGCAACGGGCCGGCCATCGAGGCCTGCAGCAAGCGCCGCAGGTACGGCATCTGTTCTTCAGCGGCGCGCTCGCCTTGTTCGATGAGATACGGGATGTGCTTCCATTCGGTGAGGCCGATGTGGCGATCGAGCATGGGCATGATCGGCAGCACTTCGGCGTGATGCGCCACACTATAGAAGGCGAAGGTGGCGCGGAGCAGGTGATTGGTCACGATCGTCGACGTCCGCCCCAGCGCGTTCACCAGCGAGCGCACCTCGGCGTTCATCTGACTTTCGAAGCCCATCGCCAGGATGATGTCGCAGCCTTCGCGGATCGCGACGTCGATCGGCAACGGGTTCGAGGCGCCACCGTCCACCAGCAAGCGGCCGTTCACTTCCCAGGCGCGCAGCAACATCGGGATCGCGACACTGGCCCGGGTCGCGTCGGTGATGCGCCCGGAATCAAGCACCACCTTCTCGCCGGTGCGAAAGTCGGTGGCCGACTGTAGCAGGGGGATCTTTGTATCGGCAAACGTGCGCTCGCCGAACAACGACTCGAGCACCTTCCACACCTGCCGATCGTCCACCATGCCCACCTGTTCATGGTATCCCATGAACATCGGGGCGATGGCGCGAAGCAACGAGCGATAGTGCAGCTTGGTGAAGAGATCCTTCCAAAGCACCAGCGTTTGCCGCTCGATGTCGGCGGCGCTGTCACCGAGGGCAAAGAGCGCGCTGTAGATCGCGCCGCCGCTGCACCCTACTGCCACGTCCACGGGAATCTTCTCGCGCTCGAGCACCTTGAGGAGGCCGACCGCGGCCGTGCACTTGATGCCGCCGGACCCGATCACGAGGCCAATGCGCGCCCGGCGTTCGCCGAAGTCGCCCAGCGAACGTTCGCCGGTGGAACCGAGTCGGATGGACATCAGCGGGTCGTCATGTGGGAATCGCGCTCAGCAGTCGGCGCAGATACGGCAGCTGTTCGCGCATGGCCGCGTCGCCTTCGTCGACCAGCAGTGGAATCTTGCCCGTGTCGAACAGGCGGATACGCTGCGAGAACTGCGGAATAACGGCGATCACTTCGCTATGGTGGGCGAGTCCGTGAAAGGCGAACGACGCCTTGAGCAGGTTGTTCGTCATGATGCTGCTGAGCTGAAACGCAAAGCGTCCGCCCGACGTGACCCGCTCCTGATACGGACTCTCGAAGCCCATGGCGATGATCACATGCGCGCCTTCGCGGATCGCCACGCCCACGGGTAGCGGGTCGGAGAGAAAGCCGTCGATGCAGAGGCGGCCGTTCACTTCCCACGGGGCGAAGGCGAACGGAATCGCGATACTCGCGCGCACCGCGTCGGCGATACGCCCCTCGCTGATCGTGACTTGCTCACCGGTACGGAAATCGGTGGCGGTGATGTAGAGCGGGATCTTGCAGTCGGCGAAGGTGAGATCGCCAAAGGCCGTGGTCAACCGCTCCCACACGAGATGGTCCTTCTTGAGGCCGAACCGTTCAGTGAATCCCAGCAGCTTGGGGAAGAGCATGCGCATGAGCGCGGCGCGATCGGGCTGCGCGGTCACGTCGCGCGTCCAGAGGGCGGTGCTCATCGCCGCCGCTTCCTCGGCATTCTTGCCCAGCGCGATCGCGGCCGCGTAGATCGACCCGCCGCTGCAACCGACCACGAGGTCGATGTCGATGGATTCACGGGCGAGGCATCGCTGCAGGCCGATGGCCGCAGCGCATTTCACGCCGCCGGAGCCGATCACCAGCGCAATGCCGGTTCCTGTCACTTGCTGCCGCCCATGTTGGCGAAGCTCGCGACCGCGCTGTCCACGTCGGCGAAGCACTTCAGGATGCTGGTGAATCCGCTCAGCTCCAGCACCTGTCGCACATTAGGTCGGATATCGGAAATCCGCAGATCGCCGCCGCGCTGACGTGCTTCCTTGAGCGTCGACAACAACACCCGGAGTCCAGCGCTGCTCGTGTATTCCACGGCGCCGAAGTGGGCGACCAGTCGCGTGCGTCCGGCCCCGACCTCGTCGAGCAGGGCGGTGACCAGCGTGTCGGCCGTCAGCGCGTCAATGCTGCCGGTCACTGCCACGATCGTGACATGGTCCTGCTGTGTGATCGATATCTGCATGGTCAGACGGGTCCTGAAGAGGAAGCGCCGGCGGCGCCGCGCTTGATAAGCGTCAATCGGTTCAGCATGCCCTGCTTGGTGGACGCCGAGTCGTAGTGCACTTCGTCCACCATCTGCTTCACGAGAAACCAGCCGAGACCACCGATCGGGCGGTCGATCCAGTCGGAGGTGAGGTCAGGAGCCGGGGCGTCGGCGGGGTCGAACGGGTGCCCACGGTCTTCCACCACAATGATGGCATCATCTTGGCTCCGCCGCACGGAAACGCGCGTCGGACCCGGAGCCATGCCGACCGTCTCGTGGTCCACCGCGTGCTCCACAAGATTGGCGCACACTTCATCCACCGCGAGCACAATCGCATCCGTCGCGCCGGCGCACCCCAGCTCCTCCAGCGTCACGCGCAGGAACTGCCGGATGTCGCCCAGCCGGTCGAGGGTGAGCGGCGACAGCGCGAGGATGCGCTCCGCGTCGTGGTCAGCGGGTTCAGCCATGAAGACTCTTGCCGGTCGCGAGAGGGATCTGGAACATGCGGGTCTGGAAGGAAATCGGTTCGGAGTCGTCCACTTCGTCGCCGGCCGCCGACTCGATGGAGTCGGGCGCTGGCCCCTTGGCGGGAAGCATGACGGTGAACGTCGAGCCGCTGCCGGCCTTCGATTCCACTTCGATGTCGCCGCCCATCATGAGTGTGAACCGTCGGCAGAGTGCGAGCCCGAGTCCGGTGCCGCCATGGTCGCGCTGCGTGGTGGCGTCCGCCTGCGCGAAGGCCTGAAAGAGTCGGCCGAACTGTTCGCGAGTAAGACCGATGCCGGTGTCTTCCACGCTGAGCGCGAGGAAGTCCTCGCCGTGTCGTTCGGTGCGCACGGCGCGCAGTGTGACGGTGCCGTTGGTGGTGAACTTGCCGGCGTTGGAGAGGAGATTGAGCAGCACCTGACGCACCTTGCCGGGATCGGCCGTCATGGTGCCCACGTCTTCCTCGCTGTGCACCACGAACTGATTGCCCTGCTTCTTCACGACCGGCGCGACGGTGGCCTCCACGTCGCGCAGGAGCGTCGCGACATCGACCGGCTCGAGATTGAGATCCATGCGCCCGGCTTCGATCTTCGAAAAGTCGAGCACGTCGTTGATCAGTCCCAATAGATGCTTGCCGGCGCCGGTGATCTTTTTGAGGTCGGCCGCGATTTCACCGGGCGTCATGTCGGCCGCGTCTTCCTGCAGCATTTCGCTGTAGCCGATGATGGCGTTCAGCGGGGTGCGCAACTCGTGGCTCATGTTGGCCAGGAACATGCTCTTGGCGCGGCTGGCCGACTCCGCCTTCTGCTGCGCCTCGGTCGCGGCATCGCGCGCCGCGCCGAGGGCGTTGATCGAGTCGTCGAGTTCCGTGCGTTGTCGCACACTGTCACGGTGCAAGCGGGCCTCGCGCGCACGGAAGTACGCCACAAGCGCCGCCACGGACAGCGATAGGATGATACTGGCCAGCAGGAGGGAGGCTGGGGACACGATGGTACCGATTCAGGTGATCCGATCCCAAAAGGCATTTCTCTGCGCAGCGCACGCAGAGGGAACTACTGGAGCAGCCCGACCAACTTTCCCACTTCCTTGAAGGCTGAAATAACCGCGTCGAGGTCATCCTTGCTGTGCGCCGCGCTCACCTGACAGCGCACGCGCGCCTCCCCCTTGGGCACCACCGGGAAGCCGAAGCCGGTCACGAACACGCCGCGGTCGAGCAGCATTTCGCTGACCTTGATGGCCAGCGCCGTCTCGCCCACGATGATCGGTATGATGGGCGTCTCACCCGGAAGCGGCTGGAATCCGGCCTCCTGAATTGCCGCGCGGAAGTATGCCGCGTTGTCGTGCAGCGTGGTGACCAGCTCGGGGTGTGCCTCCGTGTATTCAATGGCGGCCAGCGAACTGGCGGTCACTGTGGGCGGGAGTGCATTGGAGAACAGCTGCGGCCGCGAGCGCTGCGTCATCATGTCGCAGAGCGCCGCCGGGCCGGCAATGAATCCGCCGGCCGCGCCGCCGAGTGCTTTGCCGAGTGTGGAGGTAATAATGTCGACCTCGCCCATCACCCCGAAATGCTCGGCCGTCCCGCGTCCGGTTTTTCCCAGCACGCCGGTGGCGTGCGAGTCGTCCATGACCACGATGGCGTCGTG
>JAYWIJ010000148.1:0-10993 GCA_043788935.1 Gemmatimonadaceae bacterium | reverse complement strand
TGCACCAGCGCGGCCGCCACGGCACTGTCCACACCACCCGAGAGGCCGCAGATCACCTGCGCATCGCCGACACGCTCGCGAATGCTGGCCACCTGCTGGTCGATGAAGTGCCCCGGCGTCCAGTCTGGCGTACAGTGACACACTTCAAACAGGAAATTTTGCAACATTTCCGCGCCGCGCACGCTGTGCATCACTTCCGCGTGGAACTGCACCGCGTGGATTGGCTTCGACTGGTGCCGGAAGCCCGCCACGGTGGTGCCGCTGCGTGCCGTCTGCACGTAGCCCGGGGGCACCACTTCGACGTGATCACCGTGGCTCATCCACACCTGCGATCGGTCGCCGACCTCGAATCCGGCGAACAACCCCGCCGACTCCATGACTTCGACATCGGCACGCCCGTACTCGCGACGACCACCGCCGATCACGCTGCCACCCTGCAGATGCGCGATCAGCTGCATGCCGTAGCACACGCCCAGCACGGGGGCGATGTCCAGCAGCGCCGGGTCGATCGTCGGTGCGCCTGCGTCGGTCACCGAGCTCGGGCCGCCGCTCAGGATGATCCCCGTCGGGTTCCACTCGCGGATCCAGTCGAGCGAGCGCGTCGACGGATGGATCTCCGAGAAGACGCGGGCTTCGCGCACGCGGCGTGCGATCAGCTGCGTGAACTGCGATCCGCAGTCAATGATCAGGATTCGGCTGCTCACCGGGTGCTCCAGTTGCCTTCTGTCAACTTGATGATCTCGACGTGGCGCGTGTCGAGATCGAGAATTGCGGCGGTCGGCGCCCCGTACAACCAGCCACAGGCTTCGCCGGAATTCACGATCAGCGTCTTGCCGCGCGTCTTCATTTCCTCGCGATGCGTGAAGCCGTGAATCACGATGTCGTGCGCTTCCAGCGAGCGTGCCGCCGCCTCGTTCAGGTCATGCACCACGAGGATGCTCTTGCCCATCAGCTCGAAGCTGTGCGGCGACTCGAAGAGTTCGGAGCCAAGCCCCGTCATGGCCATCGCGCGGAGTGCCTGATGATCACCGTCGTTGCGGCCGAACACGCCGCTGAGGGCGAGCTGCAGGTCCTGAATCGGCTTCAGCGAGAACGGCGCACAGAAATCGCCTGCGTGAATCACGTAGCCAACGCCACCCGCCACCATCCGGCTCGCCAGCTCCGCCACCGCGTCGACGCGATCATGTGTGTCCGCCAGCAGGCCGATCCGCATCAGGCATCTCTCCAGTCAGGGTCGATGCGCTCGTGCCGCACCAGTTCATCGAGCGTTTGCCGCACGGTCACGACAGCCCACTTGTCACGGTCCACCAGCACCTCGGCGGGATTCGGTCGCGAGTTGTAGTTGGAGCTCATCACGTAGCCGTACGCCCCTGCATGGAAGACGGCCAGCAGCGTGCCCGAGGCGACGTCGGGCATCGCGCGGTCGAGCGCAAGAAAATCTCCGCTCTCACACACGGGGCCGACCACGTCCAGCGTTCGCATCGGTGCACTCGTCGGCAGCACCGGTTCGATGCCATGATGCGCCTCGTAGTGCGAGGGGCGCAGCAGGTCGTTCATGCCCGCATCGACGATCATGAAGTGCTTGGAGCCGCTCTCCTTCCGATAGAGCACTTCAGTCAGCAACACACCGGCCTCGGCCACCAGGAACCGGCCGGGCTCCACGATCAGGTCGACGCCCGCGTCACCGAATGTGTCACGCAGCACCCGCGCGAAGCCGGTCAGGTCAGCCACCGGCTCATCGTCGTGATACGCGATCGGAAAGCCACCACCGACGTCCACCGAGCGTACCGTCGTGATGCCCTCGGCGCGGATCGCGTCGAGCACTGCACGCAAGCGCTGCTGCGCATCGGCAAAGGCGTCGACCTCGGCAATCTGCGAGCCGATGTGCATGTCGAGTCCGACCAGCGCGATGCCCGGCAGTTCGGACGCGCGACGTGCTGCCGCAATGCCGCGCGAGAGAGGAATACCGAACTTCGTCCCCTCTTCGCCAGTCGCGATGTAGGCGTGACCGGCGGTGACGTTCACCACGCCGGGATTGATGCGCAGCGAGACCGGTGCCACGGCACCGCGCGCCACCGCCACCGTCGACAGCAGCTCGAGTTCTTCCTCACTTTCGACGTTCACGCAGTGTACGCCGACATCGAGCGCATACTCCAGATCCGCTCGCGTCTTGCCGACGCCCGCGAACACGATGTCGCGACCCGCAAAGCCGGCCAGCCGCGCGCGATGCAATTCGCCCGACGACAC
Organism: Gemmatimonadaceae bacterium; assembly: GCA_043788935.1. Lineage (GTDB taxonomy): Bacteria > Gemmatimonadota > Gemmatimonadetes > Gemmatimonadales > Gemmatimonadaceae > JACMLX01. Next base: position 8,746 of record JAYWIJ010000148.1, on the reverse strand, counting down.
CACATCGACGCCGGCGCCGCACTCCCGCACCACACGCAGCACGGCCAGGTTCGAGTTCGCCTTCATGGCGTAGTGAATGTGCACCGGCAACCCCGAAAGCGCCGTCGACAGCGCACGGTACGCCGCACGGATCGCGGCCGCCGAATAGACGTACGTCGGCGTGCCGACTGCTGCGGCGATCGTGGTCAGCGCGACGTCCTCACACAGCAGAACACCGTCGCGCCGCCAGAAGCCCGTGCTCAATACGCCTTCGCCCATATCACCTCGTACTTCGCCGGCTCACCCGTCACCATGCAGCGCGTCGGCGCCACCGGCGAGCGGAACTCGGGATCGGGAATGCAGCGAATGGTGGCCTTCGTCTCTTCCTTGACTCGCGCCTCGACCGCTGGATCACCGTTCCAGCCCGCGTACACGAAGCCACCAGGGCCTTCCATGATCTCCTTGAAACGGTCGTACGCGATCTCGCCGCGATGACTGTTCGCGTCACGACGCGCCACGGCTGCCGCGAACATGTCGCTCTGCATCGTGTCGAGCATGGTGTGGATCGTGGCCAGCACGCCGTCGAGCGACACCGGCGTCTTGCCCTTTACGTCACGTCGCACCAGCACGCACTGATTCGCGGCCACGTCGCGCGGGCCGATCTCCATGCGGATCGGAATGCCCTTGAGCTCCCAGTGGAAATACTTGGCGCCCGGCTTGATGCCGACGCGGTCATCGACGTGCGCCGAAATGCGGCCCTCGAGCCCGCGCTCGCGGCCACTGATCTCGGCCTTCACCTTGTGCGCCATCTCGAACACCAGCGTGCGCTCCTCGTCCGTCTTCCAGATCGGCACGATGACGACCTCGATCGGCGCAAGGCGCGGTGGAATCTGCAGGCCGTTGTCATCGCCATGCGTCATCACGAGGCCACCGATCATCCGCGTGCTGACGCCCCAGCTGGTGTTCCACGCGTGCTCGATGCCACCCGCCTCCGTCTGAAACGTGAGGTCGAACGCCTTCGCGAAGTTCTGGCCGAGATTGTGCGACGTGCCGGCCTGCAGCGCACGATTGTCCTGCATCATCGCTTCGCACGAATAGGTGCGCACCGCACCGGCGAACTTCTCGCTCTCGGTCTTCTGGCCGGTGATCACCGGCATCGCCATCCACTGTTCCATGAACGTGCGATACACACCCAGCATCTGACGCGTCTCGACCTCGGCCTCGTCATGCGTCGCGTGGGCCGTGTGACCTTCCTGCCAGAGGAACTCCGTCGTACGCAGGAACAGGCGCGTGCGCATTTCCCAGCGCACCACGTTGGCCCACTGATTGTACAGGAACGGCAGGTCCCGGTAGCTCTGCAGCCACTTCGAGAACATGTGGTAGATGATCGTCTCCGACGTTGGACGCACCACCAGCGGCTCCTCGAGCTTGGAACCACCGCCGTGTGTGACGACGGCGAGTTCCGGCGCGAAGCCTTCCACGTGGCTCGCCTCCTTCTTGAGGAAGCTCTCCGGAATGAACAGCGGGAAATACGCATTGCGATGGCCCGTCGCCTTGAACATCTGGTCCAGCGCCAGCTGCATGCGCTCCCAGATGCCATAGCCGTCGGGCCGGATCACCATGCAGCCGCGCACCGGCGAGTAATCGGCCAGTTCCGCCTTCAGCACCAGTTCGTTGTACCACGCGCTGAAATCAGCGGCGCGCGTCGGAAGCTTCTTGTCGTCGCTCATGCTGCTCCGTCGGTGCACGAAGGCACCGGCTGTTGGGGAGGCTGGCTGCTCACCGCTGCTCGGCGAGCCAACTCGCCAGAACCACCACTGTCTCTGCGCCGCTCGTCAGGTCACGCACCACGGCACCATCCGGCGCATCCGCGCGCAGGATGAGCGCGTGTGCGGCGCCTGCACTCGCGGCGGCCTTCAACTGCTTGCTCAACTGCTGCGGACGCAACGCGTACTCCACACGCCTGCCCGCACGACGCAGCGCACCGACTGCTGATCGCACCGCCGACGCGTCCACATCATCGGCGGCCGCCACCCAGAACTCCGGCGTCGGTGGCGTTGACGGCAGCAGACCACGATCGCGCAGCAGTTCGCCCAGCACCACGTCGCCCCAGCCAAAGCCTGCCGCCGGCATGTCCACGCCGCCCAGTGCGTTCAGCAGACCATCGTACCGGCCGCCACCACACACCGCACGCAGTTCACCCTTCGCGTCGAATACTTCGAAGACGAAGCCGGTGTAGTAGGCCAGGCCGCGGACGATCGTGAGATCGAGGCGCACCCACGGCGCCACGGCCGTGCCGATCAGCGATTCAGTCATCGCCAGCGTGTCCTGCATGGCCCGCAGACGCGCCGCACCCTCGCCATCGTGCAGCAGCCCTGCGAGCGCGGACACGCCCTGGGCATTCGTGGTCTCGATCAGCGCGAGCAACGCCTCGATCTGTTCCATGCTGCATCCAGCCGACGCGAGCTTCTCGACCGACAACTCGCGCGGCTGCCGATCGAGCTTGTCGAGCACCGCGTAAATCGCCGGCATACGCTCCTCGGGATGTTCCATCGCCGTCAGCACGGCATTCAGCAGCCGACGATCGGAGAGGCGCACACGCACGTCGTCGCTGCCCAGGCCGAACTCGCGCAGGATGTCGATGACCATCGCGAGCAACTCGGCGTCGGTGCTCTCGCCGCCGTCGCCGAAAATGTCGGCGTTGAGCTGGAAGTGCTCACGCAACCGCCCACGTTGCGCACGCTCATAGCGGAACAGCTGCGGAATGGAAAACCATCGCACGGGTTTACGCAGCGCGTTGGCCTGCGCCGCCACCATGCGCGCCACCGTCGGCGTCATTTCCGGCCGCAACGCGACGTCGCGCCCACCCTTGTCCACGAAATTGTACAGCTGGTCCACGATTTCGGCGCCACTCTTCTTCGTGTACAGCTCGAGCGGCTCCAGCGGCGGTCCGTCGTACTCCACGAAACCATACCGCGCGGCCACCCGGCGCCACACGGCAAAAATGTGCGCGCGCTCGGCGAATGCGGGGGGATAGAAGTCGCGGAAACCGTTCAGTGGGCGGATCGAGGCCATCGTGCAAACTTACCCGGCAAGGGGATCGATCTCCAACCGCTCCATGGCATCCCCCACCGTGTGGAACGAGCCGGTCACGAGCACCGTGGGTGCATGCAGCGAAGCTGCGGTGAGTGCCTCGGCAAAGTCGGGAGCACTGGTCACGCGCACGCGCCCGCCGGAGCGCTCCGTCGCATAGGCCACCACCTCGTCCAGTGGCCAGCGCCGCGACGCGGGGGCTGTGGGCGCGTTGGTCAGCCACAGGGCATCGATCGCAGGCAGCAGCGTGTCGAGCATCGCCCGCCAGTCCTTGTCCGACAGTACGCAGACGACGGCACCCAGTGGACGTGGCAGCGCGACGGCCCGCAGCGATCGCACGACCGTCGCCATGCCATCCGGGTTGTGCGCCACGTCGAACAGCCACGGCCCGACGCGCTGAAAACGGCCGGCCAGACGCGTGGCCCGCACGCCGGCGCGCAATGCATCGACGGGAGGCGTCCACGGCGCACCGGCGGCACGCAACACCTCCACCGCGGTGGCCACATTCTGCGCCTGATGCTCGCCCATGAGCGCGCTGGTGAGCCGCAGTGTGTGGTCGCCGTCATGGAGTGCGATGTCGGTGCCGTCTGCAACCAGTCGAACCGACTCCAGTGGCAGCGTCTCCGACGTTACCACGATGCGACTCGCGCCGGCACGGAGCGCCGCCTCACGCAGCGTCTCGACCACCGCGGGATCACGCTCGCCGATGACCGCTGGCACACCGGCCTTGAAGATTCCCGCCTTTTCCAGCGCAATTTCCGTCACTGTCTCACCCAGGAACTCACGGTGATCGAGGCCGATCGACGTCACTGCGGCCACGAGCGGTGTGAGCACATTCGTCGAATCGAGACGGCCACCCAATCCCACTTCGATCACGGCGATGTCCACACCCGCCTGCACGAGCAGGTCGAATGCCATCACCGTCGTGGCCTCGAAGAACGTCGCGCCGAGCCGTTCGATGTCCGCCTGGTGCGCATCGAGCCACTGCAGCACCTGCTGCTCGCTGATCGCTGCGCCATTGACGAGCACGCGCTCACGAAAGTCGATCAGGTGCGGCGACGAGTAGCGTCCCGTCGTGAAGCCCCCTTGCTGCAGCACGGCGTCGAGCGTGGCGCAGGTGCTGCCCTTCCCGTTCGTGCCGGCGATATGCAACGTCGGCAGCCGCTCGTGCGGCGCACCACACGAATCCAGCAGCGCACGTGTGCGATCGAGGCCAAGCCGCACGCCATGAGTCGTGCGTGCCGCGAGTGCCGTGATGGCGGCGCGGTAGTCCGGAGACGCCGCGCCGCCACCCGTCGTCATCGTCAGGCCGCCGACCAGCCCGTCGCGGCAGGCTTGCCGGTCATGTGCCGCAGCAACCGGCCGACCGTCGCCTTCAGTTCGTGGCGATGCACGACGGCGTCGAGCATGCCATGCTCCATCAGGAACTCCGCCGTCTGGAATCCGTCGGGGAGGTCCTGCCCGATGGTCGACTTGATCACGCGCGGACCGGCGAACCCGATCACCGCACCGGGCTCCGAGATGATCGCATCACCCAGCATCGCATAGCTGGCGCTCACGCCACCGGTGGTGGGGTTGGTCAGCACCGAGATGTACGGAATCCGACGTTCCGCCAGCATCGACAGCATGGCTGACACCTTCGCCATCTGCATCAGCGACAGCACACCTTCCTGCATGCGCGCGCCACCGGATGCCGAGATGATCACCAGCGGGAATTTCTTCTCGAGCGAATGCTGGCCGAGTCGCGACAGCTTCTCGCCGACGACGGAGCCCATCGATCCACCCATGAACGCAAAATCCATCGCGCCCACGTTCAGTGGCATGCCGGCGATCCGTCCGGTGGCCGTGATCACGGCGTCCTGATCACCGGCATTGGCGAGCGACTTCTTCAGCCGCGCCGGATAGTCCGGAAAGCTCAGCGGATCGGTGGAACGCAGATCCGTTTCGGTCTCGTCGATCGTGTCCTCATCGAGGAGGATCGAGAGGTAGTCACTGGCGCGAATGCGGCGGTGATAGTCGCAGTTCGGGCAGACGTTCAGGTTCCGCTCGAAATTCTCGCGGATGTCCGTGTGGCTGCACGCCTCGCATTTCACCCACGCATCGCGCGGGATCTCGAGTTTCTCGCGCCGGGGTTGCCGGGGCTTCTTTTCCTTGCGAAACCATGCCATCCACTAATCTCGCCGGTTCGGCAAGTGGAGGCAATGCTCCGGGTTGCCGATACTGCCGACCCGGGACTCTTCAGATGTCGACTCAGATGGCAGCCAGTTCGCCTCGGCCGCGGCCTTCGCGGGAAATGCGCATCAGGATGCCGACCGACAGCCAGGAGGCCAGCATGAAGCTGCCGCCATAACTGAAGAAGGGCAGCGGGATGCCCGTGATCGGCATCAGGTTCAGCGTCATCCCGACATTCTCGACGACGTGCACCAGCCAGCTCGCCAGCAGCCCGAACGCGATCAGACTGGCGTACGGGTCGTTGGCACGGCTCGAAATGCGGATCGCACGCAGGAAGAGCGTCAGAAACAGTGTCAACGCGAGTGTCACGCCGATGAAGCCGAGTTCCTCGCCGACGACGGCGAAGATGAAATCGGTCTGCTGCTCCGGCACGAAGTTCAGTCGTTTCTGCGTGCCGAGCGTGAAGCCTTTTCCAAACCAGCCACCCGAGCCGATGGCCACCTGCGACTGGATCACGTGATAGCCCGAGGCCTTGGCGTCGATGCTCGGGTCCAGAAACACGAGCAACCGTTTCTGCTGATATGGCGCGAGCTTTTCCCAGAGGATCGGCGCCACCACCCCGGTGATCACGTTGATGCACACCAGCGCGATGCCTTCCAGCAGATACGGACGGTAGAGCCACACCAGCACCAGCAGCAGCAGAAACCACGCGCCCCACAATCGTGTGCTGAACGCGAGGACGAGACTGATCGCCGGACTCGCAATCAGCAGCAACAGTCGCCAGTTCACGCCCGACCAGAACAGCATCGCGAAGAAGATGCCGATGAACACGATGCCGGTACCGAGATCCGGCTGCATCATGATCAGTACCCACGGGATGCCGACCACCAGCGCGGGATGCCACAGTTCGAGCAGTGATTCCGGCGGTTCGCGGCGGTTCGCCAGCACGCGCGCCAGCATCAGCACCACCGTCAGCTTCGCCAGCTCCGCCGGCTGTCCGATGCGCACACCGCCGATCACGAGCCAGCTTTTCGAACTCGCCGCCGTACCGGCACCGCCACCGATGGCGAGCGTCAGCAGCAACATCGCCAGCGTCAGCACATACGCGAATGGGGTCAGCCAGTCGAGCAGACGCACCGATGCACGGCTTGCCGCGAATGCCGCCAGCACCGAAATCACCAGCCATCCGCTCTGCACGCGCCACAGACCGGTGACGAACGACACGGTGTCGGTCTGACCCGCGGAATACACCATGGACACGCCGAAGACACTCAACGCGAGTGCCGTCAGCACCAGCGGCATGTCGGGGATGCGGCGCGTCATTCGGTGCTCACGATTGGTGCAGTGGCAGCCTTCAGATACTTCGCCATCACCTTCGTGGCGATGCGCGCGGCCACGTAGCCATGTTCCCCGTACTCCACGAACACGCCGACCACGATCTTCGGTTTGTCAGCCGGAGCGAATCCCATGAACCACGCATGGTCCGGATGCGGCGGGTTCTGCGCCGTCCCGGTCTTGCCGGCCACCGTGATGCCTTCCACGCGCGCACTGTTCGCCGTACCGCGGCTGCTGACCACGCCCGCCATCGCGAGGCGCAGACCCATCATCTGCGGCTCGGTGAGGTTCATGATCTGCACGCGCTCGGGACTGCGTGAGACGATCTCCGGTCGCGCGGCCTTGCCGTCCGTGGCCAGCGCCGTGTAGAACCGCGCCATGTTGATCAGCGTCTGCGCGTTCTCGCCCTGCCCGATCGACAGGTTGAGCGCCACCGACCCTGCCACCCAGCCGCGCGCACCGTATCGCTCGTTGAAGTAATTCTGCGCGTCCGGCGGAAACTGCGGCTGCGTTTCGTTCGGGAGATCCACACCCGAGCGCTCGCGCATCTTCAGCTTCAACCCGCCTGCGACCATGCGCGACAAGCCGAGCTTGAGTCCGACCTGGTAAAAATACACGTCGCAGCTCTGCTCGATCGCCTGACGCAGGTTGATGTCGCCATGCCCGGAATGATTCCAGCACCGGAAGTACCGGCCGTAGCGATAGCCGCCGGTACACGGCTGCGGCATGTGATCGTCGAGCTGCACGAGGCCGGCTTCCATCGCCATGGCCGACGTCGCCAGCTTCCATGTCGACGCCGGCGGATACCGCCCCTGAATGACCTTGTTGTACAACGGGCGACGGGGATCGGTGTTCAACTCTTTCCAGTAATCCGCCGGAATGCCACCCACGAAACGATTCGGGTCGTAGCTCGGCGCGCTGTACAGCGCGAGCACGGCGCCGTCACTCGGATCGATCGCCACCACGCCAGCGCGCAGTGTGTCGCCGAGCAGCGACATCACGTACGTCTGCAGCTCCATGTCGATGTTCGTGCGCAAGGGTGGTGCGGCCTGCGGCGCAATTTCCGCGCGCGCACCGGCGTCACGCACCACGCGACCACGGGCATCCACCTCGACGTAGCGCACCCCTTCCTTGCCACGCAGCTGCTCCTCGTACGAACGCTCGAGTCCACCCTTGCCGATCTGCTGGCCCGGCTTGTAGTCCGTGCGGGTACTGTCGGCGAGTTCGCGCTCCGTCACTTCGCCAGTGTACCCGACGAACGACGCGACCGCCGGACCATCCGGGTAGTACCGCTTCGGCGTGCTCTGGATGATGAGGCTCGGATTTTCCACGCGCCGCTCTTCGAGCACCGCGACGACGTCGAACGGTGCATCGGGCAGGATCACGGCCGGACGCGTCGGATTTTTCCGCCAGCGACGGACCGCGGCCTCCACCTGATCTTCCGTGATCGGAATCACGTTCGCCAGCCGGCGGATCGCGGAGCGCAGCGAATCGGCCGTGGGACTCAGCAGCGAGACTGCGTAGCCGGGCAAATTCTCCGCGATGATCCGCCCATTGCGATCGTAGATGATGCCACGCGGCGCGGCCAGCGGCACCTCACGAAAACGGTTCTGCTCGGCCTGCGCGAGATACTCCTTGTTGCGGACGACCTGCGCGCGAAAGAACGCCGATCCAAGCGCCAGAAAGCCAATCACGAGCAGCCCACGCGCGACCGTGGCGCGACGCCCCACGTCGTTCGGATGGTAGCTCACGCCGCCGCCGGCTTGAGCAGGGGACGCAGCACCATAAACAGCAGCACGCCGACCAGCGCAGTCGCTGCGGCCGACAACGGTGCCCAGACCAGTGCCGTCACCGCGGCACCGGCTTCGAACCCACGTCCCGACAGCAACAATCGCATCAGGATGACTCCCCAGACGCTGGCAAAAATCACGACGCCGTCCAGCACGGCGTTCTCCGCAAAGAATGCAGCTTTCAGCCAACTTGTGACGTACCCCACGAGCGTCAACGCGAGCATCGCACTGCCGAACCCGGCCGGAGCCGCAGCATCGGCCGCAGCGCCCATCAGCAGCCCCAGCAGCGCGCCAACGCCCGGACGGACCCGGATCGACAACAGCAGCAGCGCCAGCACGAGGAAGTTGATCTCGATTCGGTCACCCAGAAGCGGTCG
>JAYWIJ010000147.1:0-43993 GCA_043788935.1 Gemmatimonadaceae bacterium | reverse complement strand
GCTTTCGACGGCGCTTCAGCGCCGATGCCAACAACTACATCCTGCAGGCGCATACGTGGGCGCAGCACGATGTGGGTACGACGCCCGGATTCGACGGCGACGTGGAGAAGGCATTGCGGTCGATCCGTGTGCCGCTGCTCTACATGCCGTCGGCCACCGACCTGTATTTTCCGCTTGCCGATGCGCAGTACGAGGCCCAGTTCATTCCCGGCGTGACGCTGTTGCCGATCCCGTCGCTCTGGGGGCATCCGGCGGGTGCGGCGGCGAATCCGCAGGACAAGGCATTTCTGAACAAAGCCATCGCGACGTTTCTGGCGGGTGGGGTGCCTGCGCGCTGACGCGCCGTCGCACCACTCACGCACGTTTCACACGCTCCAGTCCATGACCATGCGCCTCCGCACGCTCGCCCTCGCCATGCTGCTGGTCCCATCCTCGCTGCTCGCGCAACGACGCGCCGCCGCCACCCCGAAGACCTACGTCATCGTCCATGGCGCGTGGGGCGGTGGCTGGGACTGGCGCGGAGTGGACTCGGCGCTGACGGCGCGCGGGCATCGCGTGCATCGCGTGACGTTGACCGGTCTCGGTGAACGCGTTCACCTCGCGAATGCGGGCATCGGTCTGCAGACGCACATCCTGGACGTGGTCAACACCATCCGTTTCGAGAACCTGCGCAACGTGATCCTCGTGGGACACAGCTACGGCGGCATGGTGGTGACCGGCGCCGCGGATCAGATCGCGGATCGCATCCGCAACGTGGTGTACGTGGACGCGTTTCTCCCCGAGTCGGGCCAGAGCGCGGCGATGCTGGCAGGTGCCGGATTCAATGAGATGGTCGCAGCGAGTGCGAAGGACGGGATGATCATCCCGGCCTGGGTGAAGCCGACCGACGCGATGCCCACCGACGTGCCGCATCCAGTGAAGACGCTGACCGATACGCTGCTGCTGACCAACGTCGTCGCGCGTGCGCTCCCCGGGCACTACATCCTGACGATCGACAAGGGTGCCACGACCGACAGCTTTTCTCCCTCCGCCGACCGCGCCATCTCGCGCCGCTGGCCGATCGACACGCTGATCACCGACCACACGCCGGAGCGGTCGGCACTACCCGCCCTCGCGCGCATCCTGCTGTCAGTGCGGTAGCAGTTCAGACTGCAGCTGATGCTGAACGGTAACAGTAACGGCAACGGCAACGGCAACGGCGACGGCAACGGCGACGGCTTCATCGCAGAACTGCACTGCCGCAGAACAACACAGCCGCGGAACAGCGCGCCGCTTTCTGGTGTGGCGATGCGCTCCGCCCGCCGCGAGGCACTGACGACATCTGGGAACAGCGGTGGCAGTTGCAGTTCCCATCCCGCAACGCCCTTCCACTCGCCTCGAGGGTGGCGTAGTGGTGCCAGCGACCGCGTGCTGTTCTGCGGCAGTGCAGTTCTGCGATAAAGCCGTTGCCGTTGCCGTTGCCGTTAGATCGTTTGCGTCGGCCTTAGTTGGGCAGCACCTGCAATTCCACGCGCGACGCCTGCTTCGGCGTGCGCCAGACGGAATGGGTCTGCGCCTTGAAGTCGGTCTCGGTCGCTTCGAAGATGTTGGGCACCCAGGTCTGCGGATTGCGATCGATGATGGGGAACCATGAGCTCTGCACCTGCACCATGATCCGGTGTCCCTTGAGGAATCGGTAACTCTGCGTGTGCAGATCCACCGTGATCGGGGTGACGGTGTTCGGTGACATCGGCGTCGGCGTCTTGAAGCTCTCGCGGAATCGGCTGCGGAAGACGTCGTTGCTCACCATCAGTTCGTAGCCACGCACCTTCGACGGCGTCTCGGGGGTGTCGGGATAGACGTCGATCAGCTTCACCACCCAATCGGCGTCCTGCCCGGTGGTGCTGACGAACAATTTTGCGAGGATCTCGCCGGCGACGACCACGTCTTCGGTGAGCGGCTCCGTGGTCCAGTGCAGCACGTCCTTGCGGTCGGCGAGGAAGCGCTGGTCCTGCAGCAGCCAGGTGTACCACTTCGATCCGGTGGACGCGTACGTCGCCTCGATCGGTCGCTTGCGGTAGGGCACCGGATCGGCGGGATCGCTGACGAAACAATCGACGGCGTTCGCACGGCTGCGCGCGGCTGGAGGCGTGAACGACAGTCGCCCGCCGGGTTGAAAGTAGAGCGAGCGTGTGCGCACGCCCGGCGCCGGCCATGAGTCGAACCGCCGCCACTGATTGCTGCCCGATTCGAAGACCAGCGCCTCCGCCACCGGCGGCTTGCCGTGATCCTTGAGATAGTACGCGAAGAACGGCGCCTGCACCTCCTGCCGGAAGTACGTGGCCGTCGGCGTGCCGAAATCGATGGAGTCGAGCGCCTGACCGGTGCCGCGGCTCCACGAGCCATGGATCCACGGACCGACTACCAGTGTGTTCCGGCGCAGCGAATCGCGCTTCTCCAGCGTGCCATAGATCGTCAGCGGACCGTAAAAATCCTCCTGATCCCACCAGCCGGCCACGTTCAGCGTCGGCACCGTCACGCGGGTCAGTGAACGGTGCATCGACTGCTTCTGCCAGAACGCGTCGTAGTTCGGGTGGGCGGCGAAATCGCGCCACGTCGGCAGCACCGTGTCGCGCAGCACGTTGGCCTGGATGTTTCGCAGCGGTCCCACGCGCAGGTACCACTCGTACGTGTCGGCCGGCGTGAACGTGTACTCGCTGTTTTCCTTCGACGCCTCGGTGAGGTAGGCGTACTCGAAGCCGTAGCTGAGCCGGAAAGCACCGTTGTGATGAAAGTCATCGCCGAGGAACATGTCGGCCGGCGACGCCTGCTCGCTCACGGCCTTGAGGGCGGGATGCGGATCGAGCATCGCCATGGCCGCAGTCCACCCGTCGTACGACACGCCGAACATGCCGACGCGGCCGTTGTTGTTCGGGATGTTCTTCACCAGCCAGTCGATGCTGTCATACGCGTCGGTGGCTTCATCGATGACCGTGCTGCCCGAGTCGCGAAGCGGGCGCTGCATCACGAACCCGCCCTGCGAGCGATACCGCCCCCGGATGTCCTGCATCACGAAGATGTATCCCTCCTCGGCCAGCTCCTTCATGCCGCTCATGAGCAGTTCCGGCGTGGCGTCGGCTACCCCGTAGGGCGTGCGCCGAAAAAGAATCGGCAGCGGCATCGTGGCGCCGGCCGGGATCAGCAGCTCCGTATGCAGCGTCACCCCATCGCGCATGCGAATCTCCTCCACTCGTCGCGAGTACTGCGCCGGATCGAATCGCGGCGGAGCATCCTGTGCCGGCAGACCCACGGCCACGCACAGGACGACGACAGTGACTGCCCAGCGGAAGAGGCGCATGGCTCGCTCGTTCAGGGTGACATTCGTGCATCTGACATCTCTGGCTACCGCGACAGCAACAGTACATCGCGGAACTGCACGGCCGCGGAACGGAACTGATGCAGAACAGCAACTGCCTGAGGTGGCTCGCTCCGCATGAGAGTTACCATCAAAGAATCTGTATCAGGCCTTTTCCCGCTTGGGCTGCTGACTCGGCGCAACGGGGCCCTTCTGCCGTTCTGCGGTCCTTCTTTTCTGCGGCCGTGCCCTTCTGCGATGTGCTGTTGCCGTTTGCAGTTGCAGTTTTGCGTTCGCGCTGTTGTTGTTGCCGTTGGATCGAGTGAAGCGAAAATCAGGGAACTCGTGGCTGTGTGGCCTGGCGCAGCACGACGCCATCGAGCGACTCGAGCGGCTTGATGCCGAGGACGTCGGCGAGCGTGGGGGCCATGTCGACGACGCGGGCGAATGTGTCGTACTTGCCCGGCTTGAAGGCGGCACCGAGGAAGATCACCGGTACCCACGCATCCTGATCCCATGGTGTGCCGTGCATCGCGTTGCGGATGCCGGCAGGGTAGTTGTAGCGGTCGAGGGTGGTGACGAATCGCACCACGCCGCCTGGCTTGAACATGTGCAGCCAGCGGCGCGCGATGGCGTCGCTCACCGTGTCGGAGGTGGCGAGATCAGTGAGCATGTCCACGCGATGTACACCGGGAATGGCGCGCACCTGCACGGCGATGGCACGCGCCACGGAGTCAGGCGAGACCTTCGCCTTCCGGAACGACGCCTCGTTTCCGATCAGCAGCGCGCCATCGCTGACGGCCACTTCATTCGTATCCACGCCCATCGCGGCCAGTTGCCGGAAGGCCGCATCGAAGACCGGATCGATGTCCACGTACCGGGCACCGGGATTCGGCGTCGCCGTCGACAGTACACCGGGGTAGGGCGTCATGCCATGATCGCCCGTCAGTGCGAAGATGATCCGCGTCGAATCGCGCATCGCATAGAGCGAGTCGATGAATGTGCCGAGGTAGCGATCGACGCGCAGGATCTGATCGTGCAACTCCTTCGAATCGGGGCCGAATCGATGGCCGACCGCGTCCGTCGTGGACAGCGAAATGTTGAGCAGGTCGGTGCGACTCGGATCGCTGCCCAGCTGCAGTTGCCGGACGCCGTCGAGTGCGAACTTGAGCGTCAGCTCGTCCATCGGCGGGAAGGCGAGCAACGTGGCTGCCGCCTGCGCGTCGTCGTCGGAGATGGCGTACGGAAATGTGAAGTTCTGTCCCAGCGACTCCACCGGCACGCTGTCGGGTTCTGCGTAGGCCGAGTCGGGGAGCAGCGGCGTCCAGATCCAGCCGGCGTAGGCGGCCGTGTGCCGCTTGCGATTGAAATCCTTCACCCATTTGGGCAGCGCCTGTCCGTAATACGTGCTCTGCGTGAACGAACCGTTGGACGCGTACCAGTACACGTCGCCGCGGCTCCGTCCGATCGGCAGGATCGCGCCCCGGTCCTTGCGCGAGACGGACAAAAACCGCGTCTGCTTGTCGGCCGACCGCATCCAGTCGAGCAGCGTGGTGCCGATGAAGCGTCGCGGTGAGGCGCCGATGTCGCTGGCGTCGAGCAACGGTGCGCCCGGATCATTTACGCCTGCGGAGTTCGCGGCGATGCCGGTGTGCACCGGAAACCGCCCCGACATCACGGCGGCATGCCCCGGCGCCGTCTCCGTATTCGCGTGGTCCTGATAGGCGCGCGTGAAGTGTGCACCGCCGCCGTCGAAGCGATGCAGCCCGCCAACCAACTGGTTCGCGAAGCGCGCGAGGTAATCGCCGCGGAGCTGGTCGATGGTGATGAAGACCAGCAGTGTCGGCTTGCCTGGGGCTGCGGCAATTGGTGGCGTGGCGCTGACTGACAGCGGCGCCTGCGCCTGCGCACAGCCGGCGAGGGCGGTGAGCGCGGTGACCGTCAGGGCGGTCGCGAGGAGTCGGCGAGGCATGTCCCTGAACGGTACACCGTGGGGATGGGCGCGGGCCATGCACGGGTCCGCCCGTTGCCCTTCGGTGGGGAGCGCGGCACCTTCGAACAGTCGTCCCCTCCCCCGGCACCCGTCATTCCCGATGATCGAGCAAGACAACCGCCCGCTCCTCCGGGTGATCCTGCGGACAGTTGGCTGGTACGTGATCACGGCCGGCGGCTGGTGGCTCCTCCGCGAGCTGATCCCGACCAACTGGGGTTCGCTCGGCGGCGACGAACTCGGGGGGCTGACGACGGGAATGGGCCGGACCTCGGCCGCGACCAGTGCGCAGGAGAGTGGGCCGGCGCTCCTGCCGACGATGATTGCGATGCTCGCGGCCTTCATGACCGCATTGCCCGTCACGTGGATCTACACGTACACGCGCCACAAGCGCGGCTATCAGCAGTCGGTGGTGCAGACGTTCCTGATCCTGCCGGTGATCGTCGGCGGGATCGTCGTGCTGGTGAAGCACTCGCTGGCGCTGGCGTTCTCGCTTGGTGGCATCGTGGCGGCGGTGCGGTTCCGTACCACGCTGGACGACAGCAAGGATGCGGTGAACATCTTCGTCGTGACCGGCATCGGCCTGGCGTCGGCGGTGGACCCGCCGGTGGCGCTCGGAATCTCGGTCATGTACAACATCCTCATTCTTGGCCTGTGGATCTCGGATTTCGGTCGCGCGCCGGCGATGGAAGGGAAGCAGGCCGGTCAGCGGCTGCAGAAGGTGCTGCAGAATGCGAATCGTACGGGCATGTTCGTGGCGAAACTCGACGACGAAATCCTCGCTGATCTCGCGCCGGAGCAGCTCGAGGCGCTGGCCGATCGCGCCTGGCGCCGCCGCAAGCGCAACGCGCCTGATGCGGCCGAGGACGAGCGCCCTGACTACACGCACATGCTGCGCATCCACACCACGGATACCGAGGCCACGAAGGGCGCGTGTGAGCGCGTCTTCAACGATCTCTTCGTGCGGTGGAAGTACATGGGCAAGGCGAAGGCCGGCGAGGGCCTGAAGGTGATCGAGTACGGCGTCGCGATGCACGAGAACGTCACGCCCGGCGTGGTGCATCACATGCTCAAGAACCTGCCGGATGGCGGCGTCCGGCTCGTGGAGATGAAGAAATGATCCGGAGCATGCTGTTGTGCGCGTGCCTGCTGCTGACGACGCGGCAGGTGATGGGACAGGGGCTGTTTCGCGACACGATTCCGCTGGAGGTCACGCTGGTGACCGACCTGCGCACCGTGATCCGCGACCGCGACAGCACGAAGTTCAAGCCGCATCCGGCACGGCTCACGTACAAGCTGCCGAACGGCCAGTCGAAGACGTTTCCGGTGACGCTGCGCGCGCGCGGGCATTTCCGTCGGCAGGCGCGCAACTGCGACTTCCCGCCGCTCAAGCTCGAGTTCGAGCGCTCCGATGCGCGGGAGACGCTGTTTCAGGGCAACGCGAACCTGAAGATCACGACCAACTGTCGCCCGGGGAACGCGGAGTACGAGCAGTACGTGCTCGGTGAGTACGCGATCTATCGTGCCTATCAGATGGTCAGCCCGCGCCACTTCCGCACGCGTCTGGCGAAGATCACCTATCACGACAGTGAAGGTCGGGAGAACGACGTGGTGTCGTGGGCGTTCTTCGTGGAAGACGACAAGGAGGTGGCGAAGAAGTTCGGCCTCGTGGTGCAGGAGACGCCGGGGGCGATGTTCCATGACCTCGATGCCGAGCAACTCGCGATCACGTCACTGTTCGAGTACTTCGCTGCCAACACCGATTGGTCGATCTCCGGGCTGCACAACATCTCGCTGATGCGCGACTCGCTCGGCACGCTCTTCCCCGTCGCCTTCGATTTCGACTGGGGTGGTGCCGTGAATGCGCGGTACGCCTTTCCCGATGCGCGACTCAACATTCGCACCACCACCACGCGACTGTATCGTGGCCCCTGCCTCAAGCCGGACGAGATACAGCCCACGTTTGCGCGCTTCACGGCGGCGCGGCCGCGGATCGAGGCGATGTACAACGCCGTGCCGGGGCTCGATCCCCGGCGGACACGGACCGCGCTGACCTTCCTCGGCGAGTTCTACCAGACCATTGCCGATCCGAAGAAGGCGCGTGAGGCGCTGGCGCACGGGTGCAACAGCAACGGCAACTGAGGTCGGCGTACGACGACACCTGTCAGACCCCGCCGGTAGATTGCGGAGTGTCTGATGGGTCTCGTGCGGTGCAGCTTCTCCGGGGAGTGTCATGGCGGGACCGATTCAGCTCATCACTGCCGGCACGCTCACCCCGCTGATCGCACACTGCAGCGACACGCTGCGCCGCGAGCCGCTTCCGCCGCTCGAGACGGAGACGATCGTGGTGCAGAGCCAGGGCATGCGGCGGTGGGTGACGCTGCAGCTGGCCGATGCGCAGGGGTGTGCCGGATCAGTGTCGCTGCCGTTTCCGGCGGGATTCGTGCACGATCTCGCCCGACGCGTGCTGCCCGACCGCCCATCGCGCGAAGCCGAGGAGGCGTTCACCCGGGAGACGATGGCATGGCGCATCGAGGCGCTGCTGCGCGAGCTCCCGCCTGACGCCACATATCAGCCGCTGCATCGCTACCTGAATGACACCGACGAACGGAAGCGCTTTGGGCTGGCGTCGCGGATCGCCGATCGTTTCGACGACTATCAACTCTACCGTGCGGATCTGCTGGCGGCGTGGGAAGCCGGTGAGGACGCTCCCGGCAGCGTGCACGCGCAATGGCAGGCGGCGCTCTGGCGTCAGCTGTGTGAGAACGCTGCGGTCCGTGGCATTCATGCTGGCGCACGCCTGCATCAACTGATCGCCATACTGCAGGGTGATCAGCCTGCAGGCCTGCCGAAACGCGTGACGGTATTCGGGATCAGCACACTCCCGCCACTGTTCGTGGACGTGCTGGCAGCGCTGGCGCGACACGTTCCCGTGACCATCTACACCGCTGCACTCACCGCGCCGACGCCGCATCCGCTGGCCGAGGCGTTCGGTGCGCAGGGTCGCGACTTCGTGCAGTCGTTGGGTGCGCACGGAGCGACACACCTGGTGCTGGATGGTGCGCCGCGCGTCAGTGGGACGCTGTTGGGCGTGCTGCAGCAGGAGCTCGCGAGCGGCGAAGCCGGTGTCGGCGCACTCGCTCTGTCACGCAGCGATGCGTCGCTGCGCGTTCACAGTGCGCACGGCGACATGCGGCAGCTGGAAATCATCCGCGATCAGTTGCTCGACGCGCTGCAGTCCGACGCCACGCTGCGACCGCACGATCTGCTGGTGCTGGTGCCCGACGCCGGCGAGTGGGCGGCGCTGGTGGACGCAGTGTTCGGCGTGAACGAAGCGGGTGCACCCCGGATTCCGTACCGCATCGCCGACCGGCCGGCGCGCGGCGACGATCCGGCGGCCGCAGCCTTCTCGGAACTGCTTGCATTGGAGGGCGGTCGCTTCACGCACAGTGAAGTGTTTGCATTGCTGTCGCACCCGCTGGTTCACGAGGCGGCTGGGTTGAGCGAAGCGCAGGTCGACGCGCTGGCCACGCTCACGCACCGTGCGAACACACGCTGGGGCTTCGACGCACAGTCGCGCGCGTCACTCGGTTTGCCGGCATATGACCAGGCGTCGTGGCGCGCGTCGCTCGATCGTCTGCTGATGGGCATGACCACCGGGCCACAGGATGATCTGGTGCTTGGGCTGCTGCCGCACGGTGGTGACACTGCAGGCGACGCGGCGGGAATCGCGCGGCTCGCGCAGTGGATCGACGAACTGCATGCCGCGATCGCCTCATGGGACGCAGTGCGATCGCTGGATGCGTGGGTCGATGGTATGCATGCCGCCGTCACGCTGCTCTTCGGCACGCCGGAGCTTCGCGACGTCGAGGCGGTGGCCGGTGTGACGCGGCTGCTCGACAGGCTGCGGTCGCAAGGCACGCGCGCGGAGTACGCCGGCACGGTGAGTTTCGGCGTGGTGCGTGACTGGATCGACACGGAGCTCGAAGGAGAGGGATTCGGCAGCGGCTTCCTGATGGGTGGCATGACCATCGCAGCACTCAAGCCGATGCGCAGCCTCCCGTTCCGCATCATCGCGGTGGCGGGGCTGGACGAGGGGGTGTTTCCGCGGCGCGATCGTCGGGCGGCGTTCGACATGTTGCACGAGGAGCGGCGTGCTGGTGACCGCGATCTGCGCAGCGACGATCGTCAGCTCTTTCTCGATCTGGTGATGGCCGCGGGCGATCGTCTGATGCTGACATACAGCGGCCGTGCGGTGGGTGACAATTCTCCCTGTGCAGCGTCGGTCGTGATCGATGAGATGCTGGATCACGTGGATCGGCGCAGCGCTGGCGCAGGGCGGGGTATCCTGCTGGTGGAACATCCGCTGCAGCCATTCTCGCCACGCTACTTCCAGGCTGACGGCGACCCGCGCGTGTTCACCTTCTCCACGGCACACGCACGCACCGCAGTGGCGAGCCAGCAGGTGCGCCGCGGTGACCACCGGTTCGTGACCGAGCGCGTCCGGCAGCCTGCAGGTGACGCCGCGTCAACGCTCGAACTCAGCATCGCCGATCTCGCGGATGCGTGGTGCAACGCCAGTCGCGCCTTCTGCCGACATGCGCTCGGCTTCACGCTGAACACGTTCGAGGACGATGCGGGAGACGATGAACTGCTGCTGCTGAGTCGGATGGAGCAGGGCGGAGTGAAGGCCCGACTGCTCGCCGCCGGGTTGCAGGGTGAGCCTGATCCGGCGCGCGATCTGCGACGCCTGCAGGGTGCAGGTGGGCTGCCACCGGGTGCACTTGGCGAGGCGTGGCATGCAATGCTACGCGAGAGTGTCGACACGGTGCTGCAGGCGCTGCCGTCGGTGGCGCCACGTCGGATCGCCGTGAGCGTCGCGCGCGACGACTGGCGAGTGTCCGGTACGCTGGATGGACTGCGCGGTGACGCACGCTACATCGCGCGGGCGGGCAGCTTCAGGGCACCGCACGAAATCCGTGCGTGGGTGGAGCATGTCGTCATGTGCGCGGCCGCCGAATCACATGGCGGCGACGTGCCGCAGATGACCGTGTTGCTGGGCATCAAGGACGAGAAGGCGAAGGTGTGCGAGCGCTTCGAGGCGGTGAGCGCTGCGGGTGCGCTGCTGTCACGACTGGTGGAGCAGGCGCGCCATGGTCGTGAGACGCCGCTGCCGTTCTTCCCGCAGGCGGCGACCGCGTGGCTCACCGCACAGGTGTCAAATGGCAAGTTCCTGGCGGGCACCGACAAGCGGATCAAGGCGCTCAAGGACGCGCGCCTGCTGGCCGTGGATGCGTTCGAACGCGAGGAGGCGTTTGGTGCGCCCGGTGGCGATCACACCGATGACCATGTCGCGCTCTGCTTCCGCGGCGTCGACCCGCTGCGTGAGCACTGGGACGCGTTCGAGCAGCTTGCCACGACGTTGTTCGCACCACGGCTGCCCAACGGGTCGGCATGACGCGCGCCGTACGCGAGCAGTTCGATGCGCTGCAGGTTGCGCTCGACGATGGCGTGACTTTGATCGAGGCGAGTGCCGGCACGGGCAAGACGTTCGCGATCACGCGGCTGGTGCTGCGTCTGCTGCTGGAGCAGAAAGTGGCGTCGCTGTCGGAGATCCTCGTGGTGACTTTCACCGAGAAGGCGACACAGGAACTCGTCACGCGTATCCGGAAGACGCTGCGTGATGCCGATCGTGTGTGGAGCGACGCACCGCCGGAGCGTGACGGCGCGAACGCGGACCTCTTCACCCTGCGGGACAGGCATCCCGATGGTGCTGCGATCATCCGCGCCGCGCTCGGCAGCCTCGATGATCTGGGCGTGTCCACGATCCACGGGTTCTGTCAGCGTGTGCTGTCGGAGAGTGCACTCGAGACGCGGATGCCGTTCCGCACCACGCTCGTCGAGGACGATACTGAACCGCTGCTGCGTGCCGGGATGGACTGGACGCGTCGCCGCCTGCTCGTGAATGCCGCGTCCGCACGGGAATTCGTATCGGCCAATGGTGATCTCGGCCAGATGGTGGCGAGCTTCGCGCGGCGATACCGTCGACAGCCAGGGACAATCCTCGAGTTCGATGCGATGCATCCCGCGCAGGCGTTGGTAGCCGACTTCGTGGACTCGGTGAACGAGACGTTCGAGCTGGAGAAGTCGCGTCGGCACTTGCTGGGGTTCGACGACCTACTGCGCATCCTGTCGAACGTGCTGGTGGAGGAGGGGCCGGACGGACCGCTCGCGCAGCGGATCCGCAGCCGCTACCGGGCCGCGCTGATCGACGAATTCCAGGACACGGACAATACGCAGTTCCCGATCTTCAGCAACGCGTTTCACGGCTGTCCGCTGTTCCTGATCGGTGATCCGAAGCAGTCGATCTACGGCTTTCGTGGCGCTGACATCAGTGCCTACCTGAAGGCGGCCGACGACGCGGCGCGGCGGTTCACGCTGACCCAGAATTTCCGCAGCTCGGAAGACTGCATCAACGCGGTGCAGGCGCTCTTCACGCGTGCGGCGCAGCCCTTTCTGTACGACGAAGATCGTATCGACTTTCCCACGGTGACCGCCGCCCGAAATCCGGAACCGAAGGGAAAGCTGGCCACCGACGGCTGTGGCTCGCTGGTGTGGTGGTGGGTGGACAAGTCGCTCGGCAAGAAGGGCGACTTCGTGGACAAGGCGACTGCGCAGAAGGTGGTGCGCACTGCCGTCGTGAACGAGATCGTGCGACTCACCGCCGAAGGCTTGCCGCATCGGTGTGTGGCCGTGCTGACGCGGACCAACGCCGCCGCGCAGGAAATGAAGGCGGCGCTGGATGCGGCGCGTGTGCCCGCGGTGATCAGCGGTGCCGACGACGTGCTCACGTCGGACGAGGCGGCGGAGCTGGTGCGCCTCAGTGCCGCCATCGCGACGCCGTACGATCATCGGGCGGTGTCGGCGGCTCTTGCAACGCGAATCTGGGGCTTCACGGCTGCACAGATCGCTTCGGCGGTGAGTGATGGCGGCGAGGCGGCGTGGAGCGGCATCACCGCGCTCTTCGCCGACATTCGCGACCTCTGGCGCACGCGCGGCGTGTCGGCGGCGCTTGGCGCACTCATGGCCGCACGCGAGACCACGGAACGGTTGCTGACGCTCCCCGACGGTGAACGCCGACTGACGAACATCCGCCATGTGGTGGAACTGCTGCACGAGGCGGCGGCGCACGACGGCGTGGTGGCCGAAGGCGTCGGTGAGTGGGTGGCCCGCGAGCTCAGCGTGCAGAACACGCCAGAACGCCGCATGCAGCGCCTGGAAACCGACGGTGAGGCGGTGCAGATCCTCAGCATGCACAAGGCCAAGGGGCTCGAGTTCGACGTGGTGTTCTGCCCCACGTTGTACGATGAGATCACGCTGCGCGGCGGCCCATTCGATCTCACAGCCGCGAGCGCGCGTGACGGTGACCGCGCCGTGATGGACATCGGCTCCGCCCAGCACTCGGCGCGTTCCGCTGCGATGAAACGTGAAGACGACGCCGAGGCGCTCCGGCTCGTGTATGTGGCGCTGACGCGTGCGGTGCACCGCTGCTACATCGCGTTCGGGGATATCGGACGTGGCGATGCGGCAACCAAATCGGCGCTCGGATACCTGCTGCGGCCGCTCACGCCGGGTGCCACCGTGCGCGACAGCATCATGTCGCTGATTGCCGAGTCGGAGGGGCGCATGACGCTGCGCGAACTGCGCGCCGATCAGTCAGTGGAAATGGCACCACTCGTCGCGCAACCGGCGCTGGCCTACGAGCCGCGTGCGCTGGTGCTCGCGGGCGCGCAGCTGGAAAGCTGGCGCATCACCAGCTTCACCGGCATGGTGGCCAACGCCCCCGACCGCCCGGCGCGTGACGTTGCCGATCCATCGGTCCTGCCGGAGGCGCCCGTCGCGCCGAGCGGGTTCCGCGCATTTCCGGCTGGCGCACAGGCGGGCAACGCGCTGCATGACATCTTCGAGCGACTCGACTTCAGCCGTGTCGACGACGCGTCATCGGTGGCGATGGTCGAGCGCACGCTCGCGGCATACGGACTCACCGGTCATGCCGACATCGCCGCGCAACGGCTCGACGACGTGCGCGGCATGCTCCGTCGCACCTGCAGCGGGATCATTCCTTCGGCTGGGATTGCGCTTCGCGACATTCCGTTCGCCGAAACGCTGCGTGAGTGGCGATTCGACCTGTCCGTTGCGAGTACATCGCCGCGCCGCATCGCCGATGCACTGGCCGAGCACGGATCGGGGCACGCGAAGGCCTACGCGCCCGTGCTTCGTGGGCTGCGTGACAGCACGCTGTCTGGCTACCTGGGTGGGTTCATCGACCTGACGTTCCCACATGACGGCAAGTGGTGGATCGTGGACTGGAAGTCGAATCAGCTCGGCGGTGCCGACGCGCGCTATGCACCCGGTGTGCTTGGCGAGGTGATGTTGGAGGCGCACTACACGCTGCAGTACCATCTCTATCTGCTGGCGATGCATCGCTTCCTGCGCACTCGGGTGCCGGGCTACGATCCCGCGACGCACTGGGGCGGAGTGGCGTACGCGTTCCTCCGTGGCATGACGGAGGAAGATCCGACGCGAGGCTGGTTCATCGACACACCGACGCCAGCGCTGCTCCACGCGCTGGACGCGGCCGTGGGGAGGCGCTCATGACGGTGCTCGCTGATCCGCTGGTGTTGCTGAGTGAGTTGCCCGGCTTGGACGCACAGGACGCACAGCTGGCGCAGATGCTGGTGCGTCGTGGCACGGTGGACGGAGAACAGGGGATCGCCATCGCGCTGGTGGCGCTGCTGCTGAGCCGTTCGCGGCGTGAGGGGCACAGTGCGCTGTCGTTGCGACAACTGGTGAAACAGGCGTGCGGGCTGCGTGACGCCACAGGCAACGTGTTGCTCTCGGCGCTCTCGCTCGATGAAGAAGCGTGGTGGCAGGCGCATCTCACCACGTCGGAGCTCATCGGTAACGGTCAGCTGGTCACACCAGTCGTGCTGCGCGACGGGCTGCTGCAGTTCCACCGGTATTTCGCCGCCGAGGAGCGCATCGCGGTGCGCGTGCGCGAATTGCTGGCGCAGGCACCGGTGGGTGACGTACCGGGATTCTCGATCATCACGGGTGGTCCCGGCACTGGCAAGACGACGACGGTGGCTCGTCAGCTCGTCGCGATGGTGCAGGCGGAGCCCGGGTTGCGTGTGGCCCTGGCCGCACCGACGGGAAAGGCTGCTGCTCGTCTCACCGAATCGATCCGGCAGCGGATTCAGTCCACGGGAGCGAAGTCCGGCGCGAATGACGACGTGCTGCGTGCACTGCTTGCTCTGGAAGCGCGGACGCTGCATCGTCTGCTGTCGTACAACGGCGACACCGACACCTTCCGTCGCAACGACGGCAGTCCGCTGCCGTTCGATCTCGTCATCGTCGACGAGGCGAGCATGGTGGACGTGCTGATGCTGGACGCGCTGCTGGCGGCGCTGAGTCCCGGTGCACGGCTGCTGCTGGTGGGTGATCATCACCAGTTGTCGAGCGTCGAAGCCGGCGACGTGCTTGGCGTGCTCTGTCGCGCGGCCGAGTCGGCGCCAGCGCCATCCGCAATGCGGCAAGCGGTGACGCGTCTCACGGAAAGCTTTCGTTTCGCAGACGGCCCGGGAATCGGCGCGCTGGCAGCGGCGATTTTGGAGGGCGACGCAACCACCGTGTGGGCGCTCGGGCATGACGACGCGATTCCATCAGTGCGCATCGTGCCGCCGGCATCGAGTGGCGACGTGTTGCTGGCATCGGCGATGGAGCAGCTCGCGCAATGCCGACGTGCCGGCAGCGTGGAGGACATGCTCACGGCGCTCGAGTCATTCAGGCTGCTGGCGCCTGAGCGCGAGGGGCGGCGCGGTGTGCGTGGCCTGAATCGCGCGGTGGAGCGGTGGATGGCGCGGCAAGGTGTGCCAGTGCACGACGCGTGGTATCACGGCCGACCAGTGCTGGTGACCGCCAACGACTGCACCACGCGCATTTTCAACGGCGACATCGGTGTGGCGTGGCGACAGGACGGTCGTGTCGCGGTCCACTTCCGCAGTCTCGACGGCAGCATTCGTGCGCTGGCCCCGGGTCGCCTGCCGGCGGTGGAGACAGCGTGGGCGATGACCGTGCACAAATCGCAGGGCTCCGAGTTCGATCACGTCACCGTCGTGCTACCGAACGAGGAGAGCCGCGTCATGAGCCGCGAGCTGTTCTACACGGCCGTGACGCGCGCACGCCGGAGTGTGACGATCGTGGGGACGGAGGCCACGCTTCGCTCTGCGATCGCGCAGCGCACCGAGCGCACCAGCGGACTGGGCCAGAGATTGTTCGTCTGAGGCGCTGATCCGGCGCGGTGTCTCCGTTCGCTGTTTTCGTCAGCGAGTGCCCGGCCTCGGTGCCAGGACCGCCAGCAGAACGAAGTGCTCATCGAGCGCATGCATGCCGTGCAGCTCCCGCGGTGGGAACACCGCCAGTTCGCCGGCACGGAGCAGCCGCTCCGTGTCACCGCCGCGCACCATGCCGCTGCCGTCGAGCACGGTCAGGATCACCGTCGACGGATTTGTGTGATCCGACAGTTTCTGTCCGGGCTCGAGCCGGAAGACGATGAGGCGTGCGTCATCACTGTCATGGATGATCTCCATGCCCGGGACATCGCTCTTTGCGGCCTCGGCGTGCAAGCCGAGCTCGAGGGGTTCATAGATGTGCATGGATGCTCGTTGAATGGGTGCGTGGACAGAGCGCACAGCACGTGCCGTCGGCGTGGCGGTGTGGATGCGTGTCTGACGATGCATTGCGTGCTGCGTGTTGCCGTAATCAACGCCTCGTCTGAAGCACTGATTCAAATGGTACACGTCCGACACGACTCGACTGCCGCGGTCGCGGAACGATTCTTGTAATGGATGCGGATGGAACTGCCGCGCACCGCATCCGCGTGTGCGCCGATCCACCTGCGAAATAGGGAGTTATGCATGAATCCATTCGTCACCATTGGCGTGCTGCTGCTTGCGGTCTGGGCCGTACTGTGGCTCGGATTTCACGTCGTGTCCGGTCTGATTCATTTGTTGGTCGTGGTCGCCATTGTCATGATCGTGTGGGGACTCGTCAAGCGCGGTGCATCCGCTGTGAGTCGTCACGTGTAGTGACATGTCAGTGGCGTAACTCACCGGGCGGTCAGTTTCGATACCGGTGCATGCGCTGACGCAGCACGAATCTCGGTCAGCGCCAGCTATGATCCGGTTGATCATTGCTGGCGCTGCTGCGTTCTTCCTGTGAATCCGACAGGCATGACGGCGGCAGCGGGCACGCCGTCCCTTCCATCCGCGCACACACCACATCCGGAGTGGTCGTCGTGTGCGATGTCGAGGCTGGGCGGAGGATTGTACCAGTGCTGGAATGACCGATCCGTGCGTAACCCGTTCGGCATTCGGCGCATGCTTCGCGTTGATGCATCGGCGTGAGCGCAGGACAGTCTTGGCTCACTACAACAGGAGAACGCATCGATGGAAGCTTTCGAGCAGGATGACGCGAGCGGCGTGCTGGATACCGCGGCTGCACCGTGCATATCGATCTACCAGCCGACGCATCGGCGGCATCCGGAGAACCAGCAGGATGCGATCCGATTCCGGAATCTCCTCAGAGAAGCGCAGGCATCGCTGCAGCAGCAGTACACGGCCGCAGAAGTGACGGAGATGCTCTCTCCATTTCGTGAGCTCGCGGAGGATGTGACGTTCTGGCATTCCACGCGCGACGGCCTCGCCGTGCTTGGCGCCCGCAATTTCTTCCGCGTCTATCGCTTGCAGCGTCCGGTCGAGTCACTCGTCGTCGTATCCGAGCGCTTCCACACGAAGCCGCTGACGAAACTGATGCAGTCCAGCGAGCGATATCAGATTCTCGGACTCAGCCGCAAGTCGGTGCGCTTCTTCGAGGGGGACCGCGACACGCTCGACGAGGTGGAGTTGGCGCCGGGTGTAACGCGCTCGCTGGAAGATGCGCTCGGTACGGAACTCACCGAAGCGCAGACGCACGTGGGGTCCTACGGCGGAGTGGGTCATGGCAACGCTGGCCTGCATCATGGACAGGGCGGTCGCGCGGATGAGGTCGACAAGGATGACGAACGGTTCTTCCGCATCGTGGACCGTGACATTCTCGAGCATCACTCGAAGCACGCAGGGCTGCCGCTCATCCTGGCGACGCTGCCCGAACATCGCGACGCGTTCCACCGGCTGAGCCACAACGCGCACCTCCTCGAACATGGCATCGATGTGAGTCCCGACGCGGTGTCGCTGGATGAACTGCGAAAGCGTGCGTGGGAGGTGGTGGAGCCGTTCTATACGGAGCGTCTGAAGGCGCAGCTCGAGCAGTTCGGCACGGCGCGAGCGCATGGACTTGGTGGCGAGACGCTGCAGACAGTGGCTGAAGCGGTGGTCGCGGGCCGCGTCGCGACGCTTCTGATCGACGCGGATCGCCTCGTGCCCGGTCACGTCGATTCCGCAACCGGACAGGTCATCCTCGCTGATCTCGCACGACCTGATGTGGACGATGTGTTGGACGACCTCGCAGCACTGGCCCGTCGCCGCGGGAGCAAGGTGTTCGTGGTGCCGGGTGATCAGCTTCCGGCCGAATCGGGCGTTGCTGCCATCTACCGCTACTGAATTCACCGCCGCGCGGCATCTCCCTGAACAGGGGCGATGCCGTGCGGCGCGCTTGGCTTCACGACCATGCAGGACAGGTCGGTTGTGAAGCGATCCTCGCTGTCGCAGGGAAGACCGACATGAGACTGTCACTCCGCTTCATCATCCCGCTGCTGATCGTGCTCGGGCTCGTGGCGTATGCCGTCGTGCCGCTGGTGGATGCATTGACGATTCGCTGGTTCACACGCGATCTCGACATCCGCGCCAACCTCGTCGCCACCACGGTGGAAGATGCGGTGCAGGATCATCTGCAGGCGGGCAACCAGGCGCGCGTCCGTCAGCTCTTCGCCAAGATCACGCAGGACGAACGCCTCTTCGCGATGGGCTACTGCGCCATCGGCGCGACGAAGCCGATCGCCACCGCGTCACTGCCGAAGGAACTGGCGTGTGACAGCCTGGCGCGATTCACCACCGGCGATCCTTCGACGCATCTGCTCGACAGTCCCCGTGGCCCGTTGCTGGTGTCGGTTCGACCGATCGCGGGACCAGGCTATGCCAACGGTGATCTGGTGCTGGTGCACGACATGAGCTTTGCCGGTCGCCGGAGCGAGGAGACACGCAAGTACCTCTTCTACGTTTTCGCCGGCCTCGGACTGACGATCTCGCTGATCACCGTGATCGTCGCGCAGCTCAGCTGGCGGGGCTGGGAGCAGGGACTGCGCTCCTTGATGCGCGGTGAAGGGCTGCTGCGACCCACTGACGAATCGGATCGCCCCGAACTCCGTCCGATCGCTCGTGATCTGCGCGCCCTGATTCAGGACATCCAGTCGGAGCATCGCACCCGGCAGGACGACAACGTCCCGTGGAATCCCGAGGCACTGCGTGCGATCCTCGACGGCGAGTTGCGTGGCCATGAAGTGATCGTGGTCAGTAACCGCGAGCCGTACCTGCACATGTATCAGGGTGAGGACATCGTGGTCCGTCAGCCTGCCAGCGGTCTCGTGACGGCGATGGAGCCGATCATGCGCGCCTGTTCGGGTACCTGGGTGGCCCACGGCTCAGGCACGGCTGACCGGGATACCGTGGACTCGCGCGATCACGTGCAGGTACCGGTGAACAACCCGTCGTACCAGATCCGTCGTGTCTGGCTCACGGCGCAGGAAGAGGCCGGCTATTACTACGGCTTCGCCAACGAAGGGCTGTGGCCGCTCTGTCACAATGCCCATGTGCGTCCCACTTTCCGCGCCACTGACTGGGAACAGTATGTCGCCGTCAATCGCAAGTTCGCCGAAGCCGTGGTGCAGGAGGCGACGTCGAGTGATCCGATCATCCTGGTGCAGGACTACCATCTCGCACTGGCGCCGCGCTTCATCCGCGACATGCTGCCGAACGCGACGATCGTCACCTTCTGGCACATTCCGTGGCCAAACCCTGAGGCGTTCAGCATCTGCCCCTGGCGCGACGAACTGCTGAACGGCTTGCTCGGCAGCAGCATCCTCGGTTTCCACACGCAGAATCACTGCAACAACTTCGTGGACACGGTCGATCGGTTGCTCGAGGCACGCGTCGACCGCGAGTCGTTCACGGTGTCATTCCTCACCGAACTGACCGCCGTGAAGCGCTACCCGATCTCGGTGGACTGGCCGCCGGCACCGGAGCTCGTTGCCAAGAGCGTCGAGCAGTGCCGCCACGACGTGCGGCTGCATCACCACTTGCCTGAAGAGCACGTGATCGGGGTGGGTGTGGACCGTCTCGACTACACCAAGGGTATCGAGGAACGGCTGCGAGCCGTGCAACGCTTTCTCGAGCTGCATCCGGAGTGGGTGGGACGGTTCACCTTCATCCAGATCGCGGCCCCGACACGCTCGAGCATCGAACACTATCAGGCCTACGAAGCGAGGGTGAGAGCGCTCGCCATGCGCATCAACACGCAATTTTCGTCGGCGCAGTATCCGCCGATCATCTTGCATGCGGATCATCACGAGCCGCGTGAGGTGTATGAGTACTACCGCGCGTCCGAACTGTGCTTCGTGAGCAGCCTGCACGACGGCATGAACCTCGTTGCGAAGGAGTTCATCGCGGCGCGTGACGATGAGCGCGGTGTGCTGGTGCTGAGCCAGTTCACCGGTGCGGCGCGCGAGTTGCCCGAATCGATCATCGTGAATCCGTACGACGCCGAAGAGTGCGCGGAGGCATTGTGGCAGGCCGTCAGCATGCCGGAGTCGGAGCAGCGCGCACGGATGCGCCTGATGCGGAGCCTGGTTGGTGAGTTCAATGTCTACCGCTGGGCCGGTCGCATGATGCTGGATGCCGCGAACGTGCGGCGCCGCACACGACTGCTCCGTCGCTTCGAGTTTCCCATGCGCATGCAACGAACCGGAGTGCAGACACCACGCCGGGTGCTGGTGCGTCCCTGATGACTGGCCTCATGGAAGCAAGAGAAGGCCGGCAGCTGCCGTCGCCGTCGCGGGAGTGGGCGTACTTCTTCGATCTGGATGGGACGCTGGTGGAGCTGGCGTCGAAGCCGTGGGGCGTGAAGGCTGACACGGAGCTGCGCGAACTGATTGCATCGCTCGCGGAGTCCACACAGGGTGCAGTCGCCGTGATCACGGGGCGGCCGATCGCGGACATCGACCGACTGTTTCCCGACATCCGGTTGCCGGTGGCAGGACAGCACGGCGTGGAGCGCCGCACGATCACGGGTGAGTTGCGTCGGCATCTCTTTCCCGCCGAGTTGCTGGATGCGGCGCGTGTCACGCTGCTCGACGTCGAGCGACGCCATCCAGAACTACTCCTCGAAGACAAGGGGCTGTCACTGGCGCTGCATTACCGACAGGCGCCGCGACTCGCGAGCTATGCGCATCGCATGATGCATCGCCTGCGCGATGATCTGGGCACCGCCTTCTGCGTGCAGACGGGAAAGCGCGTGGTCGAGCTCAAGCCGGCAGGACGCGACAAGGGAATCGCAATCCGGGAATTCATGGACGAAGTACCGTTTTCGGGGCGACGGCCGGTGTTCATCGGCGACGACATCACGGACGAAGATGGTTTCGAGGTAGTGAACGCCTACGGTGGCATCTCGATCAAGGTTGGCGGAGGTACCACCATCGCTCGCAGGCAGTTGCCGAACGTCAAGGCGGTACGTGCATGGTTGTCACACGAGGCGGTCCACATCTCCACATACCTGAACGGGTCGGAGATCGCCACGTAATGAACTCGCTCGAACTCGGTCTGATCGGTAACGGCACCATCAGCGCACTCGTCACGCCGGAGGCGGAGATCACGTGGGCCTGCTTCCCGCGCTTCGACGGTGATCCGGCCTTCTGCTCGCTGCTCACCAATCGTGGAGACGATGAGCCTGATGGCACGGGATATTTCGCGATCGAGATGCAGGGGATGGTGCGCTGTGAGCAGGAGTACCTGGAGAACACGCCGGTGCTCGTCACCCGCATGCACGACGAGACCGGCGGGGTGGTGGAGATCACCGATTTTGCGCCACGCTTCGAACAGTTTTCGCGTGTCTTCTGCCCAATGACGCTGGTGCGCCGAATCACGCGCGTCAGCGGGCATCCGCGGCTGCGTATCCGGCTGCGACCGGCCTGTCAGTATGGGAAGTACTCCGCCAAGCGTACGTATGGCAGTAACCACATCCGTTTCGTCGGTGGCGACGTGGTGCTGCGCCTCACGACGGATGCGTCGCTGACGCCGATCCTCGAGGAGACCCCGTTCTTCGTGGACGGGACGATCACGATGCTGCTCGGACCGGACGAGACGGTGCCCGAGGCGGTTGGTGTCGTTGGTCGACGCTTTCTCGAGGAGACCACCGCTTGGTGGCGTGAGTGGGTGCGCGCCCTCGCCATTCCCTTCGAGTGGCAGGACGAGGTGATCCGCTCGGCGATGGTGCTCAAGCTCAATGCGCACGAGGACACCGGCGCGATCGTCGCGGCGATGACGACGTCGATCCCGGAGTCGGCGGGCAGCTCGCGCAACTGGGATTACCGGTTCTGCTGGATTCGCGACGCCTACTTCGTGGTGGATGCGCTGAACCGGCTCGGTGCGACGAAGACGATGGAACGGCACATGACGTACATCCTCAACATCATCGCGAACGCGGAGGATGGAACACTGCAGCCGCTGTACAGCATCAGCGGGCGCGCAGATGTGGCGGAACGCACGGTGGAGTCGTTGCCCGGGTACCGCGGCATGGGCCCGGTGCGTGTTGGCAATGAGGCGTACCTGCAGATCCAGCACGACGTGTACGGCTCCGCGATCCTTGCAGCGACGCACGTCTTCTTCGACCGTCGGCTGGCCCAGCCTGGCGACGAGGCACTGTTCCGTCGACTTGAAGGCTTGGGCGAGCAGGCCGCGGCGCTGTACGACAAGCCTGACGCAGGCATCTGGGAATTGCGCGGCAGCACGCACGTTCACACGTTCTCGAGCGTGATGTGCTGGGCCGGCTGTGACCGCCTCGCGCGCATTGCCGCCCAGTTGAAGCTTGCGGATCGCGAGGCGCACTGGCGTGCGATTGCCGATCGCATCCGCGACGAGATAAACCGGCGGTGCTGGAACGCCTCGCTGAACAGCTTCGTCGCGACCATGGATGGCGACACGCTGGACGCTTCGCTGCTCCGGATGCACGACCTCGGCTTCGTGAGTGCGGACGACCCACGCTTCATCGGCACCGTCGAGGCGGTGGAGCGCAACCTGCGCCGCGGCAATCATGTGTATCGCTACATCATTGCCGACGACTTCGGGCATCCGGAGAACGCGTTTCTGGCCTGCACGTTCTGGTACATCAACGCCCTGGCGGCGATCGGACGGACGGCTGACGCACGCGAACTTTTCGGGCATGTGCTCACCTGCCGGAACCGGCACGGCCTTCTTGCCGAACACATCGATCCGGTGACCAACGAGCAGTGGGGAAACTTCGTGCAGACGTACAGCATGGTCGGTGTGATCAGCTCGGCGTTACGTCTCTCGATCCCGTGGGACCGGGCGTTCTGACATGCTCGGCGCGCTGCTGTTGCAGGTTACGGCATGCGACTTGTACGGGGTGGTGATGTCGCAGAGTCAGCCGGCGCATGCGATGCGTGCTGGTCGTTCCACCATCCACCCACAGGTCACCGCACATGATCGACGCCATCGGCTACGCAGCGAAGCATTCCTACAGCAGTCTCGAGCGGCACGAGTTTCAGCGCGACGAACCCGGAGACCACGATGTCGTGATCGACGTGATGTTTTGCGGCGTCTGCCATTCGGATGTGCATCAGGTGAAGAACGAGCGGTCCAATACGGTCTATCGCTGCATGCCGGGACATGAGGCCGTTGGGCGCGTATCGCGCATCGGGAGTGCCGTGGATCAGTTCGCGGTGGGCGACATCGTGGGCGTCGGGTGCATGGTCAACAGTTGTCGCACCTGCGAGCCCTGTCTGAACGGCGAAGAGAACTACTGCGAAGGTCCCAACAGCTGGCTTGCGACGTACAATGGTCCGATGATCCCGAAGGCAATGGCGACGACCGGTGAGAACATGTATGGCCGCGACAATACGTTCGGGGGCTATTCCACCGTGCTCGTCGTGCACACCGACTTCGTCATTCCGATCCCCGAGGCGTTGTCGCCGGCCGCGGCCGCTCCGATTCTCTGCGCCGGTGTCACGACCTACTCACCAATGAAGGAGTGGGGTGTCGGTGATGAGCATCGCGTCGGAATCGTCGGGCACGGTGGGCTGGGGCACATGGCCGCGAAAATTGCCAAGGCTCTCGGCGCGAGGGTCACGATCTTCAGCAGCAGCAAGGCCAAGGTGAAGGAACTGACGGCGGCGGGGCTGGAGGCAGTGCATGAAGACGACGCGGAACAACTGAAAGCCCTCGCGCTGAGCTTCGACTTCATCCTCTCCACCGTCCCGGAGAAACATGACGTCAATCCCTTCATCAAGCTGCTCTTGAAGGACGGCGTGTTGTGCGTCGTCGGTGCGCTCGAGCCGCTGAAGCCGATCAACAATCAGGAAGTCGCCTTCCACCGCCGGACGGTGACGGGATCACTGATAAGCAGCGTGATCGAAACGGTCGAGGTACTCGAGTTCTGTTCCGAGCATGGTATCGCGCCGGACATCGAGATCATTCCGATCGAGCAGATCAACGAGGCGTACAAAAAGGTGGAGTCGGGTAACGTGCGCTACCGGTACGTGATCGACATGGCGTCGCTGGCCGGTGGCGCGACAGCCTGAGGCCGCGGCGGTGCGGCCGGCACGCTGGTCGGTCGCACCGGGAACTCCTGACCTGCGCACGGGCTTCGAAAAGGGATCGATGTTCGGTTCTCTGCCACTGGTAACCCGATGCTTAGTCGTGCGCTGCGCTGTGCCCTCGCCATTCAGCTTGCCGCCTGCAGCGACGGGACCGTCGTAACGGACGGCGGTCCGCAGCCGCCGCCAGCATCAAGTCAGGTGGCGACGGTGAACGTGACACCGCCGACGGCGCTCGTGACCGTCGGCGATACCGTGCGCCTTCGTGCCGCGACCGTCGATGCGGGCGGTACCGCCCTGCCCGGCCGTGTGGTGGCGTGGAGTACGGAGTCCGCGACCATCGCGACGGTCTCGTCGACCGGGCTGGTGATGGCGATGGCGCCGGGCTCGGTTCGCATTTCCGCACTGAGCGAGGGACGTACCGGCCTGGCGACGCTGACGATCGTGGCGCGATGACACGCGCACATTGCCCGCGCGCCTGACTCGTCACTGCGTCAGAAACTCGGGAGTCACGCGCTGGCCGCGGCGTCCGCGGTTGCCGACTGCATCGCCACAATCTCACTGCCCGGGAACGAGATGACGCCCATGCCCAGCCCCTTCAGCTTGTTGTGCCAGAGGATGTCTCCGGTGCGTGGGTGGAGAGAGAACAGTTCACCCGATGCGGCCGCGAGGACCTGACCGTTCGTGACCGCGATCGTGGCGTACGACGCACCCTTCAGTTTCGTGCGCCAGATCTCGTCGCCGTTCCGCGGGTCGATGCAGACGGCATGACCGCCGACGGCGATGTACAGTGGCTCGAGCTTCGTGCGTGACATGGGTTCCTCTTGCCGGGGGGCGGTATGTGCTATTCGGCAAAGCTACACTCATCTCCTGGTGACGGCCGCCGTCCGTCGCGCTCACTGCATCCCGTCGCCTGACCGTCAGCGTTTCTTGAGCGCCGACGGCTTGTGCGCTGCCGCAGCGCCAGTCTTGTCGCTCTTCACGAGCACCTGCGGATCATCGGGTGATGCGGCGACGTGATGGCCCTTGATGTCACGGGGCGACGTGAGAATCTGCTCTACTGTACCCTGCGTCTCGCCCTGCGACGTATTCCAGCGGACGGGCGTGCCCTTCGCAAAACCGCGGACGCCGGACGTCGACGATGCTCGCTTCGCGCCTGACTTTTTCGCGCCTGACTTTTTCGCGCCTGATTTCTTCGCGGCTGACTTTTTCCCGGCTGTCTTCGTCGTGGACTTCCGTGCCGTTTTCTTCTTTGCAGCCATGTGGCCTCCAGAGGCTGGGTCTTCACCGACCGCGGAGCTGCGGGCGCTCTGATCGTCGTGTGCACGAACCGTTCTCGTTCCCGCCGCTTGCGCCCCGTTCGCTGTGCGTGGCGCTGACCGCCCGATACGATTCAGGGATTCGCGACCCGCGCACCCGACGCGGCACACCCGCACTCCGGAGCCCGCTCATGCCGTTCCAACCTGTCCGCACCTGTTCACTCGGCGCGCGCTCCGCGCTGCTGTCGCTCGTCGGGATGACTCTCGCACTGCCGCTGGCTGCACAGGCGCCCGGCTCCATCAACCAACAGGCGTCCGGGCCGGTGATCACGGCGGCCGGCCCGTCGTTCGTGGTGCAGGAGCCGACGTTCGCGACGTCGGCGCGCGGTGATCTCAAGGCGCTGTTCGAGATCAACGTCGGCGGCGGCGACACGGTGAAGGTCAATGAGCAACTCGTCACCATGGCGCGCTTTTTCAACATCCACGCCCGCAACGATGTCGCCGAGAGCCGCTTGAAGGCCGCCGCCGTATTCCATGGGTCGGCGTGGACGGCGTTGCTCTCCGACTCGGCGTTTGCCGCGCGCTTCGGCGGCAAGCCGAACCCGAGTCGCACGCTCGTCGAGGAACTGTTGCAGCACGGTGCCCAACTCGTGCTTTGCGGGCAGACCGCTGGCGCCCGTAACGTCCGGCGCGATGAACTGCTGCCCGGCGTGAAGGTGGCGGTGTCAGCGATGACGGCGATGCTCGCGCTGCAGAACGACGGGTACCGCTTCATTCCGTGGTGAGCACGCGCGGCTGGCGTGCAATTACGCGCGCGCCGGCCGCAACCCGGTCCAGAGGTGGTACGCCGCGACACCGGCAACCACCGTGGCCAGGCCGAGCCCGGCGAAGCCCCACCCCGACGTCGCGAAGATGTACAGCCAGCCCGTGAGCGCGAGCATCGACGGCACGGGGTAGAACCACATGCGAAACGGGAAGTCCATCTCGCGTCGCGTGCGCAGGATGTGCAGTGCGGCGATCTGTCCGACGAACTGAATCAGAATGCGCGACGTGAGCAGCGCCGAGATCACGTCGCCCAGCGAGAAGAAGCTGCCGAGGATCGAGAGGATGCCGAGGATCAGCAGCGCGACATGCGGGAACTGTCCGGTGGGATGCAGGCGCCCGAAAATGCTGAAGAAATCGCCCTCCTTCGCCGCGGCCCACGCGATCCGACTGTACCCGAGCAGCAGGGCGCTCACCGACGCGATCGCGGTCCACATGACCAGCAGCGTCACTGCCGATGCCGCGGCGGGGCCGTACAGGCGCTGCATGAACTCGGTCACGATGAACGTGGACTTCATCGCCTCGCGCCACGGAATCACGGCCATCAGGCTCAGGTTCACCAGCGCGTACATCGTCGCCACCAGCACCACCGACCAGAGAATTGCGCGTGGAATCACCTTGGCCGGTTGCTTTACCTCGCCTGCCACATAGCAGATGTCGAAGTAGCCGCTGAAGTCGTACATCGCGATCAGCATCGCCGAACCGAGTCCTGCCGCGAAGCCGCGCGAGAAGGTGAAGGCATCGGGCGGGAAGTCGAGGACGAGTGCGGCGTTGAAGTGCGTCAGCCCGCTGATGATCACGACGAACACCGTCAGCAGCATGCCGATCCAGAGCACCACGGTCATCCGGCCGATCGACTCGATGCGACGATAGAGCAGGGCAATCACGAGCAGGCCGACCGTCGTGCTGACGATACGGCCGCCGGTGGTCCCGAGGTTTGGCAGGAAGTAGCCGGCGTACTGCACGAAGCCGATGTACCCCGATGCGATCTCGAGCGGTGCGCTGAGGATGAACTGCCAGATGAAGAGGAAGGGGAGCACACCGCCAAGTCGCGTCTTCCGGAACGCCTCACGCAGATACACGTACGTGCCGCCGGTGCCTGGCATCGCTGCGGCCAGCTCGCTCCAGACCAGCCCATCACTGAGCGCCAGCACTGCGCCGAGCACCCAGCCCAGCATGCATTGCGGGCCGCCCATCGCTGCAATGATCAGCGGGATCGTGATGAACGGTCCCGCGCCGACCATGTTGTTCATGTTGAGCGCGATCGCCTGCACCTGACCCAGGCTGCGGACCAGTCCAGGCTCGTCGTCGGCGGCTGCGCTCATCGCTGGTTGCGGCAATGCGCGCGATCGGAGTCGTTCACGGCGTGCAGGAGTTCAGGGGCGTGGTGGCAGCGGGGTGAACGGCATGGTAATCGGTGTACACGCGGTCGCCAGCGCACCTGACACACGAAGCAGCCCCCCGCGACAGCTGCGTCGCGGGGGGCTCGGGCCATCGGAACTGCAAGCTCAACGCACGTCGTCGCTGGGCTCACTGTCCGTGCCGCGCCGTGTCGTCCGCAGTTCTTCCTCGTGACGTCGCAGATACGACTGGTCTTCCCTGTCACGACGGCGCGCGCCGAAGAAGTCGCGGTCGTTGTACTGCGACTGTTGATACATGTCTCTACTTTCGAGCTCATTGATGCGGTTGTCGTCCGCGCTGGCCGTCTGACCCGTCATCCATGGCCGGCCAAACGTCTCGTGCGCATCCGTCCGATCGTCTCCCCGGAACGCCTCATCATCGTAGACGGGGAGCGCCAGCAACTGCGCAGACGTCGATGTGATGAACACGTTGTCGTCGTCATCGTCGAGGCGCGCCGTGCCGATCGGGACCAGCACACGTCGCGTGTCGTCGAGGTCGAATGCATCCTTGTCGAGCTCGACACACATATAGCGCACCTTCATCGCACCGGTGTCGATGATCAGGTCGTCGACCTCGCCGACATCGGTGCCTTCGCTCGTGCGCACCGTCCATCCCCGGATGTCCGGTTCGCCATCGGCAATATCGAGATCGTCGAGGTCGGAGAGTGCGCGCAGTCCCGTGTTCTGCTCGAAACTCATGTCATCGCGCGAGTCGGTACGAGCATCGTCGATCCTGTCGGTGCGCGCGATGTCGTCGCGATCGTCGAGCGGATCCCGTGAATATCCCATGTGTGCGTTCCTCTGATGAGTCGTGATGCATTGAACGAGCACAGGTCAGGTCGCATCAAGCGTGCCATTTTTACCGCGCCCCCTGTTGTATCGAGCAGCAGCTCGGCGCGATGCTGGACGCGTCGTCTTCGTGTCACGACACCTCATGTACGAAGCGCACCGCAGATGGCGATGCGAGGCGCAGAATACACCGCCGACACGACACGCAGGGTGTCTGCGACATCCATGTCACTGCACGCGGACATCCCGCGCACCGTGTGCACCAATGAGCTTGGCGAGCAGTTGCGCTTCGGCGTCACTGCGCGTCGACACGGCGAGCACGATCGCGCCCGAGGCCTCTGCCGCGCGCGCATAACGCGGATTCGGCTTCTGGCGCCGAAAGAATCCGATCGCGCCGCCCAACGCTGCACCGGCGATGGTGAGCATGTTCGGTCCGAGGATCTGCACCGGTGCCATCCCTCCGGCCGATTCGAGGCCGGGCATTGCCACGGTGACCAGCCCAACCGCCACCCCCGTGACGAAACCGATCAGGCCTCCCAGTCCGGCGAACCGAAACGTCTCGCGTCCAGGCTGGCGGGGTGCGCGGCGCGCGTCGGCGTAGTGTCGTTTGGCCGACTCTCGCGAGACGACCACCTCGATCAGATCGCGCGGCGTCCCCGACGCGTACAACGCATCCAGTGCACGGTCCACCGAATGTCGATCATCGAACAGTGCTGTGAGCATCAGCGGCTCACGCAGTCGTCGGCCACTGACGAGACCGGAGGCGACTGCCTCGACGTGCGTCGTGGCGCGACCATCACCGGCAGCCGTTCCGCCAGGGTCGGCAGTGGTCGTGGCGGAAAGCCCGCCGTCCGGAATCGTCATGGTGTGGCTCCTGCAGCAGGTGCGACCTTCAACTCGTCCGATGTCCACGGCTGTGCGCGGTCGGCGTGCGCGGTGCGCAGTGAGGCGACGGTCCCGACCGGCACCGGCGATGCGGCATTGGGTTTCCACTGGCGGAGGTATGTCGAAAGCGCTGCGATCTCCTCGTCCTTCAGCACATCCTTCCACGCGGGCATCGCACCGTTGTACGTCGTACCAGCGACTTCCACCGGGCCCTGAAGTCCGTTGAGCAGAATGCGCACGACCGTTTCCGGTGAACCAGTCACCCACTCCGACCCGACCAGCGGCGGAAAGGCTCCGGGCACGCCTTTGCCCGAGGCCTGATGGCAGGCCGTGCAGTTCTTTTCGTAGATGTTCTTGCCGGCCGCCACTGGATCGGTGATGGCCGCGGCAGTCTGCGCGTTGGCGCTCGCGGTGATCCCCGGTTGCCGTGACGCGAATGCGAGATGCGTCTGCCGGTTGAATTCGCCGCCATACCGGCCCAGATACCAGCCGCCCCAGATGAACGAGAGGGCAATCGCCGTCGTGAAGAACCACGGGATGGGCTCGCGGCCTTCGACGGGGTCACGCGGCTCCCGCCGGATGGCACGGTGCAACCGCTCGACATCGGGCTGGAGGTCGACGTCGCTGCCTGCCTCCGACACGTCGTCGCCATGCTCCGCATCGCCCGTCGCATCAGCGCGTGCCATGCGATCCTCCCGATCCGTTCACGCTCAGGTGCGGCGCATCCGTCGAATCCGTGATCGGATACTGTCGCTTCAACGAGATCAGGTAGTCGGCCAGCGCCAGTGCCTCGGCCTTTGCCACGATCACGACACCCTTCGGTGCACGTGGTCCAGGTATCCGGATCACGTGGTCGCCTGCATTCACGTCCTCCTGCCGTTTCCGGTCGAACAGATACGGAAAGGCAGGCATCGTGCTCCACTCGTTGAGTGAGCGCGGATCGTAGAGATGAATCAGGTGCCAGTCCAGGTCAGGCAGGCGCTGGCCGACGTTGATCAGGTCAGGACCCGTACGCATCGTGCCGAGCAGATGCGGGCGGTCGTACACGTAATCTTCAGGGACGGTCGCGCGGGTGCCCCATCCACGATCGACGTCGGTCGTGAACGCGGGATCGCGCACCTGCTGCGAGTGGCAATACACGCATCCATTCGCGATGTACACGCCGCGCCCCTGCAGCTGCGCTACCGTGTACATCGGCAGCGCAGCGGGCGCTTTCACGTCACGCAGCATGACCTGCGGCACGATGACCAGAATGCAGATGGCGCTCGTCATCACCGCGAATGCGCCAAGTGCGACGAGCCCGGTGCGCGCCATGAAGTCTGCGCGGTTGCCATCCTCGGCGCTCACGCGACACCTCCATCAGCACGCGGGAGCGGTGGCAGCAGCGCGCCGGCGCGCGTGGAGGCGTACGCGCCTGTCGTGCGCGACGATCCGTCCGCCGCCTCAGCCTCAGCGGTGTACAGCAACGGCTGCGCTTCGTGGAAGGGAGGGCGGTTGCGCCGCGCGAGCTGCGGCATGCGCACCATGATCCAGAAGTGATAGGCGAAGACGAAGTGCCCCAGCGTCATGATCAGCCCGCCGAGCGACCGCCCGTAGAGCCCGGGAATGGTGCGCTCCACCGACACGGAGAACGGCAGTTGGGGATCAAGCAGCGCGAGCCCCTGCAGCACGCCGGCGAACGTGAGCGACACCACGTACAGCGCGATGCCGCCGAGCACGAGGTTGAAGTGCCAGCGAATGAGCTTCGCGCTCGGCCATTCGTGGCCGACCAGTCGCGGCACGATGTAGTAGATCGCGCCGAAGGCCACGAACGTCACGAAGCCGTAGCCACCAACATGTGAGTGCGCCACAGTCCAGTGCGTGAAGTGTGTGACGCGATTCACTTCGCGCAGTGCGGTGAATGAGCCCTGCAACGACACCGCCGTGTAGCAGAGTGCGCCGATCACCACGAACCGGAGTGTGGGACTGTAGCGGAGCGCGCCGAACCGTCCCACCACGGTCATGTGCAGGTTGATGCCGGTGGCGATGACCGGGATGAACATGAAGATGCTCGCCACGATCGACGTCGTGATCATCCATGTGGGCAGTGGTCCGCCCACCAGGTGGTGCATGCCGTTGAGCGAGTAGAACATGGCCAGTGACCAGAAGCCCACGACGGACAACTGGTAACTGTACACGGGTCGGCCGAGCACCTTCGGGATGAAGTAATACGCCGCGCCGACACTCATGGCGGTGAGCCAGAAGCCGAGCACGTTGTGCGCGAAGAACCAGTTGGCTGCGGCACTCTCGACACCGGAGTACGTCGGCCACTTGCCCACGATGTACAGCATCGGGAACCAGATGAACGCACCGAGGATGTACCAGACGCTGACGTAGAGATGCTCGTTCTCTCGCGCGGCGACCGTGCGGAACAGTGACAGCCCGATCAGCCCGCCGCCCACCACCAGAAATGGTCCGGCTGCCCATCGCGGCGCTTCAAGCCACTCCATGCCGTCGCTGTATCCCGCCAGCACCGCGATGATCCCGACCGCGATTCCGATCGTGAACAGTGCAGCGCCGATGATCGCACCGAAGAGTCCCTTCAGCTCGGTGTGCACGAGTCGCGGCATCAGCCAGATCGACGTTCCGATCAGCGCGGCCGTGGCCCAGCCGTAGTTCACGGCGTGCAGGTGCGCAGTGCGAATGCGTCCGAACGTGAGCCAGCCCTGATTCACCAGCAGGTCGGGCCAATGCATCTTGAAGCTGG
This sequence comes from Gemmatimonadaceae bacterium, assembly GCA_043788935.1. Taxonomy (GTDB): domain Bacteria; phylum Gemmatimonadota; class Gemmatimonadetes; order Gemmatimonadales; family Gemmatimonadaceae; genus JACMLX01. The sequence goes on along the minus strand of JAYWIJ010000147.1, from coordinate 11,888 downwards.
CGAGCTCGCCGAAGATCGAGCCGATCAGCAGCCAGCCGATTGCAACGGCGAACAGCGTGAGCACCGCCATGCGACTGGAGGCATCGGCGCGCAATCGGACATCCAGATCCTCGGGGGCGAGTCCACGTGATGCAGCAAGTGCATCCACCTCGCCTGCGGCAAGTCCACCGGAAGTGCCGTGCGGGGTCGTGACCGGCGCGCTCATGCCGTGCGCTCAGGTCCACGCGCGCGCACTACACGCCGATCGGCGCCGCCCCACTCGCCGGCCTGTGGTGTGAGCGGCGTGCCGAACGCCACTTCGCGTGTGAGCTGATCGGCGGCCGATTCCCATGGCCGCGCAATTTGCAGGTCTTCCGCTTCGAAGATCACGAGGCTCTGCGCGTCGAGGTTGCGGAAGTAGCCACGTCGCCACGACCAGAACAGCAGCAGAGCGGGGGAGAGCGTCATGGCCACCGTCGCGAGCGCGACAGCGAGTGAAGTCGGGAGCATGGTACAACCTCCAGCCGGTGCAACGGCGACATCGCAGCAGTCCCGATGCGGGCATGTGCGCGCATGTCGCATGTGAACAGCTGACTGTGCAATTTCCGTGCGGTACCTGTCCAAACGGATGGCTTCGCCGCGCCAGCGTCTCGCTAGATTGTTCGATTACGCGCAGCGTTTAACGGCGCCTCATTCCAGCCGTGGCCGATATGGATGCCGAACGTCGATTGAGTGATGATGACGTGTCGCTGGTGTTGCGTCGTGCGGGTGAGATGACCGCGGAGCAGGGCATGACGGTCGCGCAGGTGCAGGAGATCGCGCGCGATGTCGGCATCTCTGCTGACGCAGTGCAGCGTGCACTCGCCGAGGCGGCAAGCGGTGCACTCCGTCCGGCCACCGTCGAACGCAGCCTTGGCATGACGACAGGGCTCAGCAAGGACGTCGTGCTGCCCGGCGTGCTGGACGACGCCGGCTGGGACGTGCTCGTGTCGACGGTGCGCGCGACGTTCAACGCGCCGGGGAAGGAGTCGCGTTCTGGCGTCGTTCGTGAGTGGCGCAATGGCAAGCTGCGCATTGCGGTGGAGCCGACGGTCCACGGCCATCGGCTGCGCATGTCCACTGACAAGGAAGGAGCGCTGCGGGCACCGCTTCTGCTCGGCGGAACGCTTCTGCTCGAAGCGGTGGCCAGTTTCGTCGCATCGGCTGATCCGAAGTTGCATGCCATCGGTGCCGTGCTCGGCGCCCTTGGAATGGCTGCCACGGCGTGGCCATTCCTCACCTTGCCGAAGTGGTCACGTACACGAGCGGAACAGTTCGATGCTGTCGCACGAGAGGCGACGTCGCTCGTGAAGCCTGCGGAGTTGCCTGATCCCCGATTGCTGCTGTTGCGGGACGGGTGATCGGCGGCCACGTGAGATGCAGGCGCGGGGAGCGATTGGTGATCATCGCGCTCGTCGCCGCGACCGGGCTGCCGTCATGCACTGGCATGCGGTGACGATGCAACGGGGCGCATGGGACTGTGCCATGCGCAACCCGCGGCGCCCGGATATGTTGCGGATGAGGTCGAGTGCGCGCTGGCGCACACGCTTTCCACAATCGATTTACCCTCTCCTGATCCGCGCCTCATGCCTCCCTCTGACGCAGACGTGATCGTGGTCGGCGCCGGTCTCGCCGGACTCGTTGCCGCGGCGGAGGCAGCCGATGCGGGGCGGACTGTGATCGTGGTCGATCAGGAGGGCGAGCAGAACCTCGGTGGTCAGGCGTTCTGGTCGCTCGGTGGTCTGTTTCTCGTCGATACGCCGGAACAGCGTCGGCTCGGCATCAGGGATTCGCGCGAACTTGCGCTGCGCGACTGGATGACGACGGCCGGTTTCGATCGTGAGGACGACGCCTGGCCGCGTCGCTGGGCCGAGGCGTACGTCGACTTCGCGTGCGGTGAGAAGCGATCATGGCTGCACGCGCAGGGGATGCGCTGGTTTCCGGCCGTCGGTTGGGCGGAGCGCGGCGCGGCAGGCGCGAGCGCATCCGGCAACAGCGTGCCGCGTTTTCACGTGACGTGGGGCACCGGTCCCGGTGTGCTGGAACCGTTCGTGCGGCGTGTACGCACGCATGCCGCTGCCGGTCGCATCAGTTTCCGTTTTCGCCATCGCGTGCTGGGGTTGCTCGAGACGTTCGGCACCGCGTCTGGCGTGCAGGGCGACGTGCTTGCACCCACGGCGGTGGAACGCGGCGCGAGCAGCACGCGCGCGGTGGTGGATGACTTCACCTTCGAGGGCGCGACGGTCATCATCGCGTCTGGCGGCATCGGCGGCAATCATGAGCTCGTCCGTCGCTTTTGGCCGGTGCAGCGGCTCGGCGCGCCGCCGGAATTCATGCTGTCGGGTGTGCCCGAGCATGTCGACGGGTTGCTGCAGCAGGAGCTCGCGATGTCAGGAGCCCGACTGATCAACGCGGACCGCATGTGGCACTACACCGAGGGAGTGCGCAACTGGAACTCCATCTGGCCGCGCCACGGTATCCGGATTTTGCCTGGACCGAGCAGCCTCTGGCTCGATCCCAGCGGCAAGCGACTGCCGTATCCGAACATCCCCGGTGCCGACACACTGGGAGCACTGCAGTACATCGGCACGCATCACCATCCGCACACCTGGTTCGTGCTGAACCGGGCGATCATCAAGAAGGAATTCGCGCTCTCTGGCAGTGAGCAGAATCCGGACATCACGGGGAAGAGCATCCGGCGGGTGCTGCAGCGCATCGGCAGCGCCGTGCAGGCCCCGGTGCAGGCGTTCATGGATCAGGGCGAGGATTTCGTGGTGCGGAAGACGCTGCCTGAGCTGGTGGCTGGTATGAACGCGCTCGTCGGGACGCAGGCGGTGGACTACGACACGGTGCTGCGCGTGGTCGCTGACCGTGACTCACAGGTGGAGAACGTGGCCGGCAAGGACCCGCAGCTCGCCATCGCACGCAGCGCGCGCGCAATGCTCAGCGAGAAGTTGATCCGCGTGGCGAAGCCGGCGCCGATTCTCGATCCTGCCGACGGTCCGTTGATCGCGGTGCGGCTCAACATCATCACGCGGAAGTCACTCGGCGGCCTCGAGACGGATCTCGAATCGCGGGTGCTCGGCGCAGACGGCGCGCCGATCGCCGGCCTGTATGCGGCGGGTGAGGTGGCGGGGTTCGGCGGCGGCGGCGTACATGGCTACCGCTCACTCGAAGGTACGTTTCTGGGTGGATGCATTTTCAGCGGTCGCGCCGCCGGACGCAGCGCCGGCAGGGTCAGCGGCTAGTCGTCCGCAACGCGCGGTGCGGTGATGTGCGCGTGTGAGGCTCGCGTCCACCTCAGCGTCGCACTCCAGACTGCGAGCGCAAATCCGATACCTCACAGCCGATCGCCACTCTCCTCGTTCCAGCGGAGCATTCCGCCAGCAAGCGAGAGCACACGCGTGAACCCCGCTGCCTGCAACCGGCGCACTGCATCTGCACTGCGCTTGCCGCTGCGACAATGCACGACGATCTCTCGCGACGCATCCAACGAGTCGATGGCAAGCCCAAGGCTGCCAAGCGGGATCAGCCGCGCGCCGTCGATGTGATCCTCGGCGGCCTCATGCGGCTCGCGCACATCGATCAGGTCGAAATCATCGTGGCGCGACAGGCGCGCCGCGAGTTCGGCCGGCGTGATCTCGCGCACACGATCAGCGTCACCCGATGTCAGTGGTGCCGTACCGCAGAACTCGTCGTAGTCGATGAGCTGCGTGATCGTGCGCGTGCCGCATGCGGGACATTCCGGATCGCGGTCGAGGTGCACCGTACGTGTTTCCATCGTCAGCGCGTCGAGCATCAGCAACCGTCCGGCAAGCGACGTGCCCACGCCGGTGATGAGCTTGATGGTCTCCAGTGCCTGAATGGTGCCGATGAGCCCGGGGAGCACACCCAGCACGCCCCCCTCCGCGCAGTTGGGCACCATGCCAGCGGGCGGTGGCGTGGGAAAGAGGCAGCGATAGCACGGACCATCGGCCGTCGCGAACACCGACGCCTGCCCGTCGAACTGAAAGACGGAGCCGTGCACGTTCGGCCTGGCCAGCAGCACGCACGCGTCGTTCACGAGATACCGCGTCGCGAAGTTGTCGGTGCCATCGACGACGATGTCGTACGCGCCGATGATGTCGAGTGCATTCGCGGAGGTGAGCCACGCCGCGTGGAGTTCCACCTGCACATGCGGATTCACGTCGCGCAGCCGGTCTCGCGCCGATTCGAGTTTCGGGCGCCCCACGTCGCGCGTCCCGTGCAGCAACTGGCGCTGCAGGTTGGTCACGTCCACCACGTCGTCGTCCACGAGGCCGATGGTGCCGACGCCTGCCGCCGCGAGGTAGAGCGCCGTGGGCGAGCCCAGCCCGCCTGCGCCGACGATCAGCACGCGCGCTGCCTTCAGCTCGCGCTGCCCGTCCACGCCGATCGACTGCAGCGTGATGTGCCGCGCGTATCGCTGGCGCTCCTCGGTGGAGAGGGATGGCAGCGGGGTGGCGGCGCTGGCGTCAGGGCGATCGGCTGGCACGGCGATGATTTCCGGAAGCAGGAGGAGTCAAACGCTCGTCATCTTCGGCGCCGCGCGCAACATGGCGCACCGGTGGCCGGCCCGTATGTTCGAGTCACCCACGTTTTCCCGGAGCGGACGATGAGCGGTGTGCGAGTGCTGGTGGGGACGCGCAAGGGCGCGTTCATATTCACCTCCGACGAAGCGCGCAGGGAGTGGAAGGTCGACGGGCCGCATTTTCCGGGATGGGAGATCTATCACGTCGCCGGCTCGCCGGTGGACCCCGACCGGATCTACGCGTCGCAATCCAGCGGCTGGTTCGGACAGGTGATCCAGCGCTCCGACGACGGCGGCGCGACGTGGACACCGCTCGACAACAAGTTCTCGTACGAGGGCATTGCGGGGACCCACATGTGGTACGACGGCACGCCGCATCCATGGGAGTTCAAGCGCATCTGGCACCTCGAGCCGTCGCTCACCGATCGGGACGTGGTGTATGCGGGTGCCGAGGATGCCGCGCTCTTCAAATCCACCGACGCTGCGGCGAGCTGGGTGGAATTGTCGGGGCTGCGCACGCATGGCACCGGCTCGCAGTGGCAGCCGGGTGCGGGCGGCATGTGTCTGCACACCATCGTGCTCGACCCGCTGAATCCCGCCCGCATCTACGTCGCGATCTCGGCCGCCGGTGCCTTTCGCACCGACGACGGCGGCGTGACGTGGCAGCCGATCAACAAGGGGCTCCGTTCGGGACAGATCCCTCAAGAGGATGCCGAGGTGGGGCACTGTGTGCACAAGCTGGCGCTGCATCCGTCGAGGCCCGAGCGGCTCTTCATGCAGAAGCACTGGGACGTCATGCGCAGCGACGACGCGGGTGAGCAGTGGCATGAGATCAGCGGCAACCTGCCCACCGATTTCGGTTTTCCGATCGACGTGCATGCACACGAGCCGGAGACGGTGTACGTGGTGCCGATCACCAGCGATGTTCATCACTTCCCACCAGACGGCAAGCTGCGCGTGTATCGCAGCCGGACGGGTGGCACCGAGTGGGAGGCGCTCACGAACGGGCTGCCGCAACGCGACTGCTACGTGAACGTGCTGCGTGATGCGATGGCGGTGGACCGGCTGCCGTCGTGCGGCGTCTACTTCGGTACCACCGGCGGCGCGGTGTACGTCTCCGCCGATTCCGGTGACCACTGGATGCCGATCGTGCACGACCTCCCGGCGGTGCTCTCGGTCGAGGTGCAGACGCTCGCATGATGGACACGGTGCCTGTGCGCGTGGTGCTGCCGGCGCCGTTGTGCACGCTGGCGAAGATCGGCGGAGAGATCGTCGTCGACGTGCGTGGCAGCGTGACGCAGCGGAGCGTGGTGGATGCCATCGAGGCGAGCTACCCGATGCTGCAGGGCACCATTCGCGATCACGACTCGAAGAAACGTCGGGCCTTCATCCGATTCTTTGCGGAGCGGCGTGACCTGTCGCACGAGCCGCTGGATGCACCGCTGCCGTCCAGTGTCGTCGACGGCCGTGAACCGTTGCTGATCGTGGGGGCGATGGCGGGGGGCTGACGGTGGCCGGCGCGCGAACGCTCCGTAGTACACCGGATTTTGCGCTCGCGGCCGCCGTTCGATGTTTCGTGCATGACGCCAGCCGACGTACTTCCCTTTCAGCGCGCCGGGGGCCGGCCGCCCGCCGATCCGCAGCCGTCGCACGAAGGCAGTGGAGGTTCCGCTGCCGGCGGGACCGGCATCGTCATGATGAACCTCGGCGGGCCGAAGACGCTCGACGAGGTGGAGCCGTTCCTGCTGCGACTCTTCGCCGACAAGGAAATCATCCAGCTGCCCTTTCAGGATCATCTGGGCAAGTTCATCGCGAAGCGTCGCGCACCAAAGGTGGAGAAGCTGTACGACGCCATTGGCGGCGGCTCGCCGATTCTGCACTGGACCGAGGCGCAGGGTCGCGCCATGTGCGACAAGCTCGATCGCATCTCGCCCGACACGGCGCCACACCGGTTCTACGTCGCATTCCGCTACACCACGCCATTCGCCGACGACGCCGTGCGTGCCATGCATGCCGACGGCATCACGCGCGCGATTGCGTTCACGCAGTATCCGCAGTGGTCATGCTCCACCACCGGCTCGAGCTTGAACGACCTCTGGCGCTCGCTGCAGCGCACCGGGCTGGAGGATGCGTTCTCGTGGAGCATCATCGATCGCTGGGGCGAGCATGAAGGCTTCGTGCGCGCCATGGCCAGCACGGTGCAGGAGGGATTCCATCAGTATGCAGCCAGTGAGCGCGATGACGTCCTCGTCATGTTCAGCGCACACTCGCTGCCGCTGGCGGTGATCGATCGTGGCGATGCGTATCCGTCGGAAGTGGCGGCGTCGATGAGCCGGGTGGTGGAAGCCGCCGGGCTCCGCAATGCGTATGCGCTCACCTTCCAGTCGGAAGTCGGGCCCGTGCGCTGGCTCGGCCCGAGCACCGAAACAGCCATCAAGCAACTGGCCGCGCGCGGGCAGAAGAACGTCCTCGTCGTGCCGATCGCCTTTACCAGCGATCACATCGAGACGCTGTCCGAGATCGACATCGAGTACGGCGAACTGGCGCACTCACTTGGCATGCACGGCTTCAAGCGTGCGCCGGCACTCAACGCGCGTCCCGATTTCCTCGATGCGCTGGCCGACATCGTCGTGGATCACCTGCAGTCGGCTGCGCCGTACAGCGGGCAGTACCGGCAGAGGTGCCAGGGGTGCACGAACACCGCCTGCCGTGGCGTGCCGTCGCGGATCACCACGGCTGTACAGTCTGCGCAGCCGATGGAGTCGGCCGCGAGGGTCTGACGTGTTCCTCTTGCCGGTGCAGATGGTCGGGTGTTCGCACCAGACGAGCGACCCGCAGGCAGTGGGGCGCGCGAGGTTGAGTGCGGCCGGTGTCGAGACGGCGCTGCACTCGCTGACGGCCAGCGGTACCGCCGCGGTGCTGCTCAGCACGTGTCATCGCACGGAGTTGTACTGGTCCGGAGATGCCGATCTGCTGCCGTGGTTCGAAGAGCATGTCACGTCGCGATCGGCGACGCCGGTCCACGTCGAGCGCCGCGAAGCCGATCTGGCGGTGCGGCACCTGTTCTCGGTGGCTTCCGGCATGTGCTCGGCGCGGTTCGGCGAGCCTGAGATTTTGCGTCAGGTGCGCACCGCGTGGATCACTGCGCAGTCAGCGGACGCGAGCGATCCGCTGCTCGACACCGTATTCCGGCGGGCGGTCGAAGCGGCGCGGCACATTCGACTCGCCATCGGTGCTGACGCTGATCCGTCACTCGGCGCACGGGTGCGCGACGAGGTGCTCGCGCGTGGGAGCCGAGCAGATGGGCGGTTGCTGGATGTGCTGCTCGTCGGTGCCGGCGATGCGGCGCGGGGTGTGCTCGAAACGCTGACGGAGGCGTCGCTGCGGTCGCGTGTCCGCGTGTCGCTCACGTCGCGGTCCGATGACCGTGCGGCGCGACTGGCGTCGGCGTTCGGGGCTTCGGTCGTGCCGTGGCAGATGCGTGATGCGCAGATCACGTCGGCCGATGCCGTGGTCTTCGCCGTGCAGTCGAGCACGCCGCTGATCGATGCAGCAGCCGCGCGTCGGCTGATGGCCCTGCGCGAGTCGAAAGCGCTCTGGATCGACCTCGGTGTGCCCGTCAGTGTCGATCCGCATGCGCTGCCGGCCACGGTGGAGCTGATGACGCTCGAGACGCTCGCACCGCACTCTCGCCGCGATGTTGCCCGTGACCGTCGGGCGCTGATGGCGTTGCAGCGCGAACTCGCGCGCTTCGCGGCCGACACGCAGCGTCGGCGTATCGGTTCGAACATCCTGGCGCTCGAAGCGCGCGCTTCCGTCGTCGCACGCGCCACGGTGAAGGCCGCGGCAAATGGTGCGTGGTCGGCCGATGCCGCCGACGCGGTGGCGCGCCGTGTGACCCGTGCCCTCCTGCGCGAGATCGCCGAACTGTCGGCCTGAGGGACGTGCCGGGCAGCCCGGTGTGTGCCGTTCGAGCATGGAGTCCGACCCTTTGATCGGCGTTTCCGGCGACCATGGTGTCTGACCCTTTCTTTGATCGCGTGTCGTGGCGCCACGCGACGCGCAGTACGTCGACGGGCGGTGCACCGCCATATTTGCACGATGACTCACGGCATGCCCCGCACGACATGACGGCCGCAGCCACTGGCCGGAAGCGCCACGATCCCGACGGCCTCAACTCGGCCGGTGACGTGGCGGTCGTGGCAGGCGCGTTTGAAACACCCCTCGCGCATTTCTACACGCGCAGTCATGCCGCGCCACCGGTGATCGATCCCGCAGCATGGCGACTCGAGGTGGATGGACTCGTGTCGCGACCGCTGTCGCTGTCGCTCGATGACCTGCGGCAGTTCACGCGCCGCGACGTGACGGCAACGCTGCTCTGTGCCGGTCTTCGCCGCAATGAACTGCTGCAGGTGGCACCGCTGCCCGGTGAACTGCCATGGGGACCTGAGCCCGCAGCCACGGCCCGCTGGACGGGCGTGTCGCTGCGCGAGGTGCTGGATGCCGCCGGAGCGTCGCCTCAGACCCAGCATGTCGGGTTCACCGGCCTCGATGCGGTGGAGCGTCATGGCGACACGTTCGGATTCGGCGGGTCGATCTCGCTCGACAAGGCGCGTGACGAAGACGTCCTGCTGGCGTTCGCGCAAAATGGCGAGTCGCTGCGAACGGAGCACGGATTTCCGCTGCGCGCGGTCGTGCCGGGATGGATCGGCGCACGCAGCGTGAAGTGGCTGGGTCGCGTGACCGCGCTGGCAGCGCCATCGGACAATTACTTCCAGACGAAGGCGTATCGCATCCTGCGCGACATCGACCCCACACATCCCACTGACGTGTCGCGTGGTGTGCCGCTGTCGGAAGTGAACCTGAACGCAGTGCTGCTCGATCCGGTCGCCGATGCAGTGGTCACTGCAGGATTGGTCACGCTCCGCGGGTGGGCTGTGGGCGCTGCGGGTGCGACGATCACGTCGGTGGAGTACTCCGCAGACGATGGGGCGACGTGGACTGCAGCAACCCTGCTGCCTGAGAGGACGCGCTGGAGCTGGACGCAATGGACTGCGCAGGTGCTGCTCAGCGCAGGTACGCATTCACTGGTGGTACGCGCGCATGACACCACGGGCGTAGAGCAGCCGTCGCGCCTCGCGGAGGTGTGGAACGCGAAAGGCTACATGAACAACAGCTGGCATCGGGTGGGCGTCACCGCAACGTGATCTTATGGCGCACGCTGCGGTGCGCGCACGACGTGCCGGACACGCACTGAAATTCCACGTGCATCGAACTCTGCACTGCGTCGTGGACCGTAACGTGCGCCATGAAGTGACATCAGCGCATGGCGGCACCATGTCGTGCGCTGCTGCGACACGTCCGATGGGACGTGTCGCTCACTCATGTGCATGCATGTCGATGACATGCTGGGAGGGCTCGACCATGAACACAGTTCTCACAGAATCCACCAAGCGCCTCGTCCTCGCTGGCGCGGCAACCTGCATCACCGCTGCGTCCGCTGGCGCGCAGGCCGGATCGACCGTCACCAACGCGCCCAACACGCAGGAGTTCGGTGTCGATGCCGGCGCCGCGTTCGGCCTCGGCGATCGCTCGTCGGTGAACCTCACGATTCCTGCCGCTCGCGTCCGCATCGGCTTCTTCATGAACAACAACTCGCGCTGGAGCATCGAGCCGGCGGCGGGCCTGGCATACTCGAAGACCAAGGACGTGCCGTACATCGCCAATTACAACCTCGAGATCGGTGCGCTGTATCACTTCAGCGCCCCGTCGCAGTTGTATGACGCGACCCGCGCGCGCGTGGCCTACCTGCGGCCGTTCGTCGGACTCATCGGCGTCGCAACTGGTGGCGATTCCGGGGGCAGCGACAGCGAAATGAGCATCGGCGCCGGCTACGGCGTGAAGATCCCGTGGCGCCAGAACATGGCGTTCCGCCTCGAAGGCAACGCTGGCTACGGGCTGGACAACAATGCTCTGCGGCTTGGTGCGTTTGCCGGCGTGTCGTTCTTCGCACGGAATGTGATTCCCACGCGCTGAATACCGCACCTGGTAGGGTGAACGTGTAACCCGGAAGCGCAGGAGCGACGACTCGTCACTCCTGCGCTTCTGAGCATTCCCACCGTCGCGCGCGTTACACCGTGGCGCCGAACAGTGACCCCACCGCTGCCGACGCCGCCATCGCGAGCGCACCCCAGAACATCACGCGCACTGCGCCACGTCCAAGCGATGCACCACCGACCCGTGCGGCGAGCGCACCCAGCACGGCGAGCAACAGCAAGGCGCTGCCCGTGACCAGCGGTGACACCATCGCTCTCGGCGCTGCGGCCGCCACCACCACCGGCAGCACCGCGCCAACGGCGAACGTACCGGCCGATGCCAGCGCCGCCTGGATCGGACGCGCGGAGGTGATCTCGGACAATCCGAGTTCGTCGCGCGCATGCGCGCCGAGTGCGTCCTTCGCCATCAGCTGATCGGCCACCTGCAGCGCGAGGGTGGGTGTCAGGCCGCGGGTCACGTAGATACCGGCGAGTTCCTGTCGCTCGTGCTCCCAGTCGGTGTCGAGCTCGCGCCGTTCGCGCTCCAGATCAGCGCCCTCGGTGTCGGCCTGTGAGCTGACGGAGACATACTCACCCGCAGCCATCGACATTGCGCCGGCGACCACCCCCGCCACGCCGGCGATGAGGATGTCGGAGCGCGCCGCGCCCGCTGCCGCGACGCCGACCACGAGGCTCGCCGTGGAGATGAGTCCGTCGTTGGCACCGAGGACGGCGGCGCGCAGCCAGCCGATGTGCATGGTGCGATGCCGTTCAACGTGCATGTCGATCCCGGTGAAAGTCGACTGCGGCGCCACGGCGCGATGCGTCAGCGGCGGTCATCGTCATCGTCATCGTCGTCACTGCGCGCGGCACTGGTCCTCGCCGCGGCGCTGCGCTCGTCTGCCCCCGCGCGTGTCCCAGCCTTTGGCGTGCCGGAAGCGACAGCCATGCACTGGCGCTGAGTGCGAGAAACATGGCCACGGCGATGCTCGAGCTCCGCATCGGCCTGGCACCGCAACGCACCGCCACCAACGCGCCAACCGCGAACACCGGCACCAGCACGGGCAGCGCCATCGGCAGGTGCACCACCGCCGGGTGCAACGGGGTGGGGATCAGTGATGCGAGTGATGCTGCCGTCAGAAACGATTGCTGCGACGTCCGAAGAGAACGCCTGACCTCTGCGTGACTCGTCGGCGGAATCACCACGCCGGCCGCACGATCGGCACAGGTAGTGCACCTCACCCGGCGTGCGAGGCGCACACTGCGCCTCCGTCACCAGGGCAGGC
>JAYWIJ010000146.1:0-44296 GCA_043788935.1 Gemmatimonadaceae bacterium | reverse complement strand
GGTGGGTAGCTGACTGGATGCAGAACGTGGCCAAAGAGATGGGCCAGACGGCGCCGCATCCGGCGCCCGTGACGATGTTCGGCGGGGCAGGAGCGGTGCTGCTGGTCGCCCTGCTGCGCTGGCGGAGCCCTGACGCCCGATTGCTGGTGACACTCGCCTGCCTGCCGCAGCTGCCATACTGGGCGGATCAGCTGCCGGTGCTGCTCGCGGCGAAAACGCGACGCGAGGTGATCGGTATGGTGCTGGTGAGCCTCGTTGGCATGCTCGTCTGGCTGACGTTCTGTGTGGGGCGTGGTGATCCCGTGGACACGATGCGGCCTATCTCGGTGCTCTGTACGTATGTCCCGGCGCTGTTCCTGATTCTTCGCCGTCCGAACGCCGGCCCCGACCTGCCACTGCTAGCGACGGTGCGCACCTGGTGGTCCCGGCGGGCGCTGGCGCCTGAAACTGTCGCGTAGATGCCGCACGGCATCAGCACAGGGCCTCCGAGGGGAACAAACTGTGGCCGAAGGTGTCGCGCGGACTCTGCAGTCTGTAGCTCCATCGTGACAGTGTGCGGTTGTTTTTCTGCAGAACACGACGCGCGGAGGGGACGCCTCGTCACCCGAAGAGGTGAGTGCCGCGCGGCAAGGCCTGCCGTTTGGAGGCCACTTCCGCGCCAGAGCGTCCCACTGCGGATGCTGACAACCCGTTATTGCGCCTTATCTTACGAAACGAGCCGAGCTGTTTCTTCCAAATACATTAAAGCGCACACATTATTTGGCGGCATTCAGCTCGCGCCGCTTTTTGAGACGTTCCTGAGAGGAATGCATGTTGCGACCGCCTACTCATGTCGTGCCGGATGAGCGGCACTCGTTCGAGACGGTACGTGCCGCTCTCGCCCATATTCTTCTGGAGCACCACAATGAAGACCATGATGACCCGCGTGATCCGTTCCATCCGCGACACCCGCGCCGCCACGATGGCCGAATACGCCATTCTCGTCGCCGTGATCGCGATCGTCGTGATCGTCGCCGCTCGCGCGCTCGGCAGCTCCGTCAGCAGCAAGCTCGGCACCGCCGCTTCGCAGATCTCCTGAACGCCTGTCGGGTCGCGTGCAGGTGGCGCCGCGGCGCCGCCTGCACCCCCCGCCTGGGCTCGCTGGGTCACCTAGTAACAGCGGCACCCCTGGTAACGGCGGAAACCCTGGAACAGATGGCTCCCCCGGAGACAACGGGAAACCCGCGAACGTCGGCAGCCCGGCAAACCCAGGTAACACGCCAGTGCCGAAGGGAAAACCGTAGTCAGTTCGAATTCAGATACTTCAACTCCCGCAATCGATGACGAACCTTCTCAGGAAGCTGCGCAGTCTTTGCAATGACCGCGGCGCCACGATGGCAGAATACGCAATTCTCGTCGCGGTGATCGCCATCGTCGTGATTGCGGCCGCGAAGGCGCTTGGCAGTTCGGTGAGCACCAAGCTTGGCGATTCTGCAACAAGTATCGGCTCGCTGTGAGTACGCGTGCGCCGGCGCGTCCGGCGTACGGTACACTGTAGGCGAATTATGCAACGACCGGCGACTTCGCACCTGATCGGTTCGACGTCGCTTGTCTTTTACAGGCTCCTGTGTCTCAACACGTCGGCGGTCTCGTGTTCTCGGTCTTTCTCGTCGCGGCGGCGGTCTGTGACCTGCGCGCGCGACGAATTCCGAATGCACTGACCGCCGCGTGTGCGTCTGTGGGGCTCTTCATGCTGTTGCTAAACCAGACTCAGGTTTCGTTGTCCAGTGCACTCCTCGCATGCGTCCTCGCGTTGGTTGCGGGAATTGTCATGCAATGGATGCGTCTGATGGGTGGAGGCGATGTGAAGCTGTTCGCAGCATCCGCACTGTGGCTCGGATCGGCCACATTCGATGCGGCGCTCGCCACCGCCGTCGCCGGCGGGGTGCTGGCCGCGTTCTACCTGCGGAGCAGCGCTCGCAGCGTGCAGGAAGGTGGCGACGGAACGTCGCGCGGTGTCGCGCGTCTGCAGCTTGACGACCAATCCGATGCGGGACGAGTGCCGTACGGTGTTGCGATTGCGGTAGGATGTCTGTGGACGTGGTTCGATGGCAGTGTTCTCATTGGCAGGTTCTCATGATCTCCGCATCACAATTCCTTCGGCGGCGGGTGAGCGCGGCGATTCGCGAGGAGCGCGGCGCAGCGATCGTGGAATTCGCGATCATCTTCCCGGTGTTGATCATCCTGCTCTTCGGCATGATCGACTTCGGTCGCGCGTTCTTCCTGCGCAACAACCTCGTGGCGGCCGCGCGCGAAGGGGCGCGGTTCGGCTCCGTCATGTCGGACCCATGTCTCAGTGCGAATGTCGCACTCATTGATGCCCGCACGCGCACCTACATCACGAACATCGGCGGTACGGCGCCGACAGCCGCGCAGCTCGTCGTGACCACCCCCGGCGCGTGCGCGTCGGGCGCGGGCGCAACCACGAACGTCGTCGTGCGCTTCGTCGCATATCCGTTCACGCCGATCACGCCTGTCTTCCGCCTGATCAATTATTCCGCAGCCCTGAACATCAACGTGTCGGCGACGTATCGTTGGGAAGGTTCGACCCCGCTATGAGTTCTCCGCCTCTCCCCCGCGCCGCAGGTGCAGCAGCATGATCGGTGAACGCCGCTATCGTTTCGTCCTCTACGCCGCGCTGCTGATCGCTGCAGCTGCCACCTTCGGCGTCTATCGCGTCATTACCGCGATGCAGACGAACTCCCGGGTCGCCACTCGACCTGTCGTCGTGGCCGCCGCGGACATTCCGGAAGGCGCCAGCCTCACCGCCGAGGTGCTGACCGTGGCGCAGTGGCCCGAAGTCACCGTGCCGGCCGGCGTGTTCGGCACCGTCGACTCGCTCTCCGGGCGTGTGACGCGCGTGGCCATTTTCAAGGGCGAGCCCGTCGTGCCGGGCCGTCTCGCACCGACCGGCACCACCGCCGGCCTCGAAGTGAAGATCGCGCCAGGCAAGCGCGCCATGGCCGTGCGCATCGACGACGTCGCCGGTCTGAGCGGCCTCATTCAGCCAAACAGCCGCGTGGACGTCCTGGTCACTTTGCGCGACAATCAGGACGGTCGCAGCGAACAGGTGTCCAAGCTGTTCATGAGCAACATGCGGGTGCTCTCGATCGGTGCCGAGGTGCAGCGTGGCGCCGACGGCAAGCCGCTGAATGCCGCGACCGCCGCGCTCGAGGTCACGCCAGATGAAGCGGAGCGGCTCGCCGTCGCCATGCGCGAAGGCACCATTCAGCTCGTCATGCGCGGCTACGGCGATCCCGATTCCATCTCGACGGATGGTGCCGACGCCGGCGACGTGCTCGCGCAGTTGCGCAGCGGTCGCACCGCCGAACGCAACGTGCGTCCGGCAGCGGAACCGGTACGACGAGCGCCGGCGCCCGCGCCGCGCCGCACGGCGCCAGTCGTCGCGGCACCCGTTCCCGTCGCTCCGGTCGTCGAAGCGCCAAAGCCGGTGCGTCCGGAGTCCACCACGGTGCGCGTCTATCGCGGCACGCAGATGTCACAGCAGCAGTTCCCCACGCGCGCGGCCGCCGATTCGGCACGTCGCGCCAACGCCAAGCCGTAAGCGTTCGTTCGTCAGCACCGTGACCTCTCGCTCGATCCACCCGCGTCTTCCCCGAACTCCCCGTTTCGTGCCCGCTTTTCGGAATCTGCGCACCTGTGCCGCCTGGGTGCCGCTCGGAACTCTCGGACTCCTCGCCGTGTCCCTGCCTGCGCGCGCACTGCACGCCCAGCCTGTCACCGCCGCGGCGACGCCGGTGGAAACCATTTCGATCGGCGTGGGACGGTCGCTGCCCATCGACCTGGCGGCCGCGGTGACGCAGGTCACGATCGCCAATCCGGACATTGCCGACGTGGTGGTGCTCAGCGAGCGCAGCGTCGTCATCAACGCCAAGAGCGCTGGCGAGACCGACGTGCTGCTCTCGGGCGCGGCGCTCGGTCGTCGCCACCTTCGCATCAACGTTTTCTCCGCCACTGAGCGTCGCCAGATCGCACTCGGCGTCAAGTTCGCCGAAGTCCGGCGCGAGGCGCTGACGGAACTCGGCATCAATGCCACCGGCTCGAATACCACCGGCAACGGCAGGCAGACTATCGGTACCGGCTCGCTCGGACCGTCCATTGCCGGCGCACCGCCCGTCAATGACGGGGGAGTTTCGTCGCGATTCTTCAGCGGGCTCGCGAACTGGAGCACCCGCGACATCAGCGCCTACATCAGTGCACAGGAACAGCGCGGCATGGCGCGCTCTTTGGCGGAACCGACGCTGCTGGCCGGCAATCGCGATTCGGCCTCGTTCCTCGCTGGTGGTGAAATCCCCATCCCGATCGTGCAGCCCGGGCAGGGTGGGCAGATCCAGCTCGTGATCCAGTACCGCCCCTTCGGCATCAAGCTCAATTTCGTGGCCGAGGTGTTGTCGGATTCGCTGATCAAGCTGCAGGTGATGCCGGAAGTCTCCACGCTCGACTTTGCCAACGCCGTGCTGTTGTCGGGCTTCCGGATCCCCGCGTTGCGCACGCGTCGCGTGAACACCACCGTCGACGTCCGCCCAGGCCAGAGCCTCATCCTGTCCGGCCTCTTCAACGAGGAGCGCGAGAATGTGCGCACCGGCGTTCCGGGCCTCATGAATATTCCGATTTTGGGTGCGCTGTTTTCCAGCACGCGCTGGCAGAAGTCAGAGTCCGAGCTGCTGATCATCGTGACGCCGGAACTGTTCGATCCGAATGCTCCCCGCTCTCGTGACGTCCTGCCGCTGACGAACGAGCCGACCACCCCGCCGGCGCTCGAAGCGATTCAGAAGCGTTTGCCGCCCGTGCCGGCGCCCACCGCCCGTCCCACGTCGCCGCCCCCCGGTGCATAACGGTCGCGTGCGATGAGACAGTGCGTTCTGGTCGATGGTGCATTTGACAAGCCCGATCCGCTCGTCGCGGCGCTGTTGCGTGCCGGCTTTGCGCCGCCGATCAAGTGTGACTCGCTGGCGACGGCCTTCACGGCACTGCAGGCGCAGCCGTGCGAACTGCTGATTCTCCCGGTCGCAGCGGTCAGCGCGTCGCAGAAGGCGCCGCTGGAGGCGATGCTCCGGGCGTCGTCGTCGCTCGTCGCCATCGGCACCGCGCCCGAGGCCAGCGCCGAGGTGGTGCTCAACACCATGCGCGCCGGCATTGCGGAGTTCCTGCTGAACCGTGCGTCGGCCGACGAGTTGGGGGCCGCGGTCGGTCGGCTCGAGCATCGGTGGGCGCAGGCCCCGGTGCGCGGGTCTGTGACGGCCGTGTTCTGTCCGAAGGGCGGACAGGGCGCCACCACCGTCGCGGTGAACCTCGCGCACGCACTCGCACGCCGAAGCAAGCGCGTGGCAATCATCGATCTGGTGCTCGCCATGGGGGACGTGGCGCTGCAGCTCGACTTGCGCCCCGAATACGACGTGGGTGAGCTGGCGCAGAAAGTCGATCGGCTCGATCGCGAATTGCTGCAGTCCGTCGCAGCTGCAGGACCCGACGGGCTGGCCGTGCTCGCGGCGACGGAGCGACTCGACCTCGCGCCGGTGCTGAACGGTGACGTGGTCGCCGCGTTGCTCGCGCAGAGCCGGCAGACCTTCGAGCACACCATCGTGGACTGTGAGCATGCCTTCGAGGCGCGCACCGTTGCCGCCCTCGACGCTGCCGATCGCATCCTGCTCGTGACGCAGCTGCAGGTGTCGTCGCTGGTCGTCGCCAAGCGCACGCTGGTGATCTTCAGGGAACTGGGCTACGACGACGACAAGATTCAGGTGGTGGTGAATCGTGAAGGATCCACCAATCTCGTCACACCGGCCGAAGCGCAGAAGGTGCTTGGCCGCAGCATCGACGCACGCATTCCGAACGATTTTGCCATCGCCAGCGAAGCGCAGGCGCAGGGCGTGCCGTTCCTCAGGCACTCGGCAGGCTCCGCTCTGGCCAAGTCGTACGAGACGCTTGCCGCTCGTGTCGCCGGCCCGGTGGTGATTGCCACGCCGGGTGCCGGCAACAACGGCAACGCTGCGTCCACCGCGAAGAAGGGCCGGCTCTTCGGCCTGCTCAGGAGATAGCACATGGCGGGTTCGCTTCGTGATCGTCTGCTTGGCCGCACGCCAACGCCTGCCGTCCCCACCATCGCCGATGCCGACGACAGGCCGGTCTCGCCACCGCTGGAGGTGACACTCGATCCGCTCGAGGGATTGCGGTCGATTCCGGAAGTGGTGCAGGTGGTGCAGGAAAGCGGCACCGTCGACAAGCTGAAGCGCGAGTTGCACACCCGCCTCGTCGAACGCCTCGATCTCTCCGCGCTGGAGAAGATCCGCGACGAAGGAATGCTGGTGCAGCAGATTCGCGCCGCAGTGCTGGAGTTCCTGCGCGCGGAGCAGGCGCCGATGAGCGCGGCGGAGCGCGACAGCGTCGTCGAGCAGATCGTCTGGGAAGTGACGGGTTTGGGCCCGCTCGAGCCGCTGATGCGGGACCAGACCATCAGCGACATTCTCGTGAATGGGCCGAAGTCGGTCTACATCGAGCGACAGGGCAAGCTGGAACGCACGCCGATCGTATTCCGCGACAACGCCCACCTGCTGACGGTCATCGACCGCATCGTCAGCCACGTGGGCCGTCGCGTGGACGAGTCGTCGCCGATGGTGGACGCACGTCTCGCGGACGGTTCGCGCGTCAACGCCATCATTCCTCCGTTGGCACTCGATGGTCCGGTGCTGTCGATCCGTCGCTTCGGTGCCAGCATCGGCCCGGACAAGCTGGTGGAATACGGCGCCATGACACAGGAGATGTTGCGATTCCTCGCGGCCTGTGTCGTGTCGCGGCTCAATATCATCATCTCCGGTGGTACCGGCTCGGGCAAGACGACGATGCTGAACGCGTTGTCGGCATTCATTCCGAGTCACGAACGCATCGTGACCATCGAGGACGCGGCAGAATTGCGTCTGCAGCAGTCGCACGTGGTGCGCCTCGAGACGCGTCCGCCCAACACGGAAGGGCGTGGCGAGGTACTCGCGCGCGATCTCGTGAAGAATGCACTCCGCATGCGTCCCGATCGAATCATCATCGGCGAAGTCCGAGCCGGCGAAGCGCTGGACATGCTGCAGGCGATGAACACCGGTCACGAAGGATCACTGGCCACGGTCCACGCCAACACCCCCCGCGACGCCTTGGCCCGTATCGAGACGATGGTGCTGTTCGCTGGCACGGCGTTGCCGGCGCGCGCCATTCGCGAGCAGATCGCGTCGGCGCTGCATCTGGTGGTGCAGGTGTCTCGCATGACCGATGGATCGCGCCGCGTGGTGAGTAT
Organism: Gemmatimonadaceae bacterium; assembly: GCA_043788935.1. GTDB lineage: Bacteria > Gemmatimonadota > Gemmatimonadetes > Gemmatimonadales > Gemmatimonadaceae > JACMLX01. Next base: position 36,957 of record JAYWIJ010000146.1, on the reverse strand, counting down.
CACGGAGATCACCAGCATGGAAGACCAGGTGGTGACGGCGCAGGAGATCTTCCGCTACCGGCGCCGCGGCGTGGATTCCAATGGCCGGGTGCAGGGCGAATTCGAGCCGACCGGCGTGCGCCCGTTGTTCGCCGACATGATCGCAACGCGCGGCATCGAATTGTCGCCCGACCTCTTCCGCGTGCGTTGAGGGTGAGTCCGTCATGAATGGATTGCTTCTGGTTGGAGTGTTCGTCGGCGCCCTGCTGCTGGTGGTGGGGGCGTTCGTCTTCGTCAACCGGCGCCGGTTGGCTGCCGCGGACGTGGTCCGCAGTCGCCTGGGCGGTGGTGAGGTCAACACCGGCGGATTGCTCCGCAGCACGGCACCCACGTCGATCCTGCGTGATTCGCGGGTGTCGGACATCCCGCTGCTCGAGCAGATGCTCTCGGGCAGGGGCCTGACGTTCTGGCTCGAAAAGGAAATCGCGCAGGCCGGTTCACGGCAGCGACCGGGTGAGGTGGTGCTTTTTTGTCTGCTCAGCGCCCTGATCGGACTCACGGCTGGGCAGTGGGCCGGGGGAGGGGCGTTGGCTGTGCTCGGACTCGTCTTCGGTGCGCCGATACCGTTGCTCGTGTTGCGTCAGCGCAAGAAGGCGCGCAAGGAGAAGTTCACGAACCAGTTGCCCGAAGCGCTGGATCTGCTGATCAACGCACTGCGCGCCGGGTACTCGCTGCAGGCCGCGATCGAATTCGCGGGACGTGAGACGTCGGCGCCACTCGGACCGGAGCTGATGCGCTTCTACGACGAATCACGCCTTGGCGTCGATGCGCGGACGGCGCTGATCGCGCTGCAGGAGCGCGTGGGCACCGAGGACGTGAAGATGTTCGTCACCTCGCTGCTGTTGCAGCGCGAGACGGGTGGCAACCTGACGGAAATTCTCGGTAACATCGGCAATCTCGTGCGCCAGCGCCTTGCGTTCCGCGGGCAGGTGGAGACGCTCACCGCCGAGCCGAAGCTGTCGGCCTACATCTTGACGGCGCTGCCGTTCCTCGTGTTCGGCTTCATCTACACCACGTCCCCCGAATACGTGAAGCCACTGATCACGACGCCGCAGGGCCACAACATGATCGCATACGCGATCGTCTCGATGGCGCTCGGCTTTTTCATCATGATGCGCATCGCTGACGCGGAGATGTGATCCCGATGCCCGATTTTTCGCAGATCCCGCTGTCGCTCGTCTTTCTCATCATCACCGGCATCGTGGCCGTCGCCACCGCTGGGTATGTCGTGTTGGCCGAGCAGGGGCGCAAGAAGGTGGTGGATCGACTCGGTGGCGACATCACCGGTGACACCGAGCGGATGGTGGCGCGCCTCCTGCTCAATCCGGAGGAAGACCGGACCTCGCGGCTGGCCTCGTGGCTCAGCGAGCGGATGCCGACCGATCTGTTTTCCGGCGACAAGTCGGCTGAAACGCTGGTCCATGCCGGTCTCGATGGCGCGGCGGCGCCAGTGATCTTCAGTGCGATCCGCGTCGTCTCCGCGGTGCTCATTCCGGCGCTGGCGGTGGTGTTCGGCCCGAAGGACGATGTGATGAACTATCTGATCGTCATCATCATCGCGGCGGTGGTCGGCGTGTTCGGCCCGAAGGCGGCGCTGGACCGGCTGGCCGAGTCACGCAGCGCCAAGATCCGCCGTGCCGTGCCCGATGCGCTCGATCTGTTGGTGGTGTGCGTGGAAGCGGGCGTCTCGCTGGATGCGGCGCTGATCCGGACGTCGCGTGACATCTTCTCCGCGCATCCGGAAATGGCCATGGAAATCGCCCAGGTGGTGCGCCGCGTGAACGCCGGCATGGCACGCGAGCAGGCGTTGCAGAGCCTGCACCGGCGCACCGGAGTGGACGAGTTGCGCACGCTGGTGGCGAGCATGGTGCAGTGCGAGCGGCTGGGCACGTCAATTGCCCGCGTCTTACGCGTGAATGCCGATTCGCTGCGACTGCGTCGGCGTCAGCAGGCTGAGAAGCGGGCGGCGCAGGCCGCGTTGAAGATGGTGATTCCGTTGGCATTTCTGATCTTGCCGGCGCTGATGGTGGTGGTGCTCGGGCCGGCGGCGATCTCGTTCATGACGGAGTTCAAGTAGCGCACGGTGTGGTATGTGTGCGTCACTGCCGCGGCAGGCGTGAGACAGTCTTCGATGTGGACAGAACCTTTTGCCGGTCTGTGTCTCGCCGGTGTGGAGAATGCGAATGCGTGATCAGCAGAAGCGTCTGACGATGCGGCGGGGCGCGACGCTCGTGCTCGTGGCCATTCTGTTGGTCGTGACGGGTGGCATGGCCGCATTCGCCATCGATCTCGCGCGTGTGTACAGCGGCGTGAACGAGCTGCAGACCGGTGCGGACGCGGCGGCGTTGTGGGGAGCCAAGTATCTCCAGAAGACGACTCGCGATCCGGCGACGTCCACGATTTCGTTCGCCACCACCAACGCCGCTTTCGGCACACCGGTGGCGCTCGCCGGCAGCGATGTGGAAACGGGCAGCTGGAATCCGAACACATCCGTGTTCACGCCGACCACACCGGGTGCGTCGAATGCCGTGCGCGTGGCGGCGACCCGCTCCACGACGATGAGTTTCGGTGGCCTGCTTGGCATCGCGTCGTTGACGCCGCGTCGGCGTGCAATCGCGTGGATCGGCAATCAGTCCATGCGCGACTGCATCAAGCCGTGGGGCATCGACATCAGCTACGTCAACACGCTGCTGCCGTCTCCGCTGACGACGCAGGCGGGTGTGAATGCCCTGAGCACGCTGAGCCAGTCGGCGCTCACCATCGTCGCAGGTCCTGCGGTGGCCAATCCGCCGGGAACGCCGAACGTGGCGCCCACCATCTTCAGTGCGATGACCAGCACCAGTGCGTCGCGAAAGGAATACCTCGACGCGCTGCGCGACCGCTCGTGCGGGGACGGCACGGCCGACTACGCCGTTGGCACCAACGAGGAGCGCCGGCAGCCGGGTCTGGGCGGCGGTGACATCGCGGCCGCGACCGTGCAGGGTGTGGAGCCCGTCACGACGGGAAACCCAAGTAATCGGTCCCCCGGCATCTGCGCGGCCCAGTCGGGAAACAGCGCGGAGTGCATCAACCCGGCGACCAGCACGCTTGGCGTGACGGTGGCCATCGCCGCCATCACGCCGTTGGCGGTGACGAACACCAACATCGAAGCGTTCGTGGGCTTCCGGTTGCTCTGCGTCTTCCGCGGCGGCAACCAGCCTGGCAGCGCGAATCCGGCCGAGCGGTGCAACCACATTCCGTCTCCCCTTCCTCAGACCGGGTATGTGCAGGGAACGATCGTGGGTTACCTGACGCCGATTCCTGCATTGTCGGGCAACGGCAACAGCCTTGGCAACACCATCGGCGGCGCGCAGAAGATCGTTTTGGTGCAGTAGGTCCGAGTGGCGGTCGGCGTGGTTGGCTGACCGCTTTTTCGGGTGGGTAGTTGATACGGAAAGAGCGGTACCCTGTGGCGATCTCGTCCACATGAACGCGCAATCCTGCCATTGAACGGAGAACGAGCAGATGACACAGACTCGCAGGAGATCACGGAACCGACGTGGTGCGACGCTGGTGCTGGTGGCGGTTCTGCTGGTGGTGTGCGGTGGCATGGCGGCATTCGCGATCGATTTCGCGCGCATCTACAGCGGCGTCTCAGAAATGCAGTCCAGTGCCGATGCCAGTGCGCTGGCGGGTGCGCACCATCTGTGGAAAACACGAGCGAACGCCACGACCGCGACGCAGACGTTCGCCACGAGCAACAGCGCGTTCGGCACACCGGTCTCACTCGCTGCCGGCGACATCGCGGCTGGCATCTTCACGCCGGGAAGCGGAACGGGGACGTTCGTCGCCGGCAGCTGGACGACCGCGAATGCGGTGCAGGTGACGGTCGCACGTACTGCGAACACCAGCTTTGCGCGCCTGCTCGGCCTCGCATCGCTGACACCGACGCGCCGCGCCATCGCGTGGATCGGGAATCAGGCCTCGCAGGACTGCATCAAACCCTGGGGCATTCCGACGTCCTATCTGACGACGCTGCTGGGAGGCACGTCGCCGACGACACAGGCGGGAATCGACCTGATACGGGCGAACAACGGCGCGAATGCGCCGTCGGGTCAGTACGCGATGACCGTCGTCGTGGGTCCGAACGTCAACAACCCGCGTGGCTCTCCGCGGGTGCCGCCCAGTGTGTTTCTGGCGCTCACCGGCGCGAATTCGTCCCGCAAGCAGTACGAGAATGCGATCATCGGTCAGAGCTGCGACGCGACGGCGGATTACACGGTCGGCACCGGCGAGGCCACGATCCAGACGCAGCCGGGTCAGGGCAATGGTGACATCCCACGAACCACCGCGAACGCCGTCGAGGGCAACGTCAACGGTAATCCGCCGAACGTGCAGGTCACGTGCAAGCCGCAGACGAACTTCCGGGATGCGACTTGCTACAATCCCGCCCTGCCGGGCAACGTTGCCGGCGTGACCGTGACGGTTGCCGCCGTGACGTCGACGGGCACGAACTCCGCCGACATCAACATGCTCATGGGCTTCAAGCTGATGTGTGTCTTCCGCGGCGGGAACGGCAATCAGCCGGGCGACACGAGCGTACAGGAAGTGTGCCCGTGGTTGACGTCGGCGGCGAAGCCCGACAACAACTACACGCAGGGCACGCTGGTCGGGTATCCGGTTGCCCTGGCGGCGGTGACGGGTCGCGGCAACACACTTGGTAACACGTTGAGCCTGAACCAGAAGCTGCTGCTGGTACGATAGTCTTTCCGGTGCGTACCGGTCAGCCGGCACCGCCGACCTCACGGTGGGCAGCATCGAGCGCATCCAGCCTGGCAATGGTCTCGGCGATGTCCCACAGGCCACGGCAGAGGCAATCGAAGAGCCGTCGCTGACCTGCAAGGTCCGCTCAGGAACGTCGGACGCGACTTGTTACGACCCGATCGCGCCGGGCAACGTGGCTGGCATCACGATCGCCGTCGCCGCCATCACGTCGACGGGAGCAAACAACGTCCGTGTCGATGCCCTCATCGGCTTCAGGCTCATGTGCGTCTTCAGAGGTGGCACGGGTAACGGGAACAATCAGCGCGCCATTCCCGGCGAGAGTTGCCCATGGCTCGCCGATTACCGCACGGATAACGACAATTACATTCGAGGAACTCTCGTCGGCTATCCAGTCGTAACAGTAGCGAAGACCGGCCGCGGCAACGCCCTCGGCGCCACCATCGGACCCGCCCAGAAACTGGTGCTCGTCCAGTAACCCACGTGACATGACCCTCCGGCGCCGCGCAGTGCATCGTGCAGTCACGGCCGCACTCCTCGCGGCTCCGTTCGCACGACCGCTCGCGGCGCAGAACGCCGCGGTCGTGCCACCAGCGATGTGCCGCGGCGTCGCACCGGCACCATTCGCCCGCATGCCGGCACCGGCTGTGGTGCTGCGGATCATGGCGGAAGGCGAATTCCCCGACGCCGACGTCGCAGCCGCGCGCGCGCTCGTGCTGCTCACCCGTGATGCGATGAGTGAGCGTGGCGGCGTGGCGCTGGCCTCGCGCATCGAGGTCACGCGGGCCATCGCACCGACGGTCTCCGCGGTCTCCGAGGTGCGCGGACTCGGCAACGGCAGCAAGCTGCTCACGGCCATCGTGCAGCGCACGCGTGACAGCGTCACCGTCCTGTGGAAGCTGCGCACCGTCGGTGACGACGCGACGCTGACGCGGTCGGAACGACTGATCGTCCCCGTGCAGGAGCTCTCGCGCGGTGCGCTGGCGCTGGCGGACCTGGCGGTGCGCGCGAGTGGTGCACCGACGCTGGGCGCGGCACCGGTCGCTCTGCCCAGTGCCGATGCCGGAAACGCGTACGTCGTCGGCCTCGCCGAAGCGTTGAGTCCCACACCGGCGGCGCTCTCCCGCGCGCGCAACCTGCTCGTGCGGGCCACCACACTTGCACCCACGCACGCCGAAGTGTGGCGGTGGCGCGCGCGCGTCGAGCAGATGCTGATCGAGCAGAACACGGCGAACGATGCGGCCGGATTGCGCGGCCTCCGCGCCAGTGCGCTGGCCTCGGCGACGAGGGCCGTGCAACTCTCGCCCGGGAGCAACGGCGCACGGGTGACGCAGGCCGAGGCGTATCTGGGCAGCGGTGATCGCGACAAGACGGTCTCGGTGCTGCTCGATGTGGCGAAGCGTGACGTCAACGATCCAGGCATGCAGCGGGTGTCGGCGCTGCTGGACCGCGTACGCGGCAACGATCAGCGTGCGCTCGAGCAGCTTCGTGTGGCGGCAGGGCGTGACCCGCGCGACGCGTCACTGCTCGTCGACCTCGCGAGCCTCGCCATGCTGCGCAAGGAAACGACGCTCGCCTGTCGTGCACTGAATGCCGCTGTGGCGGCTGATGCGGAACTGGCGTCCAGCTACGCGCTCCGGGCGCTCGTGCGTGCGGGCATGGGCGAACGTCGGGAAGCTTGGGCCGACGCCGAAGTGGCGACGCGCCTCGGCCATCCGGAGTGGGGCGAGCGCGCCGCAACGGTGCTCGATGCGCGCTTTGCCGAGCGAAGCAACGCGGTGAGCCGGTTGTCGGCGGTGGGAGGCTCCGGCGCCGTGCCGGCCAACTATCTGGATGCCATCATGCTCGCGCACGCGTCAGCGGCGCTCGCCGCACCTGGCGCCGCCGTGCGCGTGGCGACGGGCGTGGCCTGCACATCACCACTGCGGCCGATCGTGCTGCGCGATTTCCGCAGCCTTGGCGTGACGGCGAGCGATGCCTGTACCCCGGTCACACGGCCGCAGGCAGGGAAGTAGGTCCGGTGCAGGACAGAAATCGCGGCCGGGCGGTAAATTTTGCGGCGAATCCTCAGCCACCCGGTACACATGCGTTTCCATCCCGTTCGACTCATAGCCGTCGCGCTGCTGGCCGCCCTCGTCAGTGGCTGTACCGCCCGGACGACGATGCCTGCGGCCGCGATCAGCGCGCCTGCGCCGATGATCGTCGCCGCTGGCCTGCTGCCATGGTCACAGCAGATCGCCATCCGAGAGGGCTGGCTACGAAAGCGGCACGAGATGCTGCTGCCGATGATGCGCCGTCACAACGTCGGCATGTGGATCGTGGTCAACGAAGAATTCCACGATGATCCGCTGTCGCAATACGTGGCGCCGCCGCGTCCGTACACCGGCAATCGCGACTTTTTCGTGTTCATCGACGGCGGTGCGCAGGGGCTGAAGAAGTACGCCATCACCGGCTACACCGAGGAGAACCTGGCGCGCTTCTTCGACGCGCCGACCGCCGAGCCGCGTCCCGCGGGGCCCGCGCTGCGCGCGCTGTACGAGCAGTGGAAGCCTGCCACGATCGCGCTGGGCATTCAGGGCCGGCGCGGGCAGACGCGCTCTCTTGGCCATGACGCGTATCAGTTCATTGCCGACGCCGTCGGCGCCGAGGGCACGAAGGCGTTCATCAGTGCCTCGGATCTGACGGAGGAGTACCTCGATACGCGCCTGCCCGAGGAAATGGAGCACTACCGCTCGGCGGTGGCTCTGACGGAATCCATCGTCAAGCGGGCTTTATCGCCTGACGTCATCACGCCGGGCCGGACGACGGTGGGCGATGTGCGGCGGCACCTGTACGACGCGATCTGGGCGGCGGGCGTGCGCACCTGGTTCCAGCCCGACCTGCGCGTGCAGCGTGCCGGCGGCGACATCGCGACATCACGCGGATTCCTGGCGGTGGCGCCGGAGTCGATCGTGATCGAGCCCGGTGACGTGGTGCACATCGATTTCGGCATCAGCTACATGGGCTTCGACACCGACTGGCAGAAGATGGCATACGTGCTGAAGCCGGGTGAGACCGATGCGCCGTCGGGACTGCGGCAGGCAATGGCGAACACCAACACGCTGCAGGATGCAGTGATGTTGCGTCACTCGCGTCCGGGACTGACGGGTGGTGCCGTGTTCCGCGCCACGATGTCGGAAATGAAGGAGAAGAACATCGAGGCGATGGTCTATTCGCATCCGATCGGCACGCAGGGACACGGCCTCGGTGCCGGCATCGACTTCCGCGCCGCGAATCGCAGCGACACGACGGCGCTGAACAGTCGCCTTCGGCCTGGCTCGTACATCTCCATCGAATTGAACACGGCCACACCGGTGGCGGAGTGGGGCGGCAAGAAGGTGTTCGTGATGATGGAGGATGATGCGCATCTGACTCCCGAGGGGTTCCGCTTCTTCCGCCCGCGTCAGGAAGCATTCTACCTGATTCCCTCGACGTCGCCGCGGTCGCTGGTTCCCTGAGCACCGCGTCGCGATCGCAATTACTGGCGGTGGCACTGGCAGCCATCGTCATCGTGGTGTTGACGCTCACGCCCGGCGGCGTGCCGCCGGTAGGCGGTGACGGTGTGACCGCGTGGCATCGCGTGAGTTGCGTGACCTGCCCGCCAACATGGCTGGCAGACATCATCAGCAACGTCGTGTTGTTCATACCACTCGGCGCGGCGCTGGTATACGCCGGTGTGTCACCGCTGCGCACGGTGCTGCTCGGTGCCGCCGCGTCGATGGGCATCGAGCTGCTGCAGTTCGCGGGGCTGCCGTCAGGGCGTGCGCCGGCCCTTGCTGATCTCTGCAGCAATGCGGCCGGCACGTTGCTCGGTGCGCGGTGCGCACGACATGCGTCAACGCTGCTCTGGCCCGACGTACGCCGCGCTCGCCTGTTGCGCACCGTGTGGGCGCTTGCCTGCGCCGGAGTGTTGTTCGTGTCGGCGCTGGCGTTGTCACCGGCCACACCGGAACGACTCGTCGACGTGGTGCGCGGGAGCACGCTGCCGTTCACGCCCGGGTACGGCTGGAGCAGCACCGAGGCGACGGAAGCGGTGGTCAACGGCACCGAAGTCAGGCACCGTGGCAACGGTCCCGTGATCGTCGCATCGTTGCGCCCCGCGAAGGCCACGGCCTCGGTGACGGTGCGCGGGCGTGACGGCCGGGATGGTGCCGTGCCGATCGTGTTCGTGCACGACCCTGCGATGACCACGCTCGATCCGCGCGAGACGTTCGCGTATCTGCTGCTGGCACAGCGCGGCCGTGATGCGTCGCTGTCATCGGACTTGCGTGCCGGGCGGTGGGGACTCAGTTCACCGGCGCTGCTGAATCGCGGGGCGTTCGTCGCCGGTCGCAGCAGCGTGTCGCTCCGCGCCGGCATCACGGCGGACAGGTGGACGCTCGACTGGCGCGATCCGAATGTGGCCGGAGAAACGCGCACGGCAGTGTTACGGCTCTCACCATCCATCGCCTGGGCGTTGGTGCAAGGTGTTGTCCCGGTCAGTTCCAGTGCGGCGCTGCTGATGACGGTGCTCTGGCTTTTCGTCTTGTTCGCGCCACTCGGTTACTGGGGCCAACGGCGTGCGCAACACCGTACGCTGACTGACGCGGTGCGCACGACAGTGTTGGTGACACTTCTGCTGCTCATCGCGTTCGGATCGGCGCGCGTCACCGGCACGGCCCCACTCTCAGTCATGGCGAGTGCCGGGTGCGTGCTGGCCAGCCTCGCCGGACTGGCGTTGCGGCGTGTCGCGTCGGCGTGGAGCCCATTGATCGAGGTGTGACGCGGCGAACGCGCTGTGACGAGTCGTACTCGCGTTACGCTCATCTCGTCTCGCCGCGTGTCCGTGCGTCGTCAGGTGGTGTTCAGATTGTACCGCATGATCGACGCATGCCGGCCGCCCTTTTCGCGCTCCATTTCGTACACGTCGCCGGTTGGGCCGGTGCGCTCATCAAGCACCGCGTCGAGCAGTGCGGCATCCTCGGCCGAGAGTGTCAGCGACGTGGCGCGCAACGTGGGCGCGAGGTGTGCGGTGCTGCGTGCGCCGACGATGGCCGCGGCGACGGCGCGCTGGCCCAGCACATGGTGAATGGCGATGGCACCGATCGTCGTGTGGTGCGCTGCTGCGATGCGGTGCAGCACGTGCAGCAGACGCTGAAAGAGCGCCCACCCACCGATGTCATCAATGATCAGCTTGTACTTGACCAGCGACCGGTTCTCGAGCGGAGCCTGCGGTTCGGGCATGCCGAGCCAGCGTTCATGCAGAAAGCCACCGGCGAGCGCGCCATAGCAGAGCAGTCCGATGCCGCGCGATGCACACAGGGCGGCCATGTCGCGGAGTGCACGACTGTCGAGCACCGAGACCTGCACCTGATGCGATACCAGCGGCACGCCGGCATCGAGCATGGCGCGGACGTGCGGCGTATCGAAGTTGGTGACGCCGAGGTGATGGATCTTGCCGGCGTGCTGCAGGTCGTGCAGATGTCGCGCCGCATCCAGTACACCGGCTATGTCGTAGTCCCACCAGTGGAACTGCACGAGGTCGAGGCGCTTGACGCCGAGGCGCTGCAGTGAGCGATCGATGGTTCGTTCGATGTCGGCACGGGTGAGCGAGGGCAGTTTGTCGAGATCGGGTACACACTTGGTGTGCACACGAATCGGTGGCGCGTCGCTGCCGCGCACGTTGGTCCAGTGACGCATGAAGCGCCCGATCAGCTCCTCGACGCCGGTGTAGATGTCGGCGCAGTCGAAGGCGGTGATGCCCGCGTCGGCGAACGCCGTCATGTCGGCGATGGCGGCGTCGGCGTATACGGCCCCGTGCCCGCCGGCGAGTTGCCAGCCGCCCTTGATCAGGCGAGGGACGGTGTAGTCGGAGGCCAGCGCCACGTGCGGCAGCATCGTCACGCCGTGCCGTCCGGCGCGGTGGGCAGCGGCACCAGCGTCACGTCGCCATGGCGGAAGGTGGTGGTGCCCGTGCGCGTGATGCGGAACCTGCCGCCGCAATGCGGATCGGGGCAGGCGACGTCGGCGTCGGTGGTCATCCAGTCGTTGCGATGCGTGGGGCGTTGCTTGGCGGGCAGCAGCGGCAGCAGCGCAGCCAACGGATAGAGCGGAAACGACTGTCCTGGCGGGAACCGAAGACTTTCGCCGACCAGCTCGAACCAGTCGCCGGCGGCGTGGTTGCAGACCATCGGACGCTCGGTGGCGATCACCTCGACGCGCAGGTCGAAGAGGGTGAACGCATCGTCGGGCGTGGGGGCGGTGAAGTTGGTGGCAGACGGCATGGCGCGAACGATAGCCGACGGCGAGTTTCCCCGTCCACATGGCCACGACACCGACACCGGCGATCGCCGCACCCTTGCGGTTCTACGGCGGGCTCGCCGGCGCACTTGCTCCATTCCTTGCCTTTCTGGGTGGTGTCGGCGCACTCGCCATCGCCGGCGCCCCCGACGAGAAGGGATTCTGGCCGATACTGCTCGGCGCCCTGACACTCGGTCTCGCACTGTCCCGCGATCGTGCGCGCTACTGCGAGGCGATGCTGGACGGCATGAGTCAGCGTGTCGTGATGATCATGCTCTGTGCGTGGCTCTTTGCCGGTGTCCTCGGCACGATCATCGGGGCGAGCGGTTTCGTGGTCGCGCTCGCGCAACTGTCGCAGCGCCTCGGCCTGACGGGCGGCGCATATGTCGCGGCAGCATTCGTGATCTGCGCGCTCGTGTCGACGGCCACGGGTACGAGCTTCGGCACGATCCTGGTGGCTGGTCCGCTGCTGTATCCGGCGGGTGGGCCAGTGGCCGCCGAACCCGCCGTGTTGATGGGCGCGATCCTCGCCGGCGCGACCTTCGGTGACTCGATTTCACCCGTGTCCGACACGACGATCGCGTCGAGCGGTTCGCAGGACGCCGACATCGCCGGCACGGTGCGCAGTCGGTTGCGCTACGTGCTGCCGGCGGGCCTGTTGGCGCTGGTCGTCTCGGCCGCGATGGGTGACGGTGTGCCGCGACAGACGGTGCGATACGATGGAAGTCTCGTGCTCAGCGCGCAGCCGCTCGCGCTGCTCATGGCGGTGTCACCGGCGCTGGTGATCGCGATGCTGCTGCGCGGCCGGCATCTCATCGAGGCGCTGCTGACCGGCGCGGCCACGGCGGCGCTGCTCGGTGTGATGCTGCGGCTGATCACTCCCTCGGCGTTGCTGCACGTGGAACGCGCGACGTTCGGCGCCACGGGGCTGGTGCTGGAGGGAATGCAGCGGGCGATCGGCGTGAGTGTATTCACGCTGCTGCTGGTGGCGCTGGTGGGCACGCTGCAGGCCACCGATGTGCTCGACCGATTGGTGCGTGCGGCGGCCGGGCAGGCACGCAGCGCACGGATGGGCGAGTGGTGGATCGTGGGTGTCGTGAGCGGCGCCGTGCTGCTCACCACACACAGCGTCGTCGCGATTCTCGCGACGGGACCGTTTGCGCGGCAGACCGGCGAGCGCTTTGGGCTGTCGCGCTATCGTCGTGCCAACCTGCTCGACCTGACGGTGTGCACGTGGCCCTTTCTGCTGCCATGGTTTCTGCCGACGATCCTCGCCGCGAGTGCGAGCACCGGTGCTGAGAAGTTCGGCATGCCACCGCAGACGGCACTCGCCATTGGCATGCATAACACTTACGGATGGGCGCTGGTGCTGGCGGTGCTCGTTGCCGTGCTCACCGGCTACGGGCGCCGCTGGGAGCAGGACGACGCATCGCGCTGAGCGTGGGCGCGGCCCGGAACAGCCGGCACGCTCCGCCAGGGTCGAGCGGGTGAAAGACGAAGGTGTCGTCCGCTGAGTCCGTGCCGGTGGCGACGTCGTCGTCAAGACTGAACGTCGGGCGAGTGGATCACTGCCGACGTCAGCCGGAGTGACAACGGACGCGGCCGTGCACGCTCGGCGCAGGCCGATGGCGAGGGGCCGGGACGCCAGTTTGCTTGCGGTGGGTGCCGCGCGGATGCGGTACTCTGTTTCGCCGGCGGCGTGCTCGCGACGAGGGCCGAAGGGCCCGGCGATCGCGCGGGTGCAAGCCGAGCGTGTTTCCTTCGTGTGCAGGGGTTTGTGATGGCAGTGACGACGAAGGCCGTGATCCTCGCGCGCGGACTTGGGACGCGCATGCGCAAGGCCGACGGAGGTGCCCAGCTCGACGCATCGCAGGCGCACGTGGCCGATGCCGGTGTGAAGGCGATGATCCCGATCGGTCGCCCGTTCCTGGATCATGCGATGAGTGCGCTCGCCGATGCCGGCATCCGCGACGTGTGCCTCGTGATCGGACCGGAGCACGACACGATCCGCCGCTACTATGGCGCGCTGACGCTGGAGCGCATCCGGGTGCACTTCGCGGTTCAGGAGACGCCGAATGGCACGGCAGGGGCAGTGGCCGCGGCCGAGTCGTTCGCTGGTGCCGACACCGTAATGGTAATGAATGGCGACAATTATTATCCGGTCGTGGCCTGCCGGGCGCTCGCGGCACTCGGTGCGTCCGGCGTCGTCGGCTTCGATCTCGATGGACTGGTGGCCCACGGCAACATTCCCGCCGAGCGTGTGCGGGCGTTTGCGTTGCTGCAACAGGATGCGGACGGACATCTGACCAGCATCGTCGAGAAACCCGACCAGATTACATACGATGCGCTGGTGGCGGAGTCATTGGTGAGCATGAACCTCTGGTCGTTCACGCCGGTCATCTACGAGGCCTGTCGACGTGTGCAGCCCAGCGTGCGCAACGAACTGGAATTGCAGGACGCGGTTCGCATCGCCGTGACGGAGCTCGGTGAAAAGATCCGTGTGGTGTTCAGCGACGAGGGTGTGCTGGACCTCTCCACGCGCGGCGACATCGAGAGTGTCGCGCGGGTGCTGGAACACCGTCCGGTGCATCTCTGATGCGGACCACCGAACGCGCATTCGTGCAGCAGTTGGAAGTGGCAGGGTTCACCGCGCAGAACGCGGCAGTGAAGGCGGGCTTTCTGGTGCAGTGTGATGCGGCACTGAACGCGATGGGTGCCGCAGCGACGCTGCGACACACCGTCTGGGCACCCGGGCGCATCGAGATCTTCGGCAAGCACACTGACTACGCCGGCGGACGGTCGCTGCTGGCGGCGGTGGACCGTGGCTTCTGCGTGCGCGCGGCGCCGCGGGCCGACGGTATGATCCGCGTACAAGGGTTCGAACCGACGCATGTCGATTCGGTCGCAGTGTCGTGCGAGATCCCGCTGTCGGCGGCAGCCACCGCTCCCGACGGGCACTGGTCGAACTACGTCGCGACGGTCGCGCGCCGCGTGGCGGTGAATTTTCCCGACGCCGTGACGGGTGTGGACCTCGCGTTCGTCAGCGACCTGCCGCAGGCCGCGGGCGCCAGTTCGTCCACGGCGCTGATGCTCAGCGTCTTTCTCGCCATCGCGGCCGTCAACCAGCTCGAGACGACCGCCACGTGGCGCGCGTCGATCCACACGCACGAGGATCTGGCGGCGTACATGGGCGCGATGGAGATGGGCGGTCCGTTCCGTGACCTCGCAGGTCTCGAGGGGGTCGGGACGCTGGGCGGCAGTCAGGACCAGACGGCGATTCTCTGCGCAGAACCGGGTCACGTCGTCGACTTCCGCTGGATGCCGGTGCGTCGTGTCGGCGCCTACGCGCTGCCGTCCGAGTACCGCTTCGTCATCGCCAACTGCGGCATCGTGGCGGAGAAGAGTGCGGGTGCGCGCGAGCGCTACAATCGCGTGTCGCTGATGGTGCGTCACCTGCTCGCCTCATGGAATGTGACGACCGCGCGTACCGATCACTCGCTGGCGGCGGCCGTGGAGAGCAGCACCGACGCAGCGCAGACACTGCGTGACATGATCCCGTCGATCGTGACGCCCGCGTTCAGCGAGGACGCGCTGCGCATGCGCCTCGATCAGTTTCTGCTGGAGACCTATACGCTGATCCCGGCGGCCGCGCAGGCATTCGCCGCGCAGGACTGGCATGCGCTCTCCGACATCACGGCCCGATCGCAGCGTGCCGCGGAGGACTGGCTCGGCAACCAGATCCCGGAGACGGTGGGCCTCGTGGATCTGGCCAAGGCGCAGGGCGCGCTTGCGGCGTCGGCCTTCGGTGCCGGCTTCGGTGGCAGCGTGTGGGCGCTGGTTCCGGGCGCAGGGGTGCAGGGCGGGGACGACGCGTTCCCTGCGCGCTGGGAATCCGCGTACCGCGAGCGGTTCCCCGCGGCTGCGCAGCGCGCGATGTTTTTCACCACTGCAGCCGGGCCTGCCGCGCGGCAGTGGACCGACGACGCCAGTACCTGACCGACACTCACCACCGCACGCTCATGTCCGAACATCTGAACGACCTGTCGCGCCGTGACCTGCTGAAAGGTGCCGCGATTGCAGGCGCAGGGCTGGCGCTCGGCCTCCCCTCCGTCGCGCATGCCGACGGCGGTCCGACGCCGCTGACGCCGATCGCGCTGCCGCAGCCGGAACGGAAGGCAGCCACGATGCTCGGCGTGCCGTTCGCCAGGCATGACGTGGTGCGCGTTGCGATCGTCGGCACGGGGCTGCGTGGACGATCAGTGCTGCACGAGCTGCTGGGTGTGGACAATGTCCGGATCACGGCGCTGTGCGACACGGTGCCGGAGAAGATCGACCGGGCGGTGCAGCAGCTGCGCGACGCCGGACACACGTATGAACCGGCGCGCTTCACTGGCGGTGAGCGCGCCTACGAACAGCTCGTGCTGCGTGACGACATCGACCTGGTGTACACCGCGACGCCGTGGCAGTGGCATGTGCCGGTGTGTCTCGCAGCGATGAAGGCCGGGAAGCACGCCGCGACCGAGGTGCCTGCCGCGTACAGCGTGGAGGATTGCTGGAAGCTGGTCGACATGTCGGAGAAGACGCGCCGTCACTGTATCATGATGGAGAACTGCAGCTACGGCTACAACGAGCTGCTGGTGCTGAACATGGTGCGCGCCGGTGCGTTCGGTGACATCAAGCATGGTGGCGCGGCGTACAACCACGACCTGCGCGCCATCCTGTTCGAGAATCGTGACGAGGGGCTGTGGCGCCGGGCACATCACACGCAGCGGAACGGCAACCTCTATCCCACGCACGGACTGGGTCCGATCGCTGCGATGATGAACATCAACCGCGGTGACCGATTCGATTATCTCGTGTCGATGAGTACTCCCGCGATGGGGCTCAGCAAGTGGCGCGAGGAGCACGAGCCGAAGGACTCACCGAAGTGGCAGGAGCGCTACGTCGCCGGCGACCTGAACATCTCGTTGATCAGGACGGCGAAGGGGCGTACGATCCGTCTCGAGCACGACGTCTCGAGTCCGCGACCGTACTCACGCATCAACTCGATTCAGGGCACGAAGGGCCTCTTCGAGGACTACCCCGCGCGCATCTACATCGAAGGAGAAGGGCCGGAGCGGTGGGGACCGATCGACGCGTACAAGTCGAAATACGAGCACACGCTGTGGCGTGAACTGGGCGAGAAGGCGCGCGCTGGTGGCCACGGCGGCATGGATTACGTGATGGCGTACCGGCTGATCCAGGTGATGCGTGAAGGGCTCACACCCGACATGGACGTCTACGATGCGGCGGCGTGGAGTGTACCTGATCCGCTGAGTGCGCTCTCGGTGCAGAAGGGGAGCATGCCGGTGCAGTTCCCCGACTTCACGCGCGGTGGCTGGCAGCAGTCGCGCCCGATGATGTGAGGTAATTCAACCGCGACCATGGGACAGACACCATGGTCGCGGCACTCGTGCTGCATCATACAGTCGGCAGCGTGTAGTCCTTGAAGCGGTCGCGCAACGCGCGCTTGAGGAACTTGCCGACGGTCGTCTTCGGGATCTCGTCCACGAATTCGTACGCGTCGGGCAGCTGCCACTTGGCCACCGCCCGCTCCAGCAGATATCGGTCGAACTCCTCCTTCGACACCGACGTCGTCGCATCGCGAAGCACGATCACACCCAGCGGCCGTTCGTCCCACTTCGGGTGTGGCACGGCGATCACGGCGGCTTCACGCACCGCCGGATGGCCCATCAACTCGTTCTCGAGATCCACGCTGCTGATCCACTCGCCACCCGACTTGATCAGGTCCTTGGCGCGATCCTGAATGGTCATGGTGCCATCGGCGTCGATGGTCGCGATGTCACCGGTGTCGAACCAGCCATCGCACTGTGTGGCTGCAGTGGCTTCTGCGTTGCCGTAGTAGCTGCCCGTGACCCACGGCCCGCGGATCAGCAGTCGCCCCGATTCCCCGGTGCCCCACGGCAGCTCGGCGCCGGCATCGTCCGCCAGCTTCAGCTCGACCAGCTGCGACATCTTGCCGGTGGTACACATGCGGTCGTAGCGCAGCTCCGGCTCATCCAGCAGGTCTTCGTGCCGTACGGCGTTCACGGTGCCGAGTGGCGTGGTCTCCGTCATGCCCCATGCCGGCTTCACGTGCAGACCATGGCGGCTGCCCATGCCTGCGATCAGTGCACGTGGCGTGGCCGATCCGCCGATCACGAGCGTGCGGAGCGTCGGCAATTGGTGCGGTGTACCGGCGGCCTTCGCGCGATCCAGTTCGTCGAGCAGGCCGAGGAAGATCGTCGGGACACCGGCGCACGTCGTCACGCCTTCTTCTGCGATGATCCTCGCGACCGTCGGCGCATCGGTGAAGACACTCATGTACACCTGCTTCGCACCCGTCATCGTACAGGTGTACGGATAGCCCCACGCATTCACGTGGAACATCGGCACGATCGGCATGATCACTTCGCGCGAGTTGACGCCCAGCAACTCCGACGACAGGCTCGCAAGGCTGTGCAGCACGATGGCGCGGTGACTGTAGAGCACACCCTTCGGCACGCCGGTCGTACCACTCGTGTAGCACATGCCACTGGCCTGACGCTCGTCGATGGCCGAATACGTGAACGACGTCGGCTGCCCGGCGATGAACGATTCGTAGTCGATGGTGCCGGCAGGGAGGCCGCCCGGGACGGGGCCCAGCACGACGATCGTCTCGATTTTTGGAGCATGCTGCCGGATGAGCGGAATCATTCCGGCGAAGACGTTCTCGATGAACAGGATGCGATCTTCGGCGTGATTCAGGATGTACGCGATCTGCTCCAGCGGCAGCCGGATGTTGACCATGTGGCACACCGCACCCACGGAGGGTGCGGCGAAGTACAGTTCGTAGTGACGGTAGGTGTTGAGCGCCATCGTCGCGACGCGATCACCGGACGTGACGCCGGCGGCGACGAGCGCGTTGCAGAGCTGCATCACGCGCGGATAGGTGCGGCCGTAGGTGGTGCGATGGACGCCAGGGATCGGTGCTTTCGTGTCCGGGTTCACACCGACCGGTATGACCGACACGATTTCCGTATCCGGATGCATGCGCACCGCCCGCTCGAGGAGTGACGGGATGGTGAGCTGGTAATCCATCATCGTGGACTCGAGCATGAACTTCCCCCATGTAGGGCGTGGGCAGGCGCAGCAGTGGCGCAAATGCAAGCCGCGGGGCAGGGGTTGAGCAAGGGGGACGGGTGGGGCGGCCATCGCCGTGACCGGTCGCGATCCCTGCCGGGCGTGGTGGTGCATATTCCAGCGGCAACGGGCGCTTCGCCCCACCTCACCCTTTCGTTGACCACGATGCGCTTTCCGGCCGTGCTGGCCCTGGCACTCGTTACCGCGGCGCCGTCTTTTGTGACGGCACAGGGGCGCGCCGCACCCCTGTCCACCTCCGAGTTCGTCGTGAGCACGGAGTGGCTCGCCGCGCATGCCGCCGATCGCGACCTCGTGCTCATTCACGTCGTCTCCGACACGGGCTACCGCGGCGAGCAGATTCCCGGCTCCCGGACGCTCTGGTATCGCGCCTTCGTTCGCTCGAACGGCACCGTGAGCAGCGAGCTGCCGCCGGTGGACTCACTGCGGGCCATACTGGAACGCGCTGGTGTGTCGAATACCAGCCGGGTGGTGGTGTACGCCGACGAGGCGCCGATGGCCACGCGCCTGCTCTTCACGCTCGACTACCTCGGACACGACCGGATGGCGTTCCTCGATGGCGGGATGCGCAAGTGGAAGCGGGAGCAGCGTGCCGTGACCACTGATGCCGTGAAGCCGGTGCCATCGCGGTACACGCCCCTGCCGCGCGAGGCGTTGCTCACCAACGCCGACTGGCTCAGCGACCGCGTCGGCAAACCGGGTCTCGCGCTCATCGACACGCGCACACCGGGAGAGTTCACGGGCAACAGCGTGCGCGGTGGCCTGCCGAGCACGGGACATCTGGCCGGCGCACGTCTGCTCGAGTGGGAGTGGCTGTTCGCGGATGCCGATCATTCGGTGCTGCGACCGCGCGCGGAACTCGAGGCTCTCTTCGCGGAGCGTGTACGTCCTGGCGATAAGGTGGTGACGTACTGCTGGGTGGGATACCGCGGCAGTGCGACGTACTTCATCGCACGACACCTCGGCTATGACGTGAAACTCTACGACGGATCATTCCAGGACTGGATGCAACGCAAACTCCCCGTGCGCACCGGAGACACGCCGTGATGCTGTTTCCAATCCTCGCCGCGATGATGATGCAGACCGCGGCCGCCGACTCGCTCACGAAGACGGAACGTGCGCTCGCGCAGCGGGCACGCGCGAGCGAGGCGGAGGCGATAGCGCTGCTCGAGCGGCTGGTGAACGTGAACAGCGGCACGCAGAATCTGGCGGGTGTGCGCGAAGTGGGGCGCCTGCTGCGCGCCGAGTACGATGCGCTGGGCTTCACGACGCGCTGGGAGGACGGTGCGTCGTTCGGCAGGGCGGGGCACCTGATTGCCGAGCGCACGGGGACGGGACCGCGTGTGCTGCTGATCGGGCATCTCGACACGGTGTTCGAGCCCGACAGCCCGCTGCAGCGGTGGGAGCGTCTGAGCGACAGCACCGCACGCGGTCCCGGTTCGACCGACATGAAGGGCGGCGACGTGATCATGCTGTACGCACTGAAGGCGCTCAAGGCCGCGGGGCAGCTCGATCGCATGAGCATCACCGTCGTGCTCAACGGCGACGAAGAATCACCCGGTGCGCCGATCAATGTCGCACGCCGCGCACTGGTGGAAGCGGGCGCACGCTCGCAGATCGCGCTCGGCTTCGAGGACGGCGATGGTGATCCGCGCACCGCCGTTGCCGCGCGACGTGGCTTCACGGGTTGGACGCTGACGGTGAAGGGCACACCGGCGCATTCGTCGCAGGTGTTCCGCGACGACATCGGTCCCGGCGCCATCTTCGAAGCGGCGCGCATGCTGAACGAATTCCGCGTGCAACTGGGTGGCGATCCGCTGCGGACCTTCAACCCCGGTGTGGCGCTCGGCGGCACGGCTGCGTCGCTCGACAGCACCGGCACGCGGGGCACGGCCTACGGCAAGACCAACATCGTCGCTGAGCACTTCACGGTGTCCGGCGATCTGCGCGTGATTTCGCCGGAGGCGCTGGCCGATGCCAAGTCGCGCATGTCGGCCATCGCCGCGAGCGCGTCGCCGCACACCAGCGCGACGCTCACATTCAGTGACGGCTATCCGCCGATGGCACCGACGCGCGGCAATCGTGCACTGCTGGCCGAGTTCGATCGCGCCAGCCGACACCTTGGCTTCGGTGCGGTCGGCATGGACAACCCGGCACGCGCCGGTGCTGCCGACGTCTCGTTCGTCGCGGCGACAATCCCCCAGATCATCGACGGCCTGGGCCCCGGCGGCACGGGCGGCCACACCGTCAACGAAACCGTCGATCTGCGCTCCATTTCCATCCAGATCGCCCGCACCGCCGTGCTCCTACACCGGATCACAAACTTCACACTCCGCTGACGTCGGCCGCCCTCTGCGACGAACGAACGGCAAACAGCGAACAGCTTCAACGCAAAACCGCACAGCCGCTAAACCTCCTTACCATAAAAATCAAAGCCACAGAACTGCCAATCATGAAGGCAATTCTGTGGCTTTCTTGTTCAGTATCAGCGCAGTTTTGCGGCTGTGCACTTTTGCGTTAATGCAGTAGCAGTCGCGGTTGCAGTCCCAGTTGCGGTGGCTGTGGCACTTGTCGCCTTAAAGGACATCCGGACGGCCGAGCTACCGGCTCAGCGAATGACGTACCCGGCTGGCGGCTCGGCGTCCTGGAGCCATCGGACGAAGTAGTCCCAGCGACGACGCATCATGTAGTTGGACGCGCTGCCGAAGCCGTGAGCGGCGTTCGGGATCATCAGCAGGTCGAAGTCCTTGTTTGCCTTGATGAGCGCGTCGACGACGAGATACGTGTTGTCGGGCGGCACGTTGTTGTCCATCGTGCCGTGAGCGAGCAGCAGTTTGCCCTTCAGGTTCTTCGCCAGCGTCTGATTCGCTTCGACGTCGTAGCTGTCGGTGCCGTTCGGGCCGCGCACGAGCAGGCCCTGATAGCGCTCGCCCCAGTCGTCTTCGTAGTTGCGCTGGTCGTGATTGCCCGATTCCGAGATGCCGACCTTGAAGAAGTCGGGGTAGCGGAACATGGCGCCGGCCGTGATGAAGCCGCCGCCCGAGTGTCCCCACATGGCGGCCTTGTCGATGTCGATCCACGCATGGCGCTTGGCGAGATTCTGCATCGCGGCCACCTGATCGGGCAGCGTGTTGTCGCGGCCCATCGCGCCGTAATATGCGTCGTGAAAGCTCTTGGAGCGTCCCGGCGCGCTGCCCCGGCCGTCGATGCTCACCACGATGAAGCCGAGTTCTGCGAGCGCCTGCTTGTCACCGCGCGCCGCCGAGAAGGCGCGGCTGCCCACGCTGCCCGCCTGCGGGCCCGGATAGGCGCTATTGATGATCGGGTACTTCTTCGTGGAGTCGAAGTTCGTCGGGCGGAAGAGCTGTCCATGGATGTCGGTGGTGCCGTCGGCGGCGTTCACGCTGAAGAGGATCGGCGGCTTCCATCCATGGGCCAGCAGCTTGCTGATGTCGGCCGTCTCGAGCGGCATCACGACCTTGCCGTTCGCATCGCGCAGGACGGTCTGCGGCGGCAGGTCGGCGCGCGACCAGGTGTCCACGATCCAGCGACCGTCGGGCGACAGCTGCATGGTGTGATCTCCGTCGTCGGGCGTGAGTGACACCGCCGGCGTGCGGCCACTCAGGTTCGTGCGATAGAAGTGGCGCAGGTACGGGTCCTGTCCGGTCTCGCGTCCCTGTGCGCCGAACCACACCGTCCGCGTGCGCTCGTCGATACGTGCGATGGAGCTGACCGGTCCTTCGCCAGTCGTGATCGTGTTCTTCAGCGCACCGGTGTTCAGGTCATACAGGTACAGCTGGCTCCAGTTGTCGCGCTGCGAGTTCCAGATCACTTCGTTGCTGTTCCACAGGACGCGCCAGCCGCTGATCGACTCGAAGTGCGTCGGCACCGTCTCCTCGAACACCGTGCGCACGTCGCCGGTTCGGGTGTCGGCGAGCCGCACGATCGTCTGCTTGTGATCGCGCGACGTGGAGGCCAGCGCCAGCTTCGCACCGTCCGGGCTGAAGACGTAGTCGTGCATCGAGATGTCGTCGCCCAGTGTCGAGCGATGGAAGTCGGGCGGCATCTTCAGTCGCACGATGGTCTTCGTATCCACATCGATCACGACGCGGTGGACCATCGCCACGACGCTGTCGCCGGGCAGCGGATACTTCCAGCTGCGCAGCACCGGGTGCCCGACCTTCGTCTGCACCAGGTACATGTCGCCGACGTTCCGCTCGTCCTGCTGCTGCGTGGCAATCTTCTTCGAGTCGGGGGACCAGAGCAGGATGGCGCGGTCGCTCGTGGTCCAGCCGGCGTTGTCAGTGGCGTAGCCGAAATCCTTGACGCCGTCGGTGGTCAGCTGCGTCTCGGTGCCCGAGGCGACGTCGCGGACCCAGAGGTTCCAGTTGCGGATGAACGCCGCCCGCTGTCCGTCGGGCGAGGTGACCGCCAGACCGC
Source organism: Gemmatimonadaceae bacterium (assembly GCA_043788935.1). Lineage (GTDB taxonomy): Bacteria > Gemmatimonadota > Gemmatimonadetes > Gemmatimonadales > Gemmatimonadaceae > JACMLX01. The sequence goes on along the minus strand of JAYWIJ010000146.1, from coordinate 14,220 downwards.
GTGTCGGCGCCGGCGTGGCGGTCTGCCCCGTGGCCGTGCAACTGGTTCCGGAGACCGCGCAGCGGAAACGTCGCCCGCCGGTGGTCACCGTGACGAATTGCCGGTCGTCGGACAGCTCCACACCCTGGAAGTTGAGCGACGTGGCGTTGAAGGCCCCGATCGCTGCGGAGCCGAGGGCTGCGGCGACCTTGGCGTGGTCGAAGAGCGGCGCGCGAGAGCGGCTGCGCGGGTCGATCAGCACGTACTCGGTGCCAGCCGGTCGGACGCTCCGGTAGTGGAAACGGCCGTCAGGCAGCCAGGTGACACCCGGCGCGGTTCCGCCGACCACCAGCGGCGCGACCGTCTGCGGGAGCATCCGGACCGCCCGGTCGTACTCGGCGGCGGTGACGGTACGGCGGGCCTGCGCGCCGGCAGGAGCCGCGGCAAGCGTGAAGGGCAGAACCAGCAGCGCATGGCGCAGCAGGGGTCCGGTGGAGCAGCGCATGCAGTCCTTTGGAGAAGAGCTCAGCGTGTCACGGCGTCGGGCCGTTGTATCGATACAAATGTTGCCGGAGGCGCGTCGGGTCGGCAATGTGCGGGTGCTGCGGTCGGCCCATCCCCCGTCCGCCACGGCTCGCGTTCACCTCACATCACACGATCGCCGGTGCTCTCACCACTGCTCGCGCTCACCGCGCTCACCCTCGGCCTCTCCGCCGGCGAACCCCATACCGGCACCGTGTATCACGGTCGCAGCGGGTCGCTGTCGATCACGACGCCACGCGAGGAGAAGAGCATCGAGGTCGACGGCGTGCTGAACGAGCCGGCCTGGCGAAAGGCTGCGCTGCTCACCGGTTTCTCGCAGTACTTCCCGACCGATGGCGTCGCGGCACGAGACAGCACGGAGGTCTTCGTGTTCTACACCGCCACCGCGCTGCACGTCGGAATTCGCGCCTATGCCCCGGCGGGCTCGGTGCGCCACAACCTCTCGGATCGCGACAAGATCTCGTCCGACGACAACATCCAGCTCTTCCTCGGCACCTACAACGACAGCCGGCAGGCGTTGCTGTTCGCCGTCAATCCGATCGGCATTCAGAGCGATGGTGTCATGATCGAAACCGGCACCGTGCAGGGCGGCGGATTTTCCGGGGGCATCGTGCGCACGCGCGAGGCGGCCGACCTGGCACCCGATTACGTGTGGAAGTCGAAGGGGCACGTGACCGACTACGGCTACGAAGTCGAAATCCAGATCCCGTTCAAGAGCCTGCGCTATCGTGCCGGGTCCGAGCAGAACTGGCAGATGAACGTGGTGCGGACCGTGCAAGCGACGGGGCACGAGGAGACGTGGGCACCAACGGCGCGCGCCGGCGCCAGCTTCCTCGCGCAGTCAGGACATCTGGCCGGATTGCGCAATCTGTCGCGCGGAGTGACGGTCGACCTGATTCCCACCGTCACGTCCACCGCCGCCGGTGCACCGTCGACCGCCGGGTGGGGCTACGGCAACAGTCGCCCGGAGTTCGGCGGCAGCGTGCGCTGGGGCATCACCAGCAACCTGACGCTGTCTGGCACCGCCAATCCGGACTTCTCGCAGGTGGAAGCCGACGCCACGCAGTTCACATATGACCCGCGTGTGCAGGTCTTCTTCCAGGAACGACGCCCCTTCTTTCTCGAAAGTCAGGAGCAGTTCGCGGCACCCAGTCGGCTGATCTACACGCGTCGTATCACGCAGCCACTCGCGGCCACCAAGTTGACCGGCAAGGTGAATGGTTTCGACATCGGGTTGCTCTCGGCCGTGGACAATCGCGACGCGAGTTTCGACGGCAGCAACTCTCCGGTGTTCAACGTGCTGCGCGTGCAGCGGGACATCGGCAAGCAGAGTCGCATCGGTCTGGTGTACACCGACAAGGTGGACGGCGAGCAGTTCAACCGCGTCGCCGGTCTCGATGGTCGACTGGTGCGCGGTATCGTGAGTGTTCAGGGACAGGTGGCGAACAGTTTCACGCGCAGGTCGGGTGTCACCACCAGCGCCCCGCTGTTCAATCTGTCGATGAACGTGGCCGGTCGGCGCTTCGGCGCACAGTACGCCGTCAACGGCATCGCTCCGGAGTTCGACGCGCAGAGCGGTTTCATCGCACGCACCGGCATCGCCAACGTCAACTTCACCAATCGGTTCACGTTCCTGGGAAAGCCGGGCGCCAGGCTCGAGGCGATCACGCCGGAGATCGCGTGGCTGAACAGCTTTCGCTACGACGACTTCGTTCGCGGAGGGCCGGTACAGGACGAGAAGCTGCACTTCCGGGGCAATGCGCGCCTGAAGGGTGGATGGTCGGTCGGCGCGCAACTGCTGCTCGAGCGCTTTTCGTACGATCGCGATCTCTACGCAAAGTACGTCTATCTGGCACCAGCTTCGACGGGGATCGATACGGTGAGTTACCGCGGTACGCCGAACCTGATCAACGTGGACTGGGTCGTGTCCGGTGCGACGCCGGAGTTCAAGCGCTTCTCCTTTAACTCGTTCCTGCTGCTCGGTCAGGATGAAAATTTCCCCGAATGGAGCAGCGCGAACGTCGGTATCGCCAACGTCGGGCTGAATGTCCGGCCCACCGACCAGCTTCGCATTTCGGGGACGTGGAATTACGAGTTCTACGACCGAAAGACCGATGGGACGCGGGTGCTGACGCGCAACGTGCCGCGTGTGCGCGTCGAGTACCAGGTGACACGACAGATCTTCGTGCGGGTGATCGGTGAAGTGGCCAAGCTGCAACAGGATTCGCTGCGTGATGACTCTCGCACCAACCTGCCGGTGTACTTCCGCGCCGATGACGGGTCGCTCAGCCGCGCGGTGGCCTTCAATCGTCTCCGTGGCAGGCTCGACTTCCTGTTCTCGTATCTGCCCACGCCCGGCACCGTGGTCTACCTCGGGTACGGCAACACCTCGCGCGCCGATCGCCCCGGCGGAACGCAGGGCCTGCAGCCGAACCGTGATGTATTCTTCGTGAAGCTGAGTTACCTCTTCCGGCTGCAATGACGCCGGCGCTTCATACCCGCTGACCCGAGACATAAGATGCGCCCTGCCGCTCTGCTGATCGCCGCCGTCATGTTCACTCATCCCGTGGCCGCGCAGTCGGTCTCCGTCGAGGCCGAGCAGATCGCGGCGGCCGTGCTGCCGTTGCCTGCCGCACTGCGGGCAGGCGCTGGGGTGATGGGGTATCGTGAGGCGGGAAAACTCGTGGTGCTGCGGCAGGCGCGGAACGGCATGCGGTGTCTGGCCGACGATCCCAGCGACGATCGCTTCCACGTGGCCTGCTACGCGACGACGATGGAGCCGTTCATGGCCCGTGGTCGCGCCCTGCGCGCCGCCGGCACGCCGGGCACACAGGTGGACACGGTCCGGTTCGCCGAAGTGCGTCGTGGTACGCTGCGGATGCCGACGGCACCGGCTGCCCTGTACTCGCTGACCGGCCCGAAGGGTGACTTCGATCCGGCGTCGGGCGCTGCACCGAACTCCAAGCCGCTGTTCGTGCTCTACATGCCGGGGGCGACGAGTGCGACGACCGGTCTGTCATCGGCGCCGGGGAAGGGGCCGTGGCTGATGAATCCGGGCACGCCACGCGCACACCTGATGCTGACGCCCGACATGTAGGTCGCTCTGCGCGCTGCAGGCTGCCGCACCTCGACCCGGCGATGGCGCACGCCATCGCCCGCGCATCAACTGAACGTGGAGCCGATCGTGATTGGTTCGATCCGATGCATTCGCCGCGCGGTGTACGCGATGTGCGCACTCCTGCTCGCGTCTGCGGGAACGCTGCACACGGCAACGGCGCAGTCACCTGCAAAGCCGCCCTTCCCCGACGATCCGCTGGCCTCGGTGCCGGAGCTGGCAGCGCTCGCCGCCGCGAAGGGCAGCGAGCTCGCGCCTGTCGTGCAGCGCTACGCCGTGGACGAACAGGCGTTGAACCGTCGATACGACGCGTACGATTCGCCGGCGCAGCGGAAGCGGATGCGGGCGTTCTACAAGGCGTGGCGTACACGCCTTCGTGCGCTGGACTTCGATCGGTTGTCGCAGGAAGGGAAGATCGATTACGTCCTGCTCGACAACCATCTGCGCTACGAACTCGATCTCGCTGACCGTCAGGACGTGCAGCGCGGTGAGACGGCATCGCTGATGCCGTTCCGCGAAGCCCTGCTGACGCTCCACGATGCGCGTCGCGATCTGGTCACGTTCAAGCCCGAGGATGTGGCGCGCACGATGGCGGGCGTCGTGCGCCAGGTGGACAGTTTGCGCACGCTGATCGAGACTCCCGCGCGCGGTGACACCAGTTCTCCACGTGCACGCGGCGTTGCGCCGACGGTATCGCGCACCGTGGCGAACCGCACCGCCGAGCAGCTCGATCAGCTGCGCAGCACGATGACGAGCTGGTATCGCTTCCATGCCGGCTACGACCCGACGTTCACGTGGTGGATGGAAAACCCGAGCCAGAAGCTCACGGAATCACTCACGCGCTACAGTGCCGCCATTCGCGAAAAGCTCGTCGGCATTCCGCGGCCTGCCGCGGTGGCCGGTGCGCGCACGGGTGCCGCACCAGCGGCCGACGCGAACACCGGCCCGATCATCGGCGATCCGATCGGTGCCACCGGACTCGCCGTCGACCTGCGCCACGAGATGATTCCGTACACCGCCGAGGAGCTGATCGCGATCGCGGAGCGTGAGTACGCATTCAGTCTCAGTGAGATAAGGAAGGCCGCACGCCAGATGGGCTTCGGTGACGACTGGAAGGCGGCGATGGAGAAAGTGAAGGACACCTACGTCGAACCGGGAGAGCAGCCCGCGCTGATCCGGAATCTGGCGCGCCAGGCCGAGGAGTTCTTCGCCCAGCACGACTGGGTCACCATCCCGCCGCTCGCCAGGGAAGACTGGCGCATGGACATGATTCCACCCGAGCGGCAGCGCATCTCGCCCTTCTTCCTCGGTGGCGAGCAGATCCTCGTCAGTTACCCCACAGAGGAAATGACCGACGAGGAGAAGCGGATGAGCATGCGCGGCAACAATCCGCACTTTTCGCACGGCACGGTCTTCCACGAACTGAATCCGGGGCACCACCTCCAGGGCTTCATGGCGGCGCGCTACAACCCGCACCGGCGCGTGTTCGCCACGCCGTTCTGGAACGAGGGGAATGCGCTGTACTGGGAGATGTTCCTGTACGATCACGACTTCCATGTGACACCGGAAGATCGTGTCGGTGCACTGTTCTGGCGGATGCACCGCAGCGCACGGATCATCTTCTCGCTGAATTTCCACCTCGGCAAGATGACGCCGGATCAGGCGATCCAGTTCCTCGTGGATACGGTGAACTTCGAGCGTGCGAATGCCGAGGGTGAAGTGCGTCGCAGCTTCGCCGGCAACTACTCGCCCACGTATCAGGCCGCATACATGCTCGGCGGGCTGCAGATGCGTGCGATGTACAAGGCGCTCGTGGGCGGCCGGACGATGAGCGAGCGTGAGTTCCACGACGGTGTGCTGCTCGGTGGGTCGATGCCGATGGCGATGGTGCGCGCTCGGCTGGCGATCATTCCGCTCACGCGAGACGGCGCCGCGCCGTGGAAGTTCGCGGACGACCTGCCGGCGTCGAGACCGTTCCCCGTGCGTTGATGACCTGACGTGCAGCGGGTGACGAAACACCGTCGCGCGCTGCGTCGTAGGGGCACGCATGTCCTATGATTCTGCCGCGCTGCCAGCGCTGCATTGCCAGCTGCGGCGGTGGCACGAGCGCGTGCGATCGCTCGTCGTGCTGCGATGGCTGGTCGTATTCACGCGGATTGCACTCGCGCTGGCGTTCGTGCCGCAGGCGCTGCTGAAACTGCGCGGTGTACCGTTCACAACCGTCAGCACGACGACGCGGACCGGCTTCTTTTTCGATGCCCTGTACCACAGCGGCGCGTATTGGCAATTCATCGGTGCCTCGCAAATCATCGCAAGTCTGCTGCTGTTGATCCCGGCGACCACCGCGCTCGGAGCGCTGCTGTTCGTGCCGATTCTCGTCAATATTCTCGTGATCACGGCGTCGCTGGAATTTCCCCTCTACTTCCCGATGCTGGTGAGTTTCATGCTCCTGCTGGTGACGCTGCTGCTGGCGTGGGATTACCACCAGCTGGCCGGCGTGCTCTGGGGTGCGAGCGCCGTCTACGAGGTGTCGCCGGAGCTGCATCCCGCGAAGGGACTCGCCCCGCGCGTGCGCAACGCCCTGCAACAGCTGCATCTGCGCGCGCGGTCGCAGGCCGCGCTGCACCGGCTGGCCGTGATCTCCCGCATCCTGCTGGCGCTGGCCTTCGTGCCGACTGCAATGGTGAAGGTGATGGGCCATCGGTTCACCACGGTCCCCACCAGCACCCCGATCGGCTACTTCTTCGAGGCGATGTACCAGAGTGGCGCGTACTGGCGCTTTCTCGGTGTGTCACAATTCATCGCCGGCGTCCTGCTGCTGGTGCCCGCGACATCCACGATCGGTGCGCTGCTGTTCTTCCCGATCATTCTCAACATTTTCGTGATCACCGTCTCACTGCACTTCGCCGGGACGCCGGTGATCACGGCCCTGATGCTGCTTGCCTCACTGTTCCTGTTGTGCTGGGATTACCATCGCTGTGCCGCCGTGCTCTGGGGTGCGCCTGCGGCGTACGATGTACCGACCATGCCGGAGTTTCCGCGCGTGGAGCGGGTGGGGTACGTGGTCGGCGCGGTCGGCGCCATGGCAGTGTTGTTGCTTTCGCGCGGACTTGGCACGCCGGGAGCAATGCGGGTGATGGGCATCGGCGGAATCGCCTGCGCGGTGACCGGAGCGGGACTCGTCGTCACGGGATGGGTCAGGGCGCGTCGCTGACCGGGTCTCGGCGCCGGCGGGAAAGCGCCCTGCTGGGAGGATCGGATCGGACCAGGCGGAGGTAGATTTCAGGCTTCCCGCCACGTCTGGATTCCACCCCGAATACCGCGTCATGTCGCTGCTGGGCCTGCAGGATGTCAGTCTCGCCTTTGGTGGGCCCGCGCTGCTGTCGCACGCCGATTTCAGCATCGAGCGCGGTGAGCGCGTCTGCCTGCTGGGTCGGAACGGGACGGGCAAGAGCACGCTGCTCAAGCTGCTGGACGGAACGCTGCGGCCCGACGGCGGCACCGTGGTGCGGCTCACGGGGCTGAGCGTCACGCGGCTCGAACAGGAGATTCCCGACGACGTCGGTGGAACGATGTTCGATGTCGTGGCCGCCGGACTGGGCGACGCCGGCGCACTCCTGGCGCAGTACCATCACGCCACGCTGGAAGTGGCACGCGATCCGAGCGACCGCGCACTGAAAGAGATGGACCGCCTGCATCACGCCCTCGACTCGGCGGATGCGTGGCAGGTGCACACACGCGTGTCGACCGTGTTGCAGCACCTGTCGCTCGATCCCGACCTGCCCTTCGCGAATGCATCCGGCGGGCGGAAGCGACAGACATTGCTGGCGCGCGCACTGGTGCGGCAGCCGGACATCCTCCTCCTCGACGAACCCACCAACCATCTCGATGTCGAGGCGGTGGAGTGGATGGAGGAGTACCTCGTCGATCGCGGCATCACGCTGGTGTTCGTCACGCACGATCGGGCGTTTCTTCGTCGTGTGGCGACGCGGATCGTCGAACTCGATCGCGGCAAGCTGGTGGACTGGGGCGGCGACTACGACACCTATCTCACGCGCAAGGAAGCGGCGCTTGAAGTCGAGGCGCGTGAGTGGGCCGAGTTCGATCGCAAGCTGGCGCAGGAAGAAGTCTGGATTCGCACCGGCATTCAGGCACGACGCACACGCAACGAGGGTCGCGTGCGCAACCTCGAGGCGCTGCGTGTGCAGCGCGGGCAGCGTCGCGATCGCGTGGGCAATGTGCGCATGCAGACGCAGGAAGCCGAGCGATCGGGTCGTCTGGTGGTGGAAGCGCGCAACGTGAGCTTCAATCGCGGCGAGCGTCCCATCGTCCGCGAGTTTTCCACCACGATCATGCGCGGTGATCGCGTGGGCCTCATCGGACCGAACGGCTCCGGCAAGACGACGCTGCTGCGTCTCCTGCTCGGCCAGCTCGAACCCGATGCGGGTTCGATCAAGCTCGGAACCAACATCGAGATCGCGTACTTCGACCAGCTCCGCGAGCATCTCGACGAAGAGACGAGCGTGTTCGACACCATCGCGGACGGCGCGGAGTTCGTGGAGGTCGGCTCGCAGCGCAAGCATGTGCATGGGTACCTGCAGGAGTTTCTCTTTCCGCCCGACCGTGCCCGCACTCCCGTGCGCGCGCTCTCGGGTGGTGAGCGCAATCGCCTGCTGCTCGCGCGATTGTTCACGCGCACATTCAACGTGTTGGTGCTCGACGAGCCGACGAACGATCTCGACATCGAGACGCTCGATCTGCTGGAGGCACTGCTGCTCGAGTTCACCGGTACGCTGCTCGTGGTGAGCCACGATCGCGCGTTCCTCGACAACGCCGTCACCAGCACGCTGGCCTTCGAAGGCAAGGGACGTGTGAACGAGTATGCCGGCGGCTACTCCGACTGGGTGCGGCAGCGCCCGGCGACGATCATGCAGGCGGTGATCACGCCGAAGCCGGTGACGCCGCCCGTTGCGCCGCGCGCCGAGAAGAAGCGGAAGCTGTCATGGAAGGAGTCGCAGGAACTGACGGCTCTCCCCGACCTGATCGATGCCCGTGAAGCGGAACGCGCCGCGCTGTACGCCAAGCTCGGCGACCCGGTCTTTCTACGCGACGGTGCCGCCGTCACGCAGGTTCACGCGGAGCTCGCGCGGCTCGACACCGAGCTGGCCGCCATGGCCGACCGGTGGGAAGCGCTGGAGACGATCGCGTCAGGCGGATGAGCGCGCCACGCTGAGTCGACAGCGTACTCAGGCGAACTGATCGCGTCCGACATGTCACGGGAATAGCCTGTCGGTGGAACGGCTGTCCCGCTGCTCGGGTTATTGTGCCAGCAGCGCGGGCCCGCTTCCAGGGTACCGCAGACGGTGTGCGATCACGCACCCATGACCTCATTCTTCCGATTTCCGATATGCGTATTCTTCGCTCGATAGCCCTGCTGTGCGCCGCAAGCGCTCCGCTCATGGCACAGGCACCCCGGCAGGCCGACTACGCCGACGCGATGCATGCCGCGCACGGCCGTGAGACCCCGACCGCCACACCCGCCGCGTTGATCGCTCCGCGCTCGGCCGTTGTCGGCAGTGACGTCATGTACGGCACCGTTGGTGGCCGCATGTTGCGAGGCTACATGGCCAAGCCGGCCGGCGCCGCTGCCAGCAACGGGCGCGCGATCATCGTCGTGCATGAGTGGTGGGGCCTGAACAGCAACATCAAGTCGATCGTCGATCGCTACGCCGGCGAGGGGTACACGGTGCTCGGCGTCGATCTGTTCGGCCGTGTCGCGACCACGCCGGACACGGCGATGGTGCTGTACCAGACGGCGATGAAGAACATTCCAGCCGGTGAGCAGAACATCGCCGCGGCCATCGCGTACCTGAAGGCGCAGGGTGCGACGAAGATCGGATCGGTCGGGTATTGCTTCGGCGGCCACTGGTCGCTGCGCACGGGTCTCGTTGGCGGCAACGACGTGAAGGCGGTGGTCATGTACTATGGCGCCCCCATCACGGATCGTGCGCAGCTCGGTCGTCTGAAGGCGCCGGTGCTCGGCCTGTTCGGTGGCCTCGACACGGGCATTCCGGTGGACAGTGTCCGCGCGATGGAGCGCTCGCTGAAGGCCGGCGGCCGCAACGTGATGATCAACGTCTACGCTGACGCCAACCATGCCTTCGCCAATGCGTCGGGTCAGGCGTATAACGCCGCCGCTGCCGACGATGCCTGGAAGAAGTCGTTGACCTTCTTCGGCACGAACCTCCGATAGCTGATCCGGCGCGACCGCGCGCCGCCTTCATGCACCACTCTCGGCGTGCCGCCACTCACCTGGCGGCACGTCGCATATGTTGGGTCATGCATCGCATGTCACGCGGCGTGGGCAGGTCGTGGGCGATCGTCGTGGGGGCTGCGCTCCTGCTGGCACGGCCGGAATCGTCATCCGCGCAGGTGCTCACGCGCGTGGATCTCGACAACGATTCGTTCAATTTCTGGCAGCCGCCAAAACGGCGCGCCGATCGCGAGTACACGCAGGGCACGCGCATCGCCGTGCTCTGGCCAACGTCGTCCCGGCTTGCGCAGCGATTGCTTGGCGGCGCGCAGGAGTGCGGCATCGTGAACGTCGCCGCCCGCGACTGCCGCATGATCTTCGTCGGCGGAACGCAGTCCATTTACACGCCGCACCTCGATCTGGCGGTCCGGTCGCCGGACGAGCGGCAATATGCCGGCTGGCTCGGCGCGGAAGTCGGTATCCAGCGCGATCAGCTGCACAGTCTCACCTCCTTCAGCGTGAGCGTCGGCGTCACCGGGAGGGCATCGCTCGCCGAGCCGGGCCAGAAGCTGGTACATCGGCTTTTGCGCTTCCGTCCACCCATCGGGTGGGATGCGCAGCTGCCGAACGAGGTGGCCGCCATGCTCACCTATCGCGGTGCGCATGACCTGCTGCGCCTGCGGCATGAGGCGTCCGGCGTCGGCGTGACGCTGGCGCCGGAGTGGCGGGCGCGCGTCGGGACCGTCGCCACCGACGCCACGGTCGGCCTGCAGTTGGTGGCCGGCCTGCGTCCGCCCTCGCCGTGGAACACCGCAGCATCCACCGATCGGCGGCGCTGGGGCATGTTCGCGCGGGCAGGGGCATCGCAGCACGCCGTGGCACGCAACCTCTTTCTCGACGGCACGCTGTTCTCGCCGAGCCGTCGCGTGGACAAGCGTCGCACGTTCGGCGAATTGGAGCTTGGTCTCGGGATCCGGACGCCGGCCGGGCTGCTGGAGTGGCGCGTGCACAGCCAGGGTCGTGAATACCGGCTGCAGCCACGGGCGCATGCATATTCCACCTTCGCCTTCGCCGTCCGCTGAGTTCTGCGGCAGTCCTCAACCCGATGTCCCGTGGCGCTCACCGCAACGCTCTACAACTTCACGATCGAACTCGCCGACGTGGATCGTGGCGTCTATGAGTCGCTGGCGCTGAAGGTGGCGCAGCATCCGTCGGAGACCGAGGAGCGGCTGGTGACGCGGGTGCTGGCGTACTGTCTCGAGTATGCGGACGGTCTCGCATTTTCGCGTGGGATCAGCGATCCCGACGAACCGGCGATCACCGTCCGCGACCTGACGGGGACGATCCGGGCGTGGATCGAGGTCGGCGCGCCCGATGCGGCACGGCTGCACAAGGCGAGCAAGGCGGCGCCGCGGGTGGCGGTGTACATCGAGAAGGCGGCGGTGATCTACCTCCGTCAGCTCGAGGGCGAACGGATCCACCGGGCCGAGACGATTGCCATTCGCGCCATCGATCGCGAACTGATCACCGCGCTGGTTGCGCGACTCGATCGGCGGATGAGCTTCTCGCTCTCCGTCACCGACGGGCATCTCTTCGTCTCGTTCGCCGACGGCGCCAGCCTCGACGGCGGCGTGCAACAACACGCCATTCCTGCGGCCTGACATATTTCGAGGGCCCACAGCCGCATTGGCCGCTTCTCACTGATTTGCGGTGTGACGTTCTGCGTCGCGTGGCGTAACTCCGGATGAGTCCGTCCCGTGACGCAGGGGGCTACCAATTAGTCGCGACATGAAGCATTAATTCCTCGGTCGCGGCGCTCCAGACGGCATGTCGAAGGGTCGGCCGGCATGCGAGTCAACGAAAATCGCTTATCGTTCGTAAATCCGGCGGAAAGGCACCGCAGGTGACCATTCGTTGGCCGGGACCCCCATGTTCAGGGGGACGTGTGTGTCGCGTGTCCTGACTGTACGCCGGCGACGCTCAGCGGTTTTCGGCTTGATTGGAACGTGTTCAGTAAGGGTTCGCTAATGCCATGCAGAGGTGAAATGCGCGCCCCTTGCGCCGCTTTGCTTCTGACGTCATCTCAGCGGTGGCCGCATTGTCACCGCCGGACTGATGCCTGTCATCGGAGCAGTGTACGTATGCCAATTCCGTTCGTCGTCGATCACGCAACACAGCGCGTCACCGTCACCGCCACCCGTGAGCTCCGCCTCGAGGACATGGTGGCCCTGATCACCGAATTGGTCAGGCAGGGCTGCTTCGCGTACGCGCAACTCTTCGATGCCCGACGTGCGACGGTCTTGCTCACCGCCGACGATATTCGCCGCGTGGTGACACTCATCGGCCGACTTCGTGCGGAGCACGGGCAGGCCCGCACCGCCTTCATTGCCGAATCGGACGTGTCGTTCGGCATGGCGCGGATGTATGCGACGCTCGCCGCCGAAACCGACAGTGGATTCACGGTCTACCGGACCATCGGCGAAGGTGAGGCGTGGCTTGGCTGGGCACCGGTCAAGGCACGTCAGACGGCCTCGTAATGACTCCTGACGAAGCGGCCACTGCTGGCGGGCGTGGCCACGGGTGATATTCCGGCTTCCACCCTTCGTCAGGTCGTCATGAGCACTCCGTCAGAGCAATCGTTCGCGAACCACGCCCGCATGGTGCCGGGTTTCCACTACGTCACCGGGTTGTCGACGATCGTGTTCGTCGTCTGGTCTGCGTGGCACGCCATGTCCACGCGCACCGCCGACGCTCATTTCCAGATGCTGGGCGCATTCGGGCTCCTCGGGACGTTCTGGTATGCGCGCAGCTTCCCGCTGAAGGCACAGGATCGCGTGATCCGGCTGGAGGAACAGTTGCGCCTGACTCGGCTGTTGCCCGAGGACCTGCGCCACCGCGTGGATGAACTCAGTGCCCGACAGCTGATCGCGCTGCGCTTCGCCAGCGATGCCGAGGCGCCGGAGCTGGTGCGCTGGGTGCTCGCCGACAAGATCACCGACACGAAGCAGATCAAGCAGCGCATCAAGGTGTGGCGCGCTGACCACCACCGGGTCTGAGGCGCTCATGCTGCCATCACACCGCCGCAGCCGCTGGCTTGCCTGTGCCGCGCTGCTGGTCGCAGTGACCGCCTGTGCCAGTGCCACACCGGCGGAGTACCTGACCACCACCGTCGGGCCGCCACGGCCGTTCTCGCCGGCGGTGCGCGTGAATGGCCTGATTTATCTGTCGGGACAGGTCGGCACCGACAGCACGGGCGCACTCGTGACCGGCGGGATTCAGGCCGAGACGCGACAGGTGATGGAGAACATCGGCGCCGTGCTGACGCGCACCGGTTCATCGTTCGATCGTGTGCTGAAGTGCACGGTGTTCATGGCCGACATGAAGGAGTGGGGCGCCATGAACGAGGTCTACGTCACGTTTTTTCCTGCTGACAAGCGCCCGGCGCGCAGCGCGCTCGGTGCAAACGGACTGGCGCTGAACGCGAAGGTCGAGATCGAGTGCATTGCGCACTGACGCGCACCACGCCAGCCGGCGCGCGCTGACTTTCACCTTGCGCCCCTTCATGCATCCTTCCCGTTGTCTCCCGCTTGCGGTCTGTGCCGCGCTGCTGCTGTCAGCGCCCGTGACATTGCACGCCCAGCTCCGGACCACACGCGTCGTGGCGCTGGAGGGGGCGCAACGTGCCGTCAGTGCCGCGCTGGCCGAGGCGAACCGACAGGGGTGGCAGGTCTCGATCGCCGTGGTCGATGCGGCGGGTGAACTGGTCGGTTTCGCACGGATGGATGGCGCGCCTGCGGCCAGTGTCGACATCTCGCGCGCGAAGGCCCGTACGGCCGCGCGGCTGCGCCGGAGTACACGCACTCTCGACAGCACCCTCACCGCAGGGCGACTGGCGATCCTCGGTCTCGAGGGCATCACGCCGGTCGAGGGCGGCGTGCCGATCGTGGTCAACGGCGAGATCATCGGGGCGATCGGCGTCAGCGGGGCGACGTCCGCGCAGGATGCACAGGTCGCGTCGGTCGGCGCGGCGACGGTCAAGCCCTGATCGCGATGTCCGACATACCGGTGCTGCGGCACGCGACACCTGCGGACATCCCCGCGATCACGGCGCTGATCGATGCGTCGGTGCGCGGACTGAGTCAGGCGCACTATTCGCCGGCGGAGATCGAGGAATCGCTGGTCTCGGTGTTCGGTGTGGATTCGCAGCTGATCGCGGATGGCACCTACTTCGTGATCGAATGCGACGGCGCACTGGCGGCCAGCGGTGGGTGGGGCAAGCGCTCGACGCTCTACGGTGGCGATCAGGTGAAAGGTGCCGCCGATCCGCTCC